>NZ_JBEZFS010000019.1:0-177110 GCF_040649575.1 Nonomuraea sp. NPDC048916
GCCCGCCCGGCCGGTCGGGACCCGGGTCAGCCGTTCGCCGCGGCGAACGCGGCCGCTCCGCCGACGAGCGGCAGCGTGACCGTGCTCTTCGTGGTGTCGAGGTTCAGCGTCGCACCGGGGGTGGGGCGGATGGTGTAGTCGTAGTCACTCGACAGCAGGACGATGCCGATGCGGTGTCCCGCCGCGAACACGTAGTCGTGCGGCTGCATGTCGAAGTCGAGCCGGTATGGCGTGCCCGGCTTGACCGGCTCGGTCCGCGAGATCGACTTGCGGTTCTGCGGATCCGTCCAGCCACGGGTGATGATCTTCGCCTTGCCGTTCTGGTCGTAGTCGACGAGCAGTGCCGTGACGTTCGCGGCCGGCTGGCCGAAGGACATCCGCAGCGATACCAGCGGCGTGCCGCTGAGCTGGACCGGCCCGCTCAACGGCGCCGACTTGTAGGCCAGCCGGTTCGGAGACGTCGCGGCATCGGCGAGAGTCTGCGCGCGCTTCGTCGCGTCGTCGACGATCGTCTCGATCACCGGCTCGCCCTGGCGGGTGTTGTCGAGGGTGAGCTCTCCGGAGGCGCCGTCCGCGCCGGGCGCCAGGTTGAGCGCGGCGTCCGCGGTGGCCGGTTCGGGCCATTCGGCGTATTCCACCAGCGTCCTGTTCTCCCGCTGGACCAGCGCCCGCGGGTCGTTCTCCACACCGTTCTGGTAACCCCACAGGTAGCGGGTGAACCAGCGGTTGAGCACGTTGACGCTGGGGGAGCCGCCGTGCCCTCCCTGGTGCAGGTAGATCTTGTGCGGCACTCCGCGCGCCTTGAGCGCTTCGTACCACTGCACGGCGTGCTTGGTCTTGACGTTCCAGTCGTTGAGCCCGTGCGCGACCAGCACCGCGGCGCGGACCTGGTCGACGTCGTTCATGTAGTTACGCTCGTCCCAGAACGCGCTGTAGTCGCCGGTGACCCGGTCCTGAGTCTCCGCGAGCTCCTCGATCACGCCCCGGCAGGACTGCCTGTCCGCGCGGGTGTAGACGTACTCCGCCAGCACGTCGGCGTCCTCGCCCTGGTAGCCGCCCGGGGCGACCACGGCGCCGTTCGCGCGGTAGTAGTCGTACCAGCTCGAGATCGCCGAGATCGGCACGATGGCCTCGAGACCCTCGACACCGGTGCTCGCGACCGCGTTGGGCAGGGTGCCGTTGTACGACGTGCCGATCATGCCGACCTTGCCGGTCGTCCACGTCGCGTCGACTTCGCCGCCGGCGGCGTTGTAGGCCTTCGCGCGACCGTTCAGCCAGTCGACGACCGCTTTCGCGCCGATGGTCTCGTTGCGCCCGCCGGTGGTCGGACAGCCGTCGGACTTGCCGCTGCCCAGCGACTCGGCATGGACCACCGCGAAACCGCGGGGCAGCCAGTTCGCCTCGTGGCTGGTGCTGATGATGGGCTGCGGGCCGGTGCCCGCGGCCGCGTCGGCCCCGGCCTCGCCGGCGTCGGCGGCGATGGCGGCCAGCCGCTCGTCGGCCGCCGGGTCCTTCACCGAGCCACCGCGGTTCATCCAGCCCTTGCCCGGGCGGAGCGCCTCGTGGAGTTCGTGATCGACATTGTGGTTCGCGACCGGGTTGCCGCCGGCGTAGTAAGGGCTGGCCTCGTACACCACGGGCGACTTCAGACCGCTCGTCTCCGTCTCCCGGAGCCGGGTGACCTCGGCGTGCACCCGGTCGTTCCGTCCGTCGCCGTCGCTGTCGATCGAGGTCTCGACCCACACTTCCTCGCGGATCCAGTCATTGCGGTTCGAGGAGAAAACCGGCTGGGCCATGCCGTCCGTGAACACCGGTCCGACGGGGACATCGGCGGAAGCGCTGACGGGGGCCGAGGTCGCCGCGACTCCGGCTAAGGTCATTGTGGCGGCGAGACCCAGGGCCGCGGCGCCGCGGCGTGCTGATCCCGGACGGAAGAACGCGGTGGGTGCCATGAGGCTCGGCACCTGGCGGGGTAGCGACATCGACAAACCTTTCCGGACGATCAGTGCAGGACCGGAAAATTGGCCCAAGTGGCCTCAAGGTACTGGAAATGCCTCCAAAAATGGGATCTTCGCTACCAGATCGTTCTCGGACGGATGCCCTGTCTCGATCACGCCATCTCCCGCACGTTTCACGTGACTGGGGACTTCGACCGTGGCGGACGTGGCGCTGACCCGGCTACCTTCCCGGACGTCCGGCGCCGGGCCTCGTATCCCGCGAGGCGGGAGCGGTCGATCCGCGCACGACCAACTCGGTGGCGAGCTCGACGTGGTGCGAGTCGATCTGCTCGCCCGCCGCCAGGCGGAGCGCCGTGCGCAGGGCGACCCTGCCCATCTCGCGCAGGGGCTGGCGGACGGTGGTCAGAGGCGGCGAGGCCATCCGGGCGATCTGGGTGTCGTCGAAGCCCGCGACGCTGAGGTCCTCGGGGATGCGCAGCCCCCGCGCCCGGGCGGCCTCGATGACGCCGAGCGCGGTCTCGTCGCTGCCCGCGAAGATCGCCGTCGGGGCCTGGGGCAGGTCGAGCAGGGCCGCGCCACCCTCCACGCCGTCGTGGTAGCGGAAGTGCCCCGTCCGCACGTGGTCAGGGAGCACGGGCACCCCCTCGGCCTCCATGGCGGCGCGGTATCCGTGCAGGCGGGCCTGGTTGCAGGCCGCCGTCGCCGGACCGCCGATGTAGGCGATGCGCCGGTGGCCGAGGGAGAGCAGGTGCTGGGTCGCGGCCAGGCCGCCGGCGAAGTTGGTCGACCCGACGCTGGTCACGCGGGCGCGTGGCAGGTTGAGCGGATCGATCACGACCAGCGGCAGGTGGGCCCGGGACAGAGCGGCCAACTGGCCGGAGGTCAGCTCGCTGGTGACCGCGATCAGCGCCCGGCGCCCGGCGGCGACCAGGTCGCGGGCCCATGCCGCGGTGCGGTCGGCGCCTTTGCGGATGCTGACCACGACCCCCACCTCGACCTCGGCCCCGGCTTCCACCGCCCCCTGGATGATCTCGGTGGAGTAGGCGTTGAAGTCGGTGTCGAACTGCACCTCGACCGTGGCGAGCGCGCCGACCTCGGCGCGGCGCGGTGACGGCGCGACGTAGTCGTGCTGCTGCAGCAGCGACTGCACCAGGGAACGGGTCGCCGGCGCGACGTCGCTGCGGCCGTTGAGCACCTTGGAGACGGTCGCGACGGACACACCGGCCGACGCCGCGACGGTGGCCAGCGTGGCGCGTCTAGGACTTGCCCGCATCTCTTCCCTCCTGTCGCCCGGCGGCGGAGCCCGGCGGCGACCCCACCTCGACGGGCGTGACGAGCCGCCGGCCGTGGCCGACGACCCGCGACGGACCGGTCAGCGTGACGCCGCCGCGGCACGGCAGGTCGGTCGCGGACGTGCCGACGAGCACCTCGACCTCGCCCGGCTCGACGATCCGCCGCAGGTCGCGGCCGGTGAACGCGGTCCGGTCGGCGTGCACGCGGAAGCTCACCTCGGTGCTCGCGCCGGGCTCCAGCCGGATCCGCGCGAAGCCGGTCAGCTGTCTCACCGGCCGGGTGACCTGGGCGAGGACGTCACGCAGGTAGAGCTGGACGACCTCGTCGCCCGCCCTGCCGCCGGTGTTGCGGACGCGGACGGACACGGTGAACTCGCCGTCGGTGGGAACCTCGGCGTCGCTGATCCGCAGGTCGCCGACCTCGAAGGTGGTGTAGGAGGCGCCGTGGCCGAACGGGAACAGCGGGGTCGGGTCGAGGTTGCTGATGCCCCGGCTGTCGGCCCCCAGCGGTGGTTGCAGGTAGGTGCCGGGCTGTCCGCCCGGCCGGCGGGGGATTTGCACGGGCAGCTTGCCTCCGGGCTGGACACGACCGGAGAGTATACCGGCGATCGCCGCACCACCCTCCTCACCAGGCATGAACGCCTGTACGAGCGCCGCGGCCCCGGCGTGCGCCTCGCCCAGGGCGTACGGGCGGCCCGAGACGACGACCACGACGACGGGCGTCCCCGTGGCGGCCAGGCCGGCCAGCAGGTCGGACTGCACCCCTGGCAGCCGGAGGTCCTCGGCGTCGCAGCCCTCGCCCGAGGTCCCCTGCCCGAACAAGCCCGCGAGGTCGCCCACGACGGCGACGCACACGTCCGCCTCGCGGGCGGCGGCGACCGCGGCGGCCAAGCCCGAGCGGTCCTCGCCCCGCACGTCACAGCCCTGTTCGTGGACGATCTCGGCGCCGGGCAGTTCGGCCCGCAGGGCGTCGAGGACGCTGGGCGCGTCGATGCCGAGCCCGAGGCCGGGGTGGCCCGGCAGCACGTGGTTGGGGAAGGCGTAGCACCCCATGAAGGTGCGCGGGTCGGCCGCGCCGGGGCCGACGACGGCGACGCGGCGCGGCGCCGGGCGGCCCTCTCCGAGCAGGGGCAGTGCCGTGCCGGCGTCGAGCAGGACGACGGACCGCTCGGCCATCTCGCGGGCCAGCGCGCGGTTGGACGGCGAGTCGAGGTCCACGACGCCGGCCGCGGCGACCGAGCCCTCGGGAGTCCAGTCCCGGTCGAGCAGCCCGAGCTGGGCCTTCTGGGTGAGCAGGCGGCGCGCCGCCCGGTCCACCAGGGACTCCGGCAGCTCGCCCCGGCGTACCCGCTCGGCCAGGTGCGGGCCGAAACCGATGGTGTCGGGGAGCTCCACGTCGACGCCCGCGGTGAGCGCCTGGACGCCGGCGTCGTCGGTGTCGGCGGCGACCCCGTGCATCATCGCGAGGAACGGTACGGCCCAGTAGTCGGAGACGACGGTGCCGGTGAACCCCCACTCCTCGCGCAGCAGGCCGGTCAGCAGCCAGGAGTCGGCGGCGGCCGGGACGCCGTCCACGTCGGAGTAGGAGTTCATCACCGAGCGGGCCCCGCCCTCGACGATGGCCATCTCGAACGGCGGCAGGATCATGTCCATCAGCTCGCGGCGCCCCATCGGGACGGGACCGTGGTTGCGGGCCGCCCGCGAGGCGGAGTAGCCGGCGAAGTGCTTGAGGGTGGCGATGATCCCGGCGCTCTCCAGCCCCCGGACGTAGGCCGCGCCGAGCATCGCGACGAGGTACGGATCCTCGCCCATCGTCTCCTCGACCCTGCCCCAGCGGTAGTCGCGCACCACGTCCAGCACCGGGGACAGGCCCTGGTGCACGCCCACCGCGCGCATGTCGCGGCCGATGGCGGCGGCCATCCGCTCCACCAGGTCGGGGTCGAACGTCGCGCCCCAGGCGATGGCCGCGGGATAGACGGTCGCGCCGTACGTGGTGAATCCGGTGAGGCACTCCTCGTGGGCGAGCGCGGGAACGCCGAGCCGGGAACGCTCGACGACCGAACGCTGGAGCCGGACCAGCTCCGCGGCGCCTTCCGCCACGGTCACCGGCCCGCTGCCGAACACGCGGGTCAGGTGACCGAGCCCGTGACGGGTCGCCTCCTCGAAGGGGACCGTCCCGGCCGCCGCGAACGCGTCCTGCACCGGCGCCACGTTCACCGTCCCACCGGCACCGGCACCGGCATCGGGGTCGTCACCGGGGTCGGGGTCGTCACCGGAATCGGGAGCGGGATCGGGATCGGGCCGGCCGACGTGCCGCATGGCGTTGCCGGCCCATTGGCTGCCGAGCTGGGCGACCTTCTCCTCCAGGGTCATCTCCGCGAGGAGGGCGTCGACCCGGTCGGCCACGGGCAGGGTCGGGTCCTGCCAGGGGTGGAGGGCCCGGTCCGCTGCGGGAGTCCGATCTAGCGCCGTCATGTGTTGGTCTCCTTAGCAACCGGTTCCTGATGCATGTTTCGCAATGTTTCGACACTGTTGGACGACCTCGACCGAGAGCCTTCCTCTGTCCGAATGACCAGCTGAGTGCCCATGCGAGAGTACCCCACGGATCTCTGTCCCGCCGAGCGGGATCCCTGTCCCCGTAGGGGCTTGACACGCCTATGACCGAAATCTAGATTGACGTGCCGCGCGGTCATTTCGCAAATGTTTCGAGACCTGTCAGGTGGAGGGGAGGAGCGGCATCGGGGGGTGCTGATCCACGACCGCCGGCCACCGCATCCGATGATCAACGCGCCGCGGCCAACCCCCGGCATTCGAGTACGGAGATCAGCGTGGAGTCCAGGACAACATCCCGCCGTACGTTCCTCAGCCTCTCCATGGGACTGCCCCTGGGAGCCGCGCTCGCCGCCTGCGGCAGCTCGGGGCCGACCAGACCCGGCACCGGCGCGAGTGGCGGCGGGGGCGGCGGGGGCGCCACCTACTGGTACCTGTCGGTCCAGCCGCAGGAAGGCGTGCGCACCAGGACCGTGGAGCGGTTCAACCAGGCCAACCCCAACGGCAAGATCACGGGGACGACCTTCCAGAACGACGCCTTCAAGACGAAGATCAAGACGGCGATCGGGGCCGGGCAGGCGCCCACGCTCATCTGGGGCTGGGGCGGCGGCGGGCTGCGCAGCTACGTGCAGGCGGGCCAGGTCGAGGACCTCACCTCGTGGTTCGACCAGAACCCCGCCGTCAAGGACCGGCTGTTCCCCTCCTCCTTCGGCGCCGCCACCATCGACGGCAAGATCTACGCGATGCCCTGCGAGACGATGCAGCCGATCGTCCTCTACTACAACAAGCAGGTCTTCGAGAAGGCCGGCGCCCAGCCGCCCCAGACCTGGGGCGACATCATGGACCTGGTGCCCAAGTTCAACGACAAGGGCATCGCGCCGTTCTCGCTCGGCGGGCAGTCGCGCTGGACCAACATGATGTGGCTGGAGTTCCTCTTCGACCGCATGGGCGGACCCGAGGTGTTCCAGGCCGTGTTCGACGAGGAGAAGGACGCCTGGAGCAACCCGATCGCCATCGACGCCCTGGGCAAGGTGCAGGAGCTCGTCAAGGCCGGTGGGTTCATCAAGGGCTTCTCCTCGATCACCGCCGACTCCAACGCCGACCAGGCGCTGCTCTACACCGGCAAGGCCGCGATGATGCTGCACGGCGGCTGGACCTACGGCGGCATGAAGCAGGACGGGGGCGACTTCGTCTCCGGCGGCCACCTCGGCTACATGAACTTCCCGCCGGTCGACGGCGGCAAGGGCGACCCCGGCAACACCGTCGGCAACCCCGGCCAGTACCTGTCGATCTCCTCCAAGGCGACCCCCGAGCAGAAGGAGATCGCCAAGAAGTTCTTCGCCACCGAGCTGATGGGTGACCAGGCGGTGAAGGAGTGGGTCGAGACCGGCGCGGTGCCGATCGTCAAGGGCGCCGACAGCGCGTTCGCCGCCTCCAAGGACGCCGACTTCCTGAAGTTCGTCTACGGCATCGCCGTCAACGCCAAGACGTTCGCCCAGTCCTGGGACCAGGCGCTCAGCCCGACCGCCGCCGAGGTGCTGCTGGACAACATCTCCAAGCTGTTCCAGCTGTCGATCTCGCCGCAGGAGTTCGCCACGAACATGAACGCGGTCATCGGCAAGTGAGCACGGTCGCGACCTCCGCCACGGCCGCCCCGCGAGAGGGCCGTGGCGGCTCGCTCGCGTGGCTGGCCGTGCCGGCACTGGTGTTCTTCGCCGGGTTCGGTGTGATCCCGCTGGCCGGGGTCCTCGTGCTCAGCTTCACCTCCTGGGACGGCCTCGGCGACATCGGTTTCGCGGGGTTCGACAGCTGGCGCGCCGTGCTCTCCGACCCGGGGCTGCCGCACGCGCTGTGGGTGACGTTCCTGGTGATGGCCGCGTCCTGGGCCGTCCAGACGCCGGCGAGCATCCTGCTGGGCGTGTTCCTGGCCGGTGATCAGCGCTACCGCGCCGTCCTGTCGGTGCTGTACTTCATCCCGCTGCTGCTCAGCTCGGCGGCCATCGCGATCACGTACAAGGCGCTGCTCGACCCGAACTTCGGGCTGGGCGCGGGGCTGGGGATCCCGCTGCTCGTCCAGGACTGGCTCGGCGAGCCCGTGCTCGCCTTCGGCGTCGTGATCTTCGTGGTGTCCTGGCAGTTCATCCCGTTCCACTCGCTGATCTACCAGGGCGGCGTGCGGCAGATCCCCCGTTCCATGTACGAGGCCGCCGAGCTCGACGGCGCCGGGCGGATCCGCAAGTTCTTCAGCATCACCCTGCCGCAGCTGAAGTACACGATCATCACCTCCTCGACCCTCATGGTCGTCGGCTCGCTGACCTTCTTCGACCTGATCTTCGTGCTGACCGCCGGTGGCCCGGGGGACGCCACCCGGGTGCTCGCCCTGGACATGTACAAACGGGGCTTCCAGGCCAACCTCATGGGCCCGGCCAGCGTGATCGCCGTCATCCTCGTCCTCGTCGGCCTCGCCCTGGCGCTGCTGCTGCGCCGGCTCGGCGGCGGCAACGCCGCCGACAGCCGACTGGAAGGCGCCTGACATGGGGACGACCCTGACGACCCGGCCCGAGCCGACCGCCGCGCCGCGGCCCCGGCGCGCCCGCGGCCCGGCCACCGGTCACCGCAACTGGCTGGGCGGCGTGGCCGGATGGCTCTGGCTGGCGGTCGTGGTCGTGCCCATCTACTGGATCGTCGTCACCAGCTTCAAGTCGCAGAGCACCTACTACGCGACCAATCCGCTGGCGCCGCCCGGCGAGCCGACGCTGCGGAACTATCAGCTGGTCGTCGAGTCCGACTTCCCGCTGTACTTCCTCAACAGCCTCATCGTCACCGTCGGCGCGGTGGTGCCCGCCGTCATGATCTCCTTCATGGCGGCCTTCGCGATCGTGCGGGGCGGCTCCGGCCGGTTCCTGCGCTCGGTGAACGCCCTCTTCCTCATGGGCCTGGCCATCCCGCTCCAGGCCACGATCATCCCGGTCTACCTGATCATCATTCGGCTGCACCTTTACGACACCCTGCTGGCCCTGATCCTGCCGTCGATCGCCTTCGCGATCCCGCTGTCGGTGCTGGTTCTGGCGAACTTCATCCGCGACGTGCCCAAGGAGCTGTTCGAGTCGATGCGGATGGACGGCGCGAGCGAGTGGGTGACGCTCTGGCGTCTGGCGTTCCCGCTCACCCGGCCGGCCGTGGTGACGGTGTCGATCTACAACGGGCTGACGATCTGGAACGGGTTCCTGCTGCCGCTGATCCTCACGCAGAGCCCGGACAAACGGACCCTGCCGCTCGCGTTATGGACCTTCCAGGGGCAGTACAGCGTGAACGTGCCGGCCGTGCTGGCCTCGGTCGTTCTCACCACGCTGCCCATCCTGGTCCTCTACGTGGTGGGCCGCCGCCAGCTCGTCAGCGGCCTGACCGCGGGTTTCGGCAAGTGACGGCCCTCGGACACGAACCGGTCGCCTATGGAGTCTGGGTCACGCGCTGACGTGACCGTCATGGCACGTCGCCGAGACCCGTGCGCACCGAGTCTCCTCGGCCCTCGATGAGTGCCTGGAGGCCGTCGAGGATGCGCTCGAGGCCGAAGTCGAACGCTTGGTTCTGTCCGGCCGCGCTCATGGTGGCCTCGGCCACGGTGCGAGCCAGGGCCGGGAATCGGTCGGCGTGCTTTGTGAGCACGTCGCCGATCGCGGTCAGGAAGTGGTCCTCGGACCGGCTGGTGGCGCGTGCCTGGTGGGCTATGACGCGGACCTGGCCGGTGAGGACCGCGAAGATGTCGAGCCGTTCGGCGCCGGTCAGGCCGGTATCGACGAGGAGGGCGAGTGCGGCCTCCATCCAGCTCAGCTCGTTTGGCCCGACCGGGCGCGGCAGCATGACGGCTTCCAGTGTCCATGGGTGGCGCAGGTGGGCGGCGAGCAGGGCATGCGCCCAGGCGCGCAGCCCGGCTCGCCAGGTCATGTCCTGCAGGTCGGGGGGTTCGCCGAGGGCACGCTCGACGATGACGGCCACCAGTTCTTTCTTGCCGGGCAGATATCGGTAGAGCGCCATTTTGGTGAAGCCGAGCTCCGCGGAAACGCGCTGCATCGACACGGCAGTGAGCCCCTCGGCGTCGGCGATGCCGATCGCGGCGTCAGCGATGCGGTCGAGGGTCAGCATCGGCTTCGGGCCACGGCTGCCCTCCGCGCGGATGCCCCACAGCAGATCCGCCACGTCCCTTCGTTCCTTCCCGGCACTCACCGCGACCTTGCAGAACCGCAAAACTGTCTCTACAGTACACAATTAATATTGAGTCCGGTGCCCACAGTTTACGGCCCAGGAGGAAACCCATGGTCAATCCGCTCATTGCCACCCTGCAGCGTCCGGTTCTACGACGCCGCAACGCTCGGCGGCTGGTGATCGACTCCCCCGCGGGAGTCAACGAAGAGCGCTTCCTGACCATCAATGGATACGAGCAATGGGTGACGATGCGTGGCAGGGATCGTCAGAACCCGGTGCTGCTGATCCTGCACGGCGGCCCGGGATCTTCGTACATCCCCTTCAACCCCTGGCTCACCGAGTGGGAGAAGCACTTCACGATCGTGCAGTGGGACCAGCCGGGAGCGGGCAAGACGTTTCAGCGCAACGGTCGCACCGACCCTGTAGGGCTCTCCCTTTCCCGCCTCACGACCGACGGCATCGAGCTGACCGACCAACTGCGCGACCTGTTCGGGTGCCGGAAGGTGATCGTCCTCGGCAGTTCCGTGGGCAGCCTGATCGGCTCGCAGATGGTGCGGCGCCGCCCGGACCTGTTCGATGCCTACGTCGGCGTCAACCAGAACAGCCCGGGCTCCGATCCAGTGGGCTATCGGCTCGCTCGTCAGGCCGCGCAACAGCAGGACGACCGCAAGGGCCTGCGCCTGCTGGAGGAGATGGGCCCCGACCCGTCCCGCTGGACGATCGACCAGCACGAGGGCCTCATGAAACTCGCCATAAGGGTCACCAAGGGTGTGCCCAACATGGTCTACGACCTGATGCTCCCTGCCCTGATGTTCGCACCGTGCTACACGATGAGCGATATCAAGGACTACCAGCGCGCCATGACGTACACGCTCCGTCAGGTATTCGAGGAGTTGCGGGCCTTCGACCGGCGCGATCCGCACGACGAGTTCGCTATCCCGACCTTCTTCTTCATGGGCGAACGGGACATCATCACGCCGACCATTGCCGCTCGGGAGTACTTCGGGAACATTAGCGCCCCACGCAAGGAGTTCGTGGTCATCGAGGGAGCCGGTCATCTGGCAGAATTCGCCAACCCGAGACAACTTCTCCACGAGCTGCTCGTCCGCGTGCGCCCGCTCGCGACACCCCACACGCAAGCGCTCCAATGACGAAACCAGCTCGTAACCGGACGGCTTCGCGCTCCGTCCCCCGGCTGGGTCTTGCTGGTTTCGCCAAGTCGGCTTTCAATGATCTCCATACCGGTGATCCTTGGAGGAGCCGATGCGTGGCTTACGGGCGTCCGCAGTAGTCCTGACGATCGTTCTCGCGACCGCCCTGTCCTCAGGGCCGTCCATGCCGGCGGTCGCCGGGCCTACCGACCCGGAGCCGGCCTCGCTGGTCACGCTCTCCGTGCCGGACCTGGCCGCGATGGAGCGCCTGGTCGCCTCCGGCGCCGACCTCACCGAGCGGGTACGCCCGCAACCCGACGGCAGCATCCAGGTCGACGCGGTCGTCACGCCGAGCCAGCTGGCCGCCCTCCGGCCGCTCGGCGCGACCCTGGCGTCCGGCACGCCCTCACCGTCCGCGCGGACACAGGAGGGCGCCGCCACGAAGGACCAGCTCGTCGTCGAGCGGGCCGTCTGGTTCAAGTCCCGTGACGGCTACTTCCTGTCGGTCGAGGCGTCCAGCAACGCCGGCGCGTCGGCCGTTCTCAGCGTGACCTGGAAGGGCAGGCGCGGCTCCACCGGGCAGGCGCCGATGGTGCCGTACGTCGACGCGGGCGCGTACCTGGGCCACCAGCTCAGCACCCCCGTGCCCGCCACGGACCAGCCGCAGTGGGTCACCGTCACCTCGGCGGCAGGCGGCACGGCGCAGGCGCGGGTCGAGGAATGGCCCGACGGCGAGCGGCCCGAGCGGACGGGGCCCGGCTACCAGAAGGACTTCGTCAGCGCGTACATGCCGCCGGCGCAGCTCAACGAGCGGATCAAGTCGCTGCACCAGCGCTTCCCCCAGCTCACCGACATCATCACGCTGCCGAACCCGACCAACGGCTACCGGCGGCACGCCCAGGCCCTGATCGGCGCCCCGCCCGGCGCCGCCGTCGTGGTCACCTCGACCGCCTACGGCTCCGAGGGCGGCAACGACCTGGCCGTCGAGCTCGTCACGCCCGGAGCGCCCGACCGGCCGCTGGCAGTGACGGTGAACGGCAAGCAGATCACCGTCAGCCTGGCCACCGACGGCTCCGGCACGCCCACCAGCACCGCCGCCCAGGTGGCCGCGGCGATCAACGGTACGGCGGGCGCCGGCGTCAAGGCCTCGGCGTACCGGACGGACCCGGGAGCGGGCGTCATGGCCCCCGCGCCGCTCACCCAGCTGAGCGACTTCCTCCAGGCGCCGGCCGACGTCTCCCGCGAGCCCGCCCGGGTGCTGGCCCTGCGCATCGGCGTGCACCGCGACGGCTCGCGTCCCGGCGTGCTCGCCTACGCCCAGGAGCACGCCAGGGAGTGGGTGACGCCACTGGTCACCATCGAGGCGGCCGAGCGGCTGCTGCGCAACTACGCGCGCGACGCGGCGACGCGCAAGCTGCTGAAGAGCGCGGACGTCTTCATCGTGCCGACGGTCAACCCCGACGGCGCCAACTACAGCTTCTACGACTTCAACTCCCAGCGTAAGAACATGACCAACCACTGCCCGCCGCAGCAGTCCGATCCGGCGCTGCGCAACACCTGGGGCGTGGACGTCAACCGCAACTACGCCGTGGGCTCGCTGTCCGACGGCTACTTCGGCGCCTCGGCCAACTGCCAGAGCGGCACCTTCGCCGGGCCCGCCGAGAGCTCCGAGCCCGAGAGCCGCAACGTCATCTGGCTGGCCCAGACCTACCGCAACATCAAGTTCGCGCTGAACGTGCACAGCTACGGCGGCTACTTCATGTGGCCGCCCGGCGCCTACAAGCTCGACGGCCGCGTCACCCTGCCCCGGCCCACGGCCCAGCAGGAGGCGTACTTCCTGCGCTCGGCGCGCACCATCGAGGAGGCCATCGCCGCCGAGCGGGGCACCGTCACCTGGCCGCAGCAGACCGGGCCGGTGACCGACGTGCTCTACTCGGCGGCGGGCAACTCCGCGGACGAGCTCTGGTACGACTATGGCATCTTCGGGTGGGACTTCGAGGTGGGCAGCGACCTGTGGAACCCCGCCACCGGGAGATGGGAGGGCGTTGGCTTCCAGCCGCCGTTCAGCGAGGGGCACCAGGAGGCGATGGAGTTCGCCTCGGGCCTCATCTCGCTCATCGGGGTCGCCGCCGACTACCGGGAACGCCGATGAACGAAAACCGATGATTTGACCGAATTTATCCAGGGGATTGCCCGGTGAACGCTGCACAGAGCGGACAGCGGGAAGGTACTTCCCCGTGGACTCAGCCGATGGATTCGACGCCTTCCGGGCGCTGGCGGAGCGGCACGGACGTCCCGGAGCCCGGCTGATCGAGTCGCTGGCCGAAGCGGCGGCGGGCGCGAGCGGCGGTCCGGCGGAGTGGGCGCCCGGCGTGGCGGAGCGGCTGGGCCTGCCCGCGTCCGCCGGGCTCGGACCGGCCACCTTCTACGCCGATCTGGCGGCCGGACGGGCCCGCCGCCATGTGCGCGTCTGCACCGCCGCGGCCTGCTTCGCCGCCGGCGCGGGCGCCCACCTGCCCGAAGTCGAGAGAGTCCTCGGCGCCGGCGTGGACGGCGTCAGCCCGGACGGCCAGACCTCCCTGCAGGCCGTCCGCTGCCTCGGCTACTGCTACGCCGGTCCGGCCTGCCTGGACGGTGACACCTCCTGCACCGGCCCCACGCTCGCTGACCAGCTCGCCGGCCGCGTCCCGCCGCAGGCTCCACCGATACCGGCCGCCGACACCACGGGTGATCCCGTCGTGCTCGCCGGAATCGCCGGCGACGAGGTCCCGTGGCAGGTGTGGGCCGAGACGCTGGGCGCGCGCACACCTGACCAGGTCCGAGCCGAGATCGCGGCCTCCGGCCTGCGCGGGCGCGGGGGAGCGGGCTTCCCGGTCGCCGCCAAGTGGGCCGCCGCGGGCCGCTCGCCCGGCACCGTGGTGATCGCCAACGGGGACGAGGGCGACCCCGGCTCGTACGCCGACCGGCTGCTGATGGAGGGCGACCCGGGCCGCGTGCTGGAAGGGCTGGCGCTGGCCTGCTTCGCCTGCGGAGCCCGCCATGGGCTGGTCATGGTGCGCTCGGAATATCCGCAGGCGCTGGCCGCGATGCGAGACGCCCTCCGCCGGGCCTACGACGACGGGCACCTGGGCCGAACGGCCGGCGGCGGCGAGACCGACCTGGACATCCGCATCGTCGAGGGCGCCGGTTCCTACGTGGCGGGGGAGGAGACCGCGCTCATCGCCTCGCTGGAGGGGCAGCGCGGTTGCGCTCGGCCCCGCCCGCCGTACCCGACGCGGCACGGGCTGTGGCAGGCCCCGACCGTGGTCAACAACGTCGAGACGCTGGCCGCCGTCCCCTGGATCGTGCGGCACGGCGGGCACGCCTACGCCCGCCGGGGCACCCCTGCCGAGACCGGGACCAAACTGGTCAGCCTGTCGGAGCGGTTCGCCCGGCCGGGCTGCTACGAGGTCGAGCTGGGCACGCCGGTGCTGCGGATCGTCACCGAACTCGGCGGCGGTCTCAAGGCCGGGTCCGAGCTGGAAGTCGTGCAGATCGGCGGGCCGCTCGGCGGGTTCCTGGCCGCGGACCGGCTGGACACGCCGCTGACCGAGGCCGCGCTGGAGAGCCGCGGAGCCGCGCTCGGCCACGCCGGTCTCGTCGCCTTCGACCAGCGGGTGCGGCCCGAAGAGGTGCTGCGGCACGTGTGGCGGTTCGCCGCCGCCGAGAGCTGCGGAGCCTGCTCCCCGTGCAGGGTCGGCTCACGCCGCGGCCTGGAACTCGTGGGCGACACGCCACCCGGTGAGGAGTACGCGCGGCTGCTGCGGGTGATGGAGGAGGCGAGCATGTGCGCTTTTGGGCGCCGGGTGCCGCCGGCGGTGCGCAGCCTGGCCCGCGCCTACGGTGACCGGCTCGCGGGATGGGATCCGGGGTGGGATCGATGAGCGCTCCCATGGATGGAGGTCCCAGGGACGGCGGCTCGATGGACCGCGGCTCGATGGACGGTGGTCCCATGGGCGGAGGTCCCAGGGATGGTGGTCCCAGGGATGGTGGTCCCAGGGATGGTGGTCCCAGGGATGGTGGTCCCAGGGATGGTGGTCCCAGGGATGGTGGTCCCAGGGACGGTGGTTCCAGCGGTTCCGTGGACGGGAGTGGTGAGGTCCGGCAGGACGGGATCGGGCAGGGCGGGACCGGGCGGGACGAAATCGGGCGGGGCGGGATGACGGTCGAGGTCGATGGCGTCACCGTTGTGGTCGCCGAGGGCGCCACGCTGCTCGCCGCCGTGCGGGCGGCCGGCGTCGTGGTGCCCACGCTCTGCCACGACGACCGCTTCCCCGCCGCGGGCTCGTGCCGTACCTGCCTGGTGAGGGTGGACGGGAAGGTCGTGGCCGCGTGCGTGACCCCGGCCGTCGACCGCGCCCGGGTCGAAGCCGGCACGGCCGACCTGCGGGCGTCGCGCCGCGAGAGCCTCGAAGTGATCGTCTCCGCGCTGCCGGCCCGCGCCCTGGAGGGCGGCGCGGACGGGAGCGAGCTGGCCAGGGCCTGTCACGAGGCCGGCATCACGCCGGACGCCGCCCATGGAGCGGGCGGCCGAGGACGGGACGACAGCCATCCCTATGTCCACCTGGACCGCGACCTGTGCATCGCGTGCGGGCGCTGCGTGCGGATGTGCGCCGACGTGCAGGGAACCTTCGCCCTCACCCTGGCCGGCCGGGGCGCCGACACCGTGGTCGCGCCCGGCACGGGCGGAGCATGGGCCGACTCCGACTGCGTGGCGTGCGGCGGCTGCGTCGACTCCTGCCCCACCGGCGCCCTCACCGAACCCGGGCTGCCCGGCGGCGCCCGGCCGAAGTCACTCACGCGCACCCGCACGACCTGCGGATACTGTGGCGTCGGCTGCGCCCTGGACATCCTCACCGAGCCCGAGCCCGAGCCCGAGCCCGAGCCCGAGCCCGAGCCCGAGAAACACCAGAGGCCCGAGAAGGTCGTGGCCGTTCTGCCGGCCCATGACGGCCCGGTCAACCGGGGCCACGCCTGCGTCAAGGGCCGCTTCGCCCACGGCTTCGCCCGATCGCCCGAACGGCTCACCCGGCCGCTGCTGCGCCGCGACGGCCGCCTGGAGCCGGTGGGCTGGCGCGAAGCCCTCGACCACATCGCTCGCGGGTTGCGGGCGGCCGTCGCCGAGGGCGGACCGGAGTCGGTGGCGGCGATCTCCTCGGCGAGGGCCACGAACGAGGAGAACTACCTGATCCAGAAATTCATGCGCGTGGCGATCGGCGCCAACAACGTCGACAACTGCTCCCGGCTGTGCCATTCCCCCTCCGCCGCCGGGCTGACCGCTTCGTTCGGCCTGTCCGGAGGCACCGACTCCTTCGACGACGTCGAGCGGGCCGACTGCCTCCTGGTGGTGGGGGCGAACCCCGTCGAGGCCCATCCCGTGGTCGGCGCCCGCCTGCTCCAGCGCGTGCTCCGCGGGGCGCGGCTGGTCGTCGCCGACCCCCGGACGGTCGGGCTCGCCCACCACGCCGACGTGCACCTGCGGCCCCGGCCCGGCACGAACGTCGCCCTCTTCCACGGTCTGGCCCACGTGCTCCTCGACGAGGGGTTGATCGACGAGGAGTTCCTGCGCCACCGAGCCACAGGACTGCCCGAGCTCTCCGAGCTGGTCGCGGGCTACCCGCCGGAGCGGGTGGCGGCCATCACCGGGGTGCCCGCCGCGGATCTGGAGGCCGCCGCCCGGTTGTACGGGAGGGCGGAGCGTCCCGCGATCGTCTACGGCCTGGGCGTCACCGAGCACCTGCACGGCACCGATGGGGTGCGCGCGCTGGCCAACCTGGCGATCCTGCGGGGCGCGGTCGGCACGGACCGGGGCTTCGGCGTCAACCCGCTGCGCGGTCAGAACAACGTCCAGGGCGCCTCGGACATGGGCGCCCTGCCCGACCTGCTGCCCGGCTACCAGGAGGTGGACGACCCCGCCGCGAGAGCCCGGGTCGCCCGGGTCTGGGGCGCCGACCTCCCGTCCCGGCCGGGGCTGCGCATCCCGGAGATGTTCGCCGAAGCGCGCGCGGGCAGGCTGCGCGCACTGTTGATCATGGGTGAGGATGTGTGCGCCACCGACCCCGACTCGAACCGGGTCGCCGAGGCGCTCGAGGCCTGCCCACTGGTCGTCTGCCACGAGCTGTTCCTGTCCGAGACCGCCCACCGCGCCGACGTCGTCCTGCCGGCCGCGTCGTGGCTGGAGAAGGAGGGCACCTTCGTCAACTTCGACCGCCGCTTCCAGCGGGTGCGCCCCGCCCTCGCCCCGCCGGGACAGGCCCGGAGCGACTTCGCGATCGTCCACGCCCTCGCCTCGGCCCTCGGCGTGGACCTCGGCTGCCCGACACCCGCCGCGGCCCTGGCCGAGTGCGCGAGCCTGGCCCCGCTCTTCGCCGGGCTCTCCCAGGAACGGCTGGACCGGGAGGGCGCCGTTCACTGGCCGGTGCCGGCCGACGCCCCGGCTGGAACGCCCAGGCTCTACCAGGATCGGTTCGCCACCCCGGACGGGCGGGCCCACCTGGCCGCCCACCCCTACCTGCCACCCGGCGAGGAACCGGACGAGCGCTATCCGCTGATCCTCATCACCGGGCGGCGCTGGGCGCACTACAACTCCGGCGGCATGACCCGGCGCACCGGCAACGTCCGGCTCGACGCCACCGACCGGCTCGACCTCCACCCCGCGGACGCCACCCGGTACGGCGTGCGCGACGGAGACCCCGTCACCCTGGAGAGCCGTCACGGCCGGGCCCGGCTGACCGCGCACACCACCCCCGAGGTCGTACGAGGGCAGGTGTTCTGCGCCTTTCACTTCCCCGCGAACGGGGTCAACACCCTGACCTCCGACCGGGCCGACACCGTCACCTCCTGCCCCGAGTACAAGGTCACCGCCGTCCGCCTGCTTCCCGGCCGTGAGGCGCTCGGGAGAACCGAAGGAGGCGACGGTTGACCGCGGGCCTCCCGGGGGCGGGAGGATGGTGGAAAGGGCTGCTACAGCCAGGTGTGAGAGGAGCAGGCGGTGGCCGAGAGCCGAGACGACGTCCTCAGGCGTCTGGTGCGCGAGAGCGTGCTGACCGCCGAGCAGGCGATCGCCGTCGGCCGGGCGCTCGACGAGGCGGAGCCGCGCCCGGCCGGGGTGCGGTGGGTGGAGGTGGCCGGATACGTCGGAGGCGGCCTGGTGCTCATGGGCGCGCTCTCGCTGGTGGGCCTGTCCTGGGCGGAGCTGACCCGGTCCGCCCGGATCGTGATCCTGCTGGCCGTCACGGCCGGGCTGCTCGCCGCGGGGGTGGCGCTCAGCGGCGTGCGGCTGCCCTGGCGCCCGCCCGCGCGGGTCGGGCCCGCGCAGGCCCGCTCGGCCGCGGTGTCGCTGGCCCTGGCCTCCGGTACGGGCGCGCTGGCGGCCGATGTGCTGGCCACCGGCGACCGGGGCACGATCGCGGCCACGACCGGGCTGGTGGTGGCCGCGGCGGGATACGCGGTGCTTCCCGCCGTGCCGGGAGCGCTGGCCTGCGCCGCCTTCGCCGCCCTGGCGGCCGGCTCGCTGGCCGGCGAGATCAGCGGCTCCGCGCTGGCCGTGGGCCTGTCCGTCATCGGCGCGGGCGTCGTCTGGACCGCCCTGGTGCTGGCCGGGGTGATCCGGCAGCGGCGGCTGGGGCTGGGGCTCGGCGCCGCCATGGCCCTGCTCGGCGGCCAGTGGGCGCTCGGTCAGGAGCACACGGCGGCGTGGGGATATGGGCTGACGTTCGCGGTCGCCGTGGCCTGCCTGCTGTTGTACCGGTGGGAGCGGGCCTGGGTGCTGCTCGTGGCGAGCGTGACTGGGCTCACCCTGGCCATCCCGGAGGCCGTCTGGGACTGGACCGGTGGCGCGGTCGGCGGCTCGGTCATCCTGATCATCGCGGGCGCCGTCCTGGTGACCACCTCGGCGGTCGGCATCAGGCTGCGGCGCGGCCGTGCGGGCGGCGACAGGGAACACTGACCCGCGTCGGAGCCGACCGCGAGTCCCGGGCCGAGGTCCGGGCCGCGCATGCCCAGTGGACGAGGATGGCCCACTCCGTGAGGGGTCCTAAGGAGGGGGGCGCAGCGCTGGCCTTCGCGGACCTGGTCGCCTGGTGATCAGGGCCAGGTCGCTGCCCGCCACCACGAGCAGGGCCACCCGGTCGCCGGGCCTGAGGGTGGCACGGCGCCGCCACAGGCGCGTCGAGCGCACACCGCGCAGCCGGGTGCCGTCGGGCACCGCAGCCCGTAGCCGTCCTCGCTGACGACCTCGTCCACCACGCCGAGGGCGGGGCGCGCGTGCGGTGCCGCCCGGACCACGTCCATCACAGCCGATCCCCGATCCTGGTCAGCACGTCGAAGTCAGGCACGTGGTCGTACGGGATGGCCCAGACCCGCTCGCCGTACTCCCGCACCATGAGCGCGCCCAGGGCGGTCGGATGCCACTCGGGCGTCGGGTGCTCGTGGGCGGACCAGCCGCTGGTGTAGAGCGGACCGCACGGGTTGCCTTCGAGCGGGCAGTGCACGAGCGCGGGCAACCCGCCGCCGTACAGGAGACGTACGCCGGTCTCGGTGACGAGGTTGCGGCCGAGGTCCAGAGAGCGCAAGCCGCGCAGCCCCGCCGAGGTGAGCTGGGCGACGTGCCCGTCGTCCAGCTCCTGCCCGGACAGGTCGAGCGCGAGCAGCCGGGACAGGTGGCCGGACGCCAGCAGCTCGGGCAGCAGCGGCGCCACCCCCGTCAGCCGGACGTAGAGGATGGGCGCGGCGGCGTACAGCTCGGTCGCGTGACGCAGCAGCGCGGGCGCCCCGATCGAGACCCACTCCACGAACCCCCGGCGGAAGGCCACCTGGCCGGCGCCGAGCCGCCGGACCTCGGCCGACCAGGCCGGGTGCCGCTCGATCAGCGACGTGGCCGCGGGCGGCTCGAAGCGTTGGTACGGCCAGTCCCTCCGCAGCTTCTCGCGCTCCTCGACCTGTTCGCGCACCAGGATCGCCCGCTGCTCGCCGCGCTGTCCGGCCAGCGCAGCCCAGCGCAGCCGCGCCTCGGTGTCGTCGGGCCGCGCCAGCAGCTCCGCCAGCGCGGCGCGCTCGGCGGCGCCGGGCGGCCGAGCCGCTTCGGTCGCCATCGGCAGGGTGTAGGCGGTGACGAGCCGGCCGATCGCCCGCGCAAGGGAATCGCACCAGCGCTTGGCCGGTCGCCACAGGTGCTGGCTGGTCGCGCCGTCGAAGGCGGGCAGCGGCTCGTGCGCCAGCCGCGCCAGCGCCTTGATCTCCCGTACGACCTCCGGCGCGAACCGGCTCGTGCACGGCAGGCGGCGCAGCACCCTGGCCGCCGAGGTCAGCCTGGTCCGGGCCTCCTCCAGGTCGGCCAGCGCGCGCCGCATCGACCTGGAGAGCCCGGCCGCGTGCGGGTGGTCACCGAGCAGCGTGGCGATGCGGCCGTAGTGGTCGGCGGCCCGACCGCAGGCGTAGAGGTCTCCGGCGGCCCGTGAGAGCGCCAGGACGGCCGCCGCATAGGTGCGTTCGCCGGTCGCCGGAGCGATCTCGGTGAGCCCCCTGCGGGCGCGACCGGTGGCGTCGCGGTCCTCTTCGAGCACGCGGTCGCTGATCCGATGGGCCACGGTCAGGCGGCTGTCACCGTGGGGGAGCCCGTCGCGCACCCGCCTGATGGCGTCGTCGGCGGCGACCTGACCGGACAGCGCGCCGTGACGCATGGCCTGGACGGGGTTCACGGCAGGAGTTCGAAGAGCGGGCGCACCTCGGCGGGAAGGGTGGCGTCGTGGAAGACGTGGGTGACGCGCCCTCCATCGTGCTCTCCGTCGTGCTCCACGATCAGCCAGAAGAGTGTGCTGTCGGGCGGCGGACCGGGCGGCCGGGTGGCGGGCAGCGCCGCGACCACTCTCTCCAGCTCCGGGAACGCCGAGGAGTCCAGGACGACCTCCACATCCTCGTCACCCATCGACCACGTACGTCGTAGTCGCACCCTTAACATCGCGGAAGCCTCCTCAGGCGTTTCCAGCCGGTCCAGCCGGTCCAGCCGGTCCAGCCGGTCCATCCGGGCGGTCCGGGCGGTCCAGGATGGACGTCAGCAGCTTCAGCACCAGCGGGGCGGGCCACTCGTCCATCCGTCGTTCCATCTCCTCGCGCGACCGCAGCAGCTCGGGCCGCGCGCCCGCCACGCCGGGCCAGCGCTGGATCGCCCCGAGCAGCGTCCACGTGTCGTTGACCGGGGCGGGCCACTCGTCCATCCGTCGTTCCATCTCCTCGCGCGACCGCAGCAGCTCGGGCCGCGCGCCCGCCACGCCGGGCCAGCGCTGGATCGCCCCGAGCAGCGTCCACGTGTCGTTGACCGGGGCGGGCACGGCCAGCCGGGACAGCGCGTCGGGCAGCAACGAGCCGGCGAACGGCGCTGCGGCGCTCAGCATCTCCTGCTCCTCGTGGGTCAGCGGGGCCGGATCGGCCAGCCGGAGCCGCAACGGTGGCACGCACCTGCCGTCACCCTGCCGTACCAGCACGTCGACCGCCAGTGCCGCCGTCTCGCTGTCGTCCAGGGAGCGGGCCACCCGGTCGAGGTGGGCCGCGAGCAGCGGGTCGCCGGGCTCGCCGAGCCAGGTGCCGATGTCGCGCAGCGCACCCCGCCGTACGGCGGAGGCGGGATGGGCGAGCAGCTCGCGCACGAGCGGGCCGAGCGGTGCGGCCTGGGCCGGGTGGTGCCGGGCCAGCATGGCGGCCTCGCCACAGATGATCGTCGACCACTCGGCCGGGCAGTCGCCGGTGGCCAGCATGCGCGTCATGCGGGCCAGCCACCGGGCCCATGCGTGGGGGAAGGAGCGCAGGCGGCCGCTGAGCGCGCTGACGGTGGAATCCCAGTCCGGCTCCATCCACGGCAGCTCCTCCAGGCGCGGCTCCACCTCCTCGTGCACGACGAGGGTCAGCGCCTCGACGACCTCGTCGCCGAGCCCTTCGCCGGCCGCCGGGTCCTCGGCCACAAAGGACAGATCGGCGGGCCGCATCAGCAGCGCGTACGCCGCGCCGAAGCGCTCCACCGGCGGCCCGTCGCCCGCCACCAGGGTGCGCAGGAACTCCCGCTCCTCCTCGAACTGGGCGAGCGCGACCAGCGACGCGATTCTGGTGGCCGCGTCCGGCTCGCGCTCCAGGTGGTCGCGCAGCGCCGGCGGCAGCACGGGGTCGTCGACGTAGGACAGGACGAACGCGACGATCCGCCTGATCGCCGGGCTCGGGTGGTCGAGCCGGGCCAGCAGCGCCGGCTGCCCGGCCGCCGCGGCCGTCCTCACCCGGTCGGGCCACTCCGTCGACTCGTGTCTCGGCACGTCGCGAGGGATGTGCCGCAGCCCGAGCTCCTCGGTGAGCAGGTCGATCGAGGTCGAACTCACGGCCCCCGGTTCGTCCACCATCTCGCCGAACTCCACGAGCACCCAGTGCCACCCGAAATGCTGGTTCATCCGGCACATGGTCCCGCATGGCCGACAGGCCTGTCATCGGCTGAAAAATCTTGACAATTTCTCCCAAGGTGATCCGGGCATTTGTGACGGTTGACGCATTCAGCCGCCCGACGGACCATCCATGAGGTATTTGGACATCGTGACCCTCACCGACATGGTCCACGCCACCCTCACCCGCCGCCCCTTCGACGGCGCGCCCCGAGGAGGCGAAAGCCGCCGGAACCCCTCACCGTGACGTCGCCCGCGCGCCTGGTCGTGAGCCCCGCCACGACCGGGTCAGGCCACCGGCGGCCGGTGCCACATCGTGAGCCGCGTCAGCGGGAGATGGCCCAATCGCCTCGTGGAGCGGCCGGCGGCCCTCGTCGCTGGAGATGAGCGTGGCCGGCTCGGAGGGGGCGATGCGGCACGGGAGACCGGCCCGGCCGGGTGCGGGAGACGTTCAGACGGTGACGAACTCCGCGATGACCACGGTGGCGTCGTCCTTCGGCTCCACGGCGGCCATCTCGTCGTACAGCCTGTCCAGGCAGGCGGCGGGGGACGAGCCGACGGTGAAGAGCTCCGTCATGCGCGGGACGCCGACGGCCTGGATCACGCCGTCCGTGACGACGACGACGCGGTCACCCGGACGCAGGGACACAGTGCCGACCTCGGGCTCCGGAGCGGACGCCGAGCCGATCCCGCGCGGCGGCGGGCCCCCGTCGAAGGAGTGCGACGTGGTGAGCGGCTGAGGCGTCTCGCCTTTCGCGCAGTGCCAGATCGCGCCGTTGCCGAGGTGGACGAAACACAGGCGCGGGCTCTCACCCGGATCGAGCATGATCAGGTCCAGGGTGCTGACCAGGCCGGACATGACGGGGTCGCGCCCGGCGGCGGCGCGGACGGCCCGGTGCGCCGCCTGGGCGCAGCCTTCCAGGTCCTCCTCCAAGGGCCCCGTGTGCTGCGGCCCGGCGGCGACCACGGCGCTCAGGGCCAGGGCGGCGGCCGTCTGGCCGAGCCCGGGGGCGCCCGCGCCGTCGGCGACCGCGATCAGCCGTTCCTGGACGACGTAGGCGTCGGAGGGGTGGCCGTGCGAGCCCTCGTACGTGCCGCCCGCCGCCACGAGCCGCGGCCGCGGCACCGGCAGGCCGGGCGGCCAGGCGGCGCGACGGCCGCGAACCGCCATCACGGGCAGGCAGGCGATCAGGATCGTGATCACGACGAAGGTCATACGCTCCCCTTCCGACGAGGTCATCGCGACGCACCCAGTACGCGACGCACCCAGTAGACGCCCGCGCGGGGTGAGGCGTCTGACGGCCGATCAGCCGTCATGCCCCCGGCCACCGGGCGGTCCAGGGTGCGGAAAGGGCGGTCCACACCGCAGCAGAGCCGGCCCGAGGAACAGCCATGCCACCCATGACCCCATCAGCCGCCACACCACCAGAAACCCCTTTACAGACCCTTCTCCTCTATGTCCGGTGCGTTAGGGTGAGACCCGTCTTGTGCTCTCATCGCGGGCGGACGGCACATGGCTCACTCCGGTTCCACGAGGTACGACTCGGCGGCCAGGCAACTGGAGAAGGCCGTCGCGCGTACCGGTGCGGGCGCAAGGGGCGTGGTGGGCCTGGTGGCGGTCGTCGCCGCGACGCTCGGCGCCGATCCGCCGGTCTCCGCCCTGTGGCTGGCGCCCATGCTGGCGGTCGAACTCCTGTGGACCCTGCCGTTCCTGCGCCTGGCCTGGCGCGGGGGGCCGCTGCCCGCCTGGCTGGTGGCCGGTGACGTGGCCATCACCGTCGCGTTGTGCCTGGCCCAGCGCCGTCTCGTGGCGGAGGAGGCGATCGAGGGCGGAGCGAGCTGGATCGCGGGGCTGGCCACGATGAGCATCATCGTCACCGGGGTCACCTGGCGCCCCAAGGTGGCCGTCCCCGCCGGGCTGCTCGTGGCGGGCGCGTACCTGGCCGGTGTGCGGCTCGCGTCCCCGGGCCAGGACGTGACCGGCACCCTGGGAGTGCACCTCGTACAGATCGTCTCGATCGCGGTGCTGATGACGCTGCTGCGCCGTTCCGCCGCCCTGGCCGACGCCTTCCTGCGGGAGAGCGCGCGCGCCGGGGTCGCGCTCATGGTCGAACGGCTGCGGCGCGAGGACGAGCTGAGGCAGGTCGGCAGCGTCCACGAGACGTCGCTGCACACGCTGACGATGGTCGGCCTGGGCACCTACGACCAGCCCTCGGCCACCCTGCGCGGGCAGGCGGCGATCGACCTGGCCGCGCTGGAGAGGCTGCGTGACACGCCGCGGGCCCCCTCCGCCTCCGCTCCTTCCGCCTCCGCTGCCATCGCCCTCGACACCCTGCTGGACGAGGTGGCCGGCCGGGCGGCGGGCCTGGTCGTCCACCGGCGCCTGACCCCGGAGACGGTGCCCGGCGACGTCGCCGAGAGCTTCGCCCGCGCCGTCACCGAAGCCCTGGCGAACGTCGTCCTGCACGCCGGCGTCGGCGAGGCCCGGCTGGTGTCGAGCAGGCACGACGGCGAGATCCGCGTGGAGGTCGCCGACGAGGGCCGCGGATTCGAGACGCACCGGTTGCCGCCCGACCGGTTCGGAGTCCGCGGATCGATCCTCGACACGATGCGGGCCCTGCCGAACGGCGGCGCCGAGATCTCCTCCGGCGGCCTGGGCACCCGGGTCAGCCTGTGGTGGCGGCCATGACCGACGACATCGAGCAGGTGGCGTGGCGCTACTCCCGCTACACCGCGATCGGCGCCGTGGTGATCGCGGCGGTCTGGCACACCGGCTACGACCTCACGGTCACGATCACCGGCTGGCAGTCCTTCCGCTGGCCGGCGCTGGCGGCGGCGGCCTGGATCCTCTACACGGTCATCGGCGTGATCGCAGCGCTGGCGCTGCTGCGCACCTCGCGCCCGCCGGCCGGAGTGCGCGAGCTCGCCGTCGCCGTGCTGGCCGTGGACGTCGCGGTGATCGTGTCCTGCCGGCCGGAGGACCTGCTCGGCTCCATCGACTGGGGCTGGGGCTCCGTGGGCTGGCTCGGCGTCGTGCTCCTGTGGAACACGCCGCGCCCGCGGCGCGAGCTGATCGTGTTCCTCGCCGCCAACGCCGGCATCATGCTGGCGGCCATGGCCGTGACCGGGACCTACGACCGCGTCTCCATCGCCAAGTACCTCGTGGTCATGGTCGGCGCCGTCACCCTTCAGCTCGGCTATCTGGCGGGCTGCCGCACCCTGCGCGAGCGCGCCGAGGACGCCGTGCTGCTGGCCCGCCGGCTCGCCGCCGACGACGCCTGGCGGGAGTCCGCCCGGCGCATCCACGCCGACCGGCTCCACAGGTACGCCGCGATCCGCGACGTGGCCGAGTCGCTGCTGAAACAGCTCGCCGACGGCGCCGATCCGGGCGATCCCCGCGTACGCGCGGACTGCACGGCCGGGGCCATGCGGCTGCGCCGCCTCATCACCGAACGGGAGGACGTGCCCGACGAGCTGGTGTCGGCGCTGCGCGAGCGCATCGACGCGGCCGAGCGGCGCAAGGTGCTGGTGACGGCGCCGCCGTTCGGCGAGAACCTGCCCCACCTGCCCGAGGGCGTGCGGGAGGACCTGCTCAGAGCGCCGATCCGGGCGCTGGACGGGGCCAGATCGCGGGCCAGGGTCACGGTGTCCGCGATGTCCACCATGGTGAGCGTGGCCGTCGTGGCGGACAACGACGACCTGCCCATCAGCGCGACCCCGGTGCGCGAACCCAGCGGGGTCGTCGTCACCTATCAGCGGCAGGAAGGCGAGGTATGGATCAACAGCATCTGGCAGGGCCCGTGACGGTCGCCCTGGTGGAGGACCACCAGGTCGTGGTGGACGGCGTCAGGTCGTGGTTCGGCCCGCCGAGCCCGGTGGAACTGGTCGCCCAGGGGCCCACCATCGAGTCCGTCCGTGACGTGGCCGCCGACGTGCTGCTGCTCGATCTCAACCTCAACGGGACCATGGTCATCGACCGCGTCGCCGAGCTGTGCGGAGGCGGGCAGCGGGTCATCGTCTTCTCCGAGCACGAGGAGCCCGAGACGGTGCGCGTCGTCCTGGACGCGGGGGCCTCGGCGTTCATCGGCAAGGGGCGGGCCACACGGGAGTCCTGCCTCGAGACCATCCTGGAGGTGGCCGCCGACCGGCCGAGCGTGACGCCGCCGATGGCGCAGGCGATCGCCACCGACGAGGGCCCGCACCGGCCGCACCTGTCCGACAAGGAGCGGGCCGCGCTGTTGTTCTGGTTTCAGTCGATGTCGAAGGCGTCGGTGGCCGCCCGGATGGGGATCAAGGAGCGGACCGTGCGCCAGTACATCGACCGGGCCCGGGTCAAGTACGCGGCGGCCGGGCGGCCCGCGCCCACCAAGGAGAAGCTGCTCATCTGCGCCATCCAGGACGGCCTCGTCCGGCCCGACGAGGTGACCGTCTACACCTCGCTGGCCGCCCGGGCAGCGGAGGAGCTCACCTAGCGGGGCCCCGGACGATCCGGTGAGGGCCCCGCCGCCGCGTACCCGCGGTGATCAGGCACTCGGGCGGCGAGCGGCGGCCTCGAAGAGCAGGTGCTCCCGTCCGGGACGGCAGACGAACTGCAGCCCGACCGGCAGGCCGTCCACCGTCCCGGCCGGCACGGTCAGCGCGGGCAGGCCGAGCACGTTCCACGGGCTGGTCAGCGCGAGCAGGGCGGCCCGCACGGCGACGGGCCGGCCGTCGAGCTCGGTCTCGCGCTGGTCGAGCAGCGGGGCGGTCAGCGGCACGGTCGGCAGCGCGAGCACGTCGTGACGGCCGAACAACGCGCCGGCGACGACCTCGGCCAGCCGGGATCGGGCGCCCATGGCCCGGACGTATCTCCAGCCGGGCATCTCGGTCGCGACGCGCAGGCGTTCGAGCACCTCGGGGTCGAACAGCTCGGGGGCCTCGGCCAGCCGGCCGGCGTGCACCGCTGCCGTCTCGCTGCTCTGGATGGCGGTGTAGGTCTCCAGCAGCTCCCCGGCGATCCCCGCGGGCAGCCGGAGCTCCTCCAGGGGCCCGGCCGCCGCGCGCGTGGCGCTCACCACCCGCGGGTCGCAGGCGAACAGGCCGGCGGGATCCAGCCAGGCCACGCGCGCGGGCCCGGTGTCCTCGGGCACGTCGGCCAGGGCGAGGCAGCGGTAGGCGTGCAGGCAGTCGTGCCCGTCGGCCGCGAGGACGCCGACGTGGTCGAGGGTCTCCGACAAGGGGAAGACGCCGTCCGCCGGTATGGCGGCGTACGCGGGCTTGAATCCGGCGACCCCGCACAGCGCGGCGGGAATGCGAACGGAGCCGCCGGTGTCGGTGCCGAGCGCGAGCGGGACCATGCCCGCCGCCACGGCCGCCGCGCTGCCGCCGCTGGAGCCGCCCGACATGCGCGCCGGATCCCAGGGGTTGCGCGAGGAGCCGTTGGCCGAGCGGTCGCCGGTGGGACCGTAGGCGAACTCGTGGGTCGTGGTCTTGCCGACGATGACGGCGCCGGCCCGGCGGAGCCGCGTCACGCACTCGGCGTCGGCGTCGGCGACCTGGCCGGCGAAGTGCCGTGACCCCATGGTCACGGGCAGGCCGGCGACCATGATGAGATCCTTCACGCCCACCGGCACGCCGTGCAGCGGGCCCCGGTCGGCGCCCTCGGCCAGCTCGCCGTCCGCCCGCCGCGCGGCGGCCCGCGCGCCGTCGGCGTCGACGCTCACGAACGCGTTGAGCGACGGATCGAGCCCGGCGATGGCGTCGAGCGCCCGCTCGACCAGCTCGGCCGACGTGGTGCGCCGCCCACGCAGGTCGCGTGCGAGCCCGGTGATGGTACGGCCGGTGAAAGGGCCGGGGGAGATCGGCATGGGGCCCCTTTCGTAGGTATGCGGAAGATCGTAGTAGCCCGGAACGCCTCGCGAACGGCGCGGGGGACCCCGGCGCCGGACGCCGTCACTTTGCCATTCCGAGGACCCCGCATGAGGAGAGAAAGGTAAAGAATTGAAACGCCGAACCCTTACGCGCCAGGGGATTCCGTTAGGGAGACCCTAACCTCGCTTGCATTCGTCTATGCGATTCACTTACCTTCGATGGTATTCGCGGCGCGCGACAGGGGCTGAAGGAGATGCCCGCGTGGCCGTTCAATTGCCGAGACCGCGTCCGGCCTGCATGAACATCTAGCTGCAGGAGCGGCGCGGCCGCCGAATCCGCGACATCGCGAAACCGGGGACCCACTTCTTTTCTGGGGTGAATCGGCCGCTCTCCCAAAGGGCGGTCCGTAGGGCACTTCCACGCCCGAACCCGACAGCTAACCCGGTAGGCGGCATGGAAGCAAGGAGCAATTCAAGTATGGCCAAGAACATCCTTCAGCACGCCCATCTGCCGGCGAACGCCGCCCGGTTCGCCGTCGGGCTGACCGTCGCGGCCGGCGTGGCCTTCGCCGGTTCGCCGGCCATGGCGACCGGACCCCAGGCGCAGACCAACCCCTCGCAGCCCCTCGCCGTCGCCGCCCCGGCCGCCCCGGCCTCCGCGGGCAACACCGGCCAGGTCAGCATGCAGAGCGTGCTGCAGGTCGCCGAGTCCCAGATCGGTGTGAAGGAGAACGCCGCGGGTGGCGGGACGCCGTACCACAGCTGGTACATGTCCTCGCCGCGGGCGATGGAGACCCTGGCCCGCGACGGCGGCGGCAGCCCGAAGCTGTACGCCAACGCCCCGTGGTGCGCCATGTTCGTCTCCTGGGTCGGCGAGAAGGCCGGCGCCCGAGCCTCGATCGGCTGGGACGCCTACACCGTCACCTACGCCGACTGGTTCAAGGCCAACAAGCGCTGGGGCGACGTCGCCAAGCCCGGCGCCGTGGTCTTCTACGACTGGAACGGCGGCAAGAGCACCAGCGGCGTCGACCACGTCGGCCTGGTCAAGAAGGACAACGGCGACGGCACGATCACCGCGATCGAAGGCAACACCGGCAACGGCAAGGTCGAGGAGCGAGTCCGGCCGAAGGCGCACGTCACCGGCTACGGCTACCCCGAGTACAAGGCCTGACCGGAGACGGCCTGACCGAAGGCGCGGGGCGACGCCCCGCGCCTTCGGCGATCTCCGTCCAGACGGGATCCGCGCCCCGGTCACCGTTCCGGAACGGCGGCGGCGAAGCCGCGCACCCGGCTGGGCCGGCCGCCCGGTAGGTTCTCGCGGTGATGGACACGATCGCGGTCACCCTGGCCACCGCGGCCGGCGTCTTCGCCGGGACCAACGTCGACGACCTCATCGTGCTCACGGTGTTGTCCCTGTCCTCCCGCGCGCACGGGGTGCCGAGGCCGTGGCGGATCTGGGCCGGCCAGTACGCCGGGATCGGCGCTCTGGTGGCGGTGTCCGCGGTCGCCGCGCTGGGGTTGAGCATCGTGCCCGATCAGTGGGCCGGCCTGCTCGGTCTGATCCCCTTCGCCCTAGGCCTGCGCGGTCTGGTCACCGCCGTGCGATCCCGCCAGGCCGCATGGACCGGGGACGTGTCCGGCGTGGCCGGCTTCGAGGGGGACGACGGAAGGTTGAGCCGATCTACCGCGGTGGGTTGACGACAGGGTGGCGACGCCGGCGTATATTGCAGCCAAGATCGGCCAGTGGCCGTGACGGACCCTTCCCTGCCTCACTCCCCGCCTCACTCCCCGGCGACGCGGGCGAGCGGGGCCGGCCCCTCGTTCGACGCCATCCACAGGACTGCCCGGACCAGCCGGAGGAGAGTCGAGTGAACCCACGCGGACACCCGCCCGTCACGTTATCGGAGCAGTGACGGCAGTGACGGCAGTGACGATGAAGGACGAGCGCGCGAGGTCAGGTCTCCGTCACACCACACGACGTGTCGCGGCAGCCGCCGGAGCGGCTGCTTTCTTCTTTTCCGGCACAGCGGTCACGCCCCCGGCGATCGCCGCCTCGGAAACGGGACGGGTGGCGCGCCAGGCTTCCGGCGCCGCCACGGAGCAGGGAGCCCTGTCGGCGGCGCGGCGGACCGGGGAGCGCGTCGAGGTCGGCTCCCTGCGGACCGAGACGCGCACGGTCTACGCCACCCCCGGGGGCGTCTTCGTACTGGAGCAGAACGCCCGCCCGATCCGCGTACGCCAGGACGGCCGCTGGGCAGACGTGGACACGACACTGAGGCCGCTGCCGGACGGTTCGGTGGCCCCGGCGGCGACGGCGGCGCGGCTGCGGTTCTCCGGCGGCGGCGAGGCTCCGATGGCCACGGTCTCCCGGGGCGCCAAGTCGCTGGCCGTGTCATGGCCGGGCGGGCTGCCGGCTCCCACTCTCGACGGTCCCACGGCCACCTACGCCGAGGTGATGCCGGGCGTGGATCTCCAGGTCACGGCCGACGTGGACGGCTTCTCGCACGTGCTCGTGGTGAAGTCGAGGCAGGCGGCCCTGAGCGGGCGGCTGGATCGGCTGCGGTTCTCGCTGCGGTCCGAAGGATTGTCCGTGCGGCGCAGCCGGGGCGGCGGGGTCGAGGCGGTCGACCGGGCCGGCGCGGAGGTGTTCGTCGCCCCGGTCCCGCTGATGTGGGACTCGCCCGCGACTCCCGAGGGCCGGCGCATGGCCCCGGCCACCAGGCCCGGCGAGGGCCCGAGCCCGGGCTCCCGGCACGAGGCGATGGGGCTGGAGCTGGCCGGCGACACGATGACCCTCACCCCCGACAAGGACATGCTCGCCGCCCCCGGGACCCGCTACCCGGTCTACCTGGACCCGTCGGTGTCGGCCCCGCGCAGCTCGTGGACGTCGGTCTGGAAGAAGTACCCGACGACCAACTACCTCAACTCCAGCGACGTGGCCCGCGTCGGGCATGAGAACGAAACCGGCCAGACCAACCGCTCCTTCTTCACGATGAACACCGGCTCGGCCATCCACGGCAAGCAGATCATCAAGGCCACGCTGCGCACGTACGAGACCTGGTCGTGGTCGTGCACGAAGAAGGCGGTCGAGCTGTGGCTCACCGGCACGATCAGCAAGTCCACCACCTGGAACAACCAGCCGTCGTGGTCGCAGAAGCTGGACACCGAGACCGTGGCCAAGGGCTGGAGCGCGTCGTGCCCGGCCGGCGGCGTGGAGTTCGACGCGACCGAGGCGGCGGTGAAGGCGTCGGCGGGCAACTGGCCGACGATCACGCTCGGCCTGCGGGCGACCAGCGAGACCGACACGTACGCGTGGAAGAAGTTCCGCAACAACCCCGTCCTCGTCGTCGAGTACAACAGCGTGCCGGCCACGCCGGTGGCGGCCGACGCCTGGGCGGATCCGGGCGGGGCGTGCGTCTCGGGCGCCGCCCGGCCGGTCGTGGGCACCGCGACGCCGAAACTCTGGGCCAAGCTGCGCGACGACGACGACTCGGTCATGGGCCGCTTCGAGTGGTGGGACACCGGCGGGGCCATGGTGGGGGAGCACGTCACACCCGTCGCCTCGTCCGGCAACGCGTTCTACGCCACCATCCCGGCGGGGGCGTACGGGAACGACTCGGTGATCCGGTGGCGGGTGCGCGCCGAGGACGGGATCGCCACGAGCGAGTGGAGCCCGTGGTGCGAGATCGGCGTCGACACCGCCGCGCCCGGCCGCGAGCCGGTGGTGACCTCCGCCCAGTACCCGGAGAACGGCTGGGGTGACGGGCTCGGCCGTGCCGGGAGCTTCACCTTCGGGGCGAACGGGGTCGCCGACGTGACGGCGTTCCTCTACGGGCTCAACACCGCCCCGGTCACCGAGGTGATGGCCGATGCCGCGGGAGGGACGGCCACGGTCCGGCTCACCCCGAGCGAGGACGGCCCGAACGTGCTGTCGGTCCGTAGCAGGGACGCCGCCGGCGAACAGGGACCGATCCGCAGCTACGTGTTCAACGTCAGGGACGGCACGGGCCCCGCCGGGCACTGGAGGCTCGACGAGGGCCAGGGCGGCACCGCGGCCGATTCGGCGGGCTCCCACCCAGCGACGATGACCGGCGGCGCCTGGATCGACGGCCGGGCGGGGAAGGCGCTGCGCTTCGGCGGCGCCGGTCAACACGCGGTGACCGGCGCGCCGATCGTGCCGACCGAGGACAACCTCGCCGTCTCGGCCTGGGTACGGCTCGGCGGCACGGAGCTCCCGGCGCACAACGTCGCCGCGGTCAGCCAGAGCGGCGAGCTGCACAGCGGGTTCTGGCTCGGCTACCGGTCCAGCGCCAAGTCGTGGGCGTTCATGATGAACCACTCCGGCGGCACCTCCCAGACGGTGTGGGCGTCGAACGCGGCGGTGGTGCCGAAGGCCGGGGAGTGGACCCACCTGACCGGCGTCTACGACTCGGCGGCGAAGGCGTTGTCCCTGTACGTCAACGGCACCCGGACGGCCGGTCCCGTGGCCTACCACGGAGGCGCGGGACCGGCGACCGCGCTGCAGTTCGGACGGGCCCTCTACCAGGGCGGCATGACCGACCCCTGGCCGGGTGACGTGGACGACGTGCGGGTCTACGACCGGGCGGTGTTCGCCGACGAGGTCGCGCTGCTGGTCAGCCACGCCGCCACGCTGACGGGGCACTGGAAGCTGGACGAGGGGGCCGGCGTGAGCGCCGCCGACGCCGCGGCCCGGACCGGCCCGCTCACCCTGGGCGGCGCCGCGGCGTGGTCGAACGGCTGGCTCGACGGCGCGCTCTCGCTGGACGGGGCCGACGGCCACGCCCAGGCGGGCGGGGCCGCGATGCGCACCGACCAGAGCTTCACCGTCACCGCCTGGGCGCAGCTCGACGCCCTGCCTCCGGGCGACGCCGCGGCCGTCGCCCAGAGCGGGACCCGCGCCAGCGGCTTCGTGCTGGGATACGCCGCCGACGGCCCGCGCTGGATGTTCGGCATGGCCACCGCCGACGCGGACGCAGCCCCGGTGGTGCGGGCCCGCTCGGACGCCGTGCCGTACGCGATGGAGTGGACGCACGTCGCGGGCGTCTACGACGCCCTGGCGCGCAAGCTCCGGGTCTACGTCGGCGGGCACCTCGTGGCCACCACCGAGGTGGACCACTCCAGCACCTGGAACTCCGCCGGGCCGCTTCAGCTCGGCCGGGCCCTGCGCGACGGGGCCATGGCCGGCCACTGGCCCGGAACCCTCGACGACGTACGCGCCTACCAGGGCGCCTTGGGTGATCTGGACATCGCCCGGCTCGCCGCCGAATAGCCCTCTCGCCTGATCACCGCCCTCTGGATGGTGAGGACGGATGCCCGAGACGCGGCCGTGGGACGAGCTCGTCCTACGGCCGGACCCGCAGGTCGGCGAAGAGCGCGCGGTGGTCGGATCCCGGCAGGTCGCGCACCCGCACGGCGACCGCGCCGGCCCGCGCGTCCGTCAGCACGTGGTCGATGGCCACCAGCGGCGGCAGCGCGCGTCCCTTCGGCCAGGTGGGCACCAGGCCCTGCCCGGTGGCCGCCGCCGCGTCGGTGTAACCGGTGGCCAGCAACCGCCGGAAGACCGCGTGGTCGAGCGTCGCGTTGAAGTCGCCCACCAGCAACCGCGGCGTCCCGGCCGCCGGCGCGGCCGGCAGCGCGGCGATCCCGGCCTCCCACTCCGGCACCGTCGACGGCACGGGCGCGACCGGGTGCACGACGACCACCTCCACCGGCGAGCCGCCGGGCAGCGCCACCTCGGCCACCGGCATGTGGTGCCCGACCGGCTTGAACGACCCGGACCGCTCGCGCAGGGGATGGCGCGCGTACACGCCGCTGCCCTCCGGCCCCCGGGACTCCGGCTGGGTGACCTGGTACGGCAGCAGCCCCGTCAGCCCGGCCGCGTCGAGCCGCCGCATGGCCGACCACGTCAGCTCCTGCAGGCTCAGCACATCCACGTCGAACTCGCGAACCAGGTCGACGATCACCGTCACGTCGCCGCGCCCGCCGTTGAGGTTCGCGGTCAGCACCCGTAACGGCCGCCCCTGGGCGGAAGTGGAGGCGGAGGCGGGGGCGGCGCCCGGGTCGCCCACCACGCGCGGCGCCACGCACCAGACGAGGCAGGCGCACACCGCCAGCATGAGCGCGATCGCGGCCCTGCTCCGCACGGCGACCGCGAACGCCAGCACCACCAGCGCCGCCACCGTGAAGTACGGCGTGAAGGCGACCAGCGGCACCAGGAGCACGCCCCGCTCCAGCCCGCCCACCCGCACGGCCGTCCCCACCGCGAACAGCACGGCCAGCCCGACGGCCACCCGCGCGCCCCGTATCCGGCGGGGCCGCGCCCGCCGCGTCGTCTCCGTGTCACCTTGCGTCAGCACAGCCGCACACCCTAAGCGGCGATCCTTAAACGCGGATGAGGATCCGGAGCCGTGAGGCGCGGGCGCCTCGGTGCGCGCGGATCGATGACCGGCCCGGCGGGCACTCCGGGCGACGGGTCCGGCCCGCCGGGTGGCCATGGTGGGAGACTTCTGAGATGAGCCCTCCTCAGGTGACCTACGACGATGTCGTCGCCGCACGGGAACTCCTCGCCGGCGTGGTGGTCCGCACGCCCGTGCTGGACTCGCGAGCGCTTTCCGACGTGATAGGCGGGCCGGTCCACCTCAAATGCGAGAACCTGCAGAGATCCGGGTCGTTCAAGGTCCGCGGGGCCTACGTCAGGATCGCCCGGCTCACCGAGGAGGAGCGCGGAAGAGGGGTGGTGGCGGCCAGCGCCGGCAATCACGCCCAGGGGGTGGCGTTGAGCGCACGGCTGGTCGGAGCCAAGGCGACGGTCTACATGCCCGAGGGGGCGGCGCTGCCCAAGGTGGAGGCCACGCTGGGTTACGGCGCGGATGTGATCTTCGCTGGGCATACCGTGGACGAGGCGCTCGCCGCGGCGAGGGAGCATGCGGAGCTGACCGGAGCCGTGATCATCCATCCCTTCGACCACCCGGACGTGATCGCCGGGCAGGGCACGATCGGGCTGGAGATCCTGGAACAGCTCCCGGCCACCGGAACGATCGTGGTGCCGATAGGCGGTGGAGGGCTGGCGGCCGGGCTCGCGCTGGCGGCCAAGACGCTGCGGCCGGGGGTGAGGATCGTGGGCGTTCAGGCTGAGCGCGCCGCGGCCTATCCCGCCTCCCTGGCGGCAGGGCATCCGGTGATGGTCGATCTGTTCCCGACGATGGCCGACGGCATCGCGGTGGGACGCCCGGGGAAGCAGCCCTTCGAATTGATCCACTACCTGCTCGACCGGGTGGTCACGGTGACCGAGGAGGAGATCTCCCGGGCGCTCGTGTTGTGCCTCGAACGCGCCAAGCAGGTCGTCGAGCCGGCTGGAGTCGTGGGGGTCGCCGCCCTGCTGGCCCATCCGCGGGCCTTCGAGCCGCCGGCGGTCGCGGTGCTGTCCGGCGGCAACATCGACCCCATGCTGCTGGCGCGGGTGCTCCGTCATGGCCTGGCAGCCGCGGGGCGTTACCTGGCCCTGCGGGTGCGGCTCCCGGACCGCCCGGGAGCCCTGGCGGGGTTGCTGGCGGATCTCGCCGCTCTCCGGGTGAACGTGCTGGACATCGTGCACGAGCGGTTCGGATCGAGATTGCACGTGGACGAGGTCGAGGTGCAGTTGCAGCTCGAAACGAGGGGTCCTGAGCATTGCGCGGAAGCGCTGGAGACCCTGCGAAGAGACGGCTGCGAGCTCATCTTCGGCTGAGTGTGGTGGGTCGGCGTGAGACCCGTCCCAACGGCATGAGGCCGTGCCTATAGCATGTGTCCTTAGGCTCCGAGCGTTCCTCCGACCTCTCGGGGGGCCTGAGCCGCAATCTAAGAGTGTGATGCGACATGAGTAGTGCTCGCAAAACCGAAGGCCACGCCGCCACGGAGCCCGCCCAGCGAAATGAGGCCGGCAAGCGGGCCCAGCACGCGACCAACGCGCAGTGGCTCAAAGACAATCCGGCCGCGATGCCGCAGGTGAGCGCGGGCCGCTGGGCAGTGTACGATCGCGCCGGCCACCTGTGCGGCCACCTCGTCGGCGGCGGCCCGAGCCGCGAAACCCGCTTCAAGGCGATCATCGCGGCCAACGAGTGGATGCCTCCTGGCAGTGCGCCGGGCAGCTATGGCATCACCCTGCACGATGCCGGGGCGCACCTGCTCGACGACGGCGTGGGCGACGAGGAGACATCCTCCTGAGCTCCGCCGGACGGTCCTGGATCTGAGACACGGGCGCACAGTCCCTGGAGTCCAAGGCCACCGCACGGCATCCTCGTGCGGTGGCCACGCGGAGCATCCGTGGCTGTGCGCGCGTTCAGCCGCCCTGGGTGTAGATCGTCTTCCAGCGCGAGCACTTGCCGACCGGGCGCGTGGCGTTGCCCCGGCACACCTGCACCCTGATCTGCAGCACCCCGCCGACGCTCTTGCTGAACGAGCCCGTGCCCGGCACGCAGTTGTACACGCCATGCGTCCGCCAGCGGCCGTTCTGCGCGCTCTGGCGCCGGATGAGCACCCACGAGCAGCCCTTGCCGTAGGTGTCGTCGAGGTATCCCTTCACGATCAGCCCCGACTGCCCGACGACGACGCGTCCCCACGCGGTCGCCTTGCCGTCGGTGGAGTGGACGCCGCCCCACTTCCAGGAGGTGGGATCCGCGGCCGCGGCGGTGCCCTGGGCGGCGAGGGCGGCGAGGGCGATGGTGGCGGCGGCCATGCCGGTCAGGACGCGGGCGGCGATGCGCATGAGAGGTCTCCCGGGGTGGTCGGTCGTCGGCACGTCCCCAAGGAATATCGGTCCGCTCTTGTGTGCGGCTTGGAACTGGATGGGGCCGCTCGCGGCCACCGGCGGAGGCGGCCCGTCGACCTGCGAGCCTGCCGACCTGGGTCCAGACCGGCCGCCCCTCGTGCCCGGCCGTGGCGCGCCGTTGGAGACGCGTCTCACCCTGAGGGCCATCCGGCACCTGAGGGCCGGGCCCGCGTCGTCGTGGAGGGAGGACGCGCCCCACCTGTGGTCGGGGGAGGTCGCTCAGCCGCCCCAGGTCACGGCCAGCCAGAGGTCGTCCAGGTCCGCGCCGTCGAAGTACAGCGTCAGCGGCCCGACGGGCCGGGGCGGCGGCGCGATGCCCTCGGCGCCACCGCTCAGCGTGCCCACCAGCAGGTCGCCGATCGAGCCGTCCTTGGCCAGCGTCTCCTTCCTCGCGGCCGGATCCTGTGTGCCCGGCTTGTCGAAGACCTCGATGCTCGGCGGCGGCGACTCCGCGCCGCTGCGCGCCAGCAGCGCGAGCCTGGCCACGGAGCCGAGCCTGCCCTGGCTCCAGAACGGGTAGTGCTCGGGCCGGAACGTGAGCGCCAGCTCGTGACGCTCGCCCGCCGCGGGCTCGCGCGTCCTGAACCGCGCCCACTCCGTCGGGAACTCCTGCCGGACCGAGAACAGCCGCACGTTCCCGACCCCCTCGGCCCGCTCCATCGCCGCCTTGAGGCTGTCCATCGCGCCCCTGCGCAGCGGGTCGCCGCCGTCGCGCGCGGTGTAGCGCAGGTGGAAGATCACGTCGCTGATGGTCTCGTAGTCGAACTGGCACGGGTCGCCCCTGCTCGGGTCGGCCGGGAGTTCGAGCTGCCACTCGCTCACCACGCCGGAGTTCTCGAACGGGAGCAGCCGTTCGTCGCGCAGGCTCGTCTCGAACAGGCCGGTCTCGTTCTGCCCGCCGCTGACCACCACGGACTGCAGGCCGAAGTAGTCGCTGAAGCGGTCGTCCTCGGCGTCCCGGCGGTCGTACTCGCCGTCGCGCAGCGCGGGTGAGACGCGGACGCTGCTCTTGAGCAGGGTGAGCTTGCAGTTCACGCCGCTGTAGGGGCCTACCACGCAGGGGAAGCTGACCGCCATCGACCTGATCCGGCGGAAGTGGTGGCCGGGCCCGTCCATGTCGAACAGGCTCTCCGGCAGCCGCACGGTGCACCGGCCGGTCCTGCGCAGCCGGATGAGCGCCACCGGGTCGAGCTGGAGCAGGCTGATGTGCTTGGTGAGCTCGTACTCGCGCCGGTTGAGGTCCAGGTAGGCCATCTCCATGCGCTTGATGTCGAGGTACAGGCGCTCCCCGGCCAGCAGCCCCTCCCTGCCGTCGAGATATCCGTAGCCGATGAAGGTCAGATCGGGTGTGCCGAGCTCGTGCCGCAGTGCTCGCTCGGCCTTCTTGGCGAGGTCGAACGCGAACTGGAACGACTGCGCGTACAGGCCGCTGATCTCCCGTTTCATCCATGTGTACAGGGCCTTGTTGGTCTTCTTCCCGCCCCTCTCCGTGCCCTCCTCGTTGAGGAAACGCTCGATCTCCCGCGCGTGCTCCATCTGCTTGCGGTGGTTCTTCAGCTCCAGCTCGGCGATGGCCTCACGGAGCTGGGCGGCCCGGAGCTGGCGCAGGATCTGGATGATCTCTCCGGCGGCCAGGTTGCTCTGGTGCGCCCACTCGCGCTCGCGCCGGGCGAAGGAGTCGATGCGGGCGGCCCGCCGGGCCTCGAAGTTGAGCCGCTCGGCGACGGCCCGCGCGGCGGTCGAGGCGGCGCCGAAGCCGTCGCCGACGTTCCTGCCGCCGTACTCGACGGTGCCGCCCACGCCGAACGGCTGGGCGTGCACCTTGGCGGTCGGCACCAGATGGGCGATCGAACCGGCGAAGCTGACGATGTTGGCCACGTCGCTGGCCAGCTGCGCCGCCTCCAGCAGCAGCGACTCCCGGACCTCGTGCGAGCTGAGCAGCCTGCCGCCGTTGAGGAACCTGGCGGCCTGGGCCAGGGCGTCGGTGGCGATGTCCACGTCGATCTCCCGCCCGGCGATCTCGGGCTCGCGCATGGTGAACGCCATCTTGCGCAGGCTCTCCTCGTCCAGCTCGCCCAGCTCGGGCAGCGCCCTGGTGATCTCCTCCTCGGACCTGCCGAGCTGGCGCTCGTAGTAGACGTAGCGCTGGGTGGGCAGCGCCAGCGAGGCGACGAGCGCCTCCTTGGACTTGGCCGCCTCCTGCAGCTGGGCGTAGCGCACGTGCTCCACGAGGCCGGAGATCACGCGTTCCTGCTTGGCGCGCAGCACGGTCATCGCCTCGCCGTCGGCCTTCTCCATGGCCGACAGCAGGGCGGCGCCGAGCGACTTCACCTCCTGCGCGACCTCGGCGGCCTTTTGCGCCAGCATCGGGAAGCGCACCAGGGGCAGCGGCTGGTTGAGCCCGCTGAGCACGGCGCCCACGTCGAGTCCCGCCGCGGTGGCGCGGGCCAGCAGCGCCGGGTCGATCGGCGGTTCGAACAGCGCCAGCCGCCGGAACGTCCCCTGCAGGTTGAGACTGTTCCGGATCTTGAAGAGCCGGTCGGCGACGGTGTCCCAGTAGCCGAGCAGCCGGTCGTTGCGCGGCACGCCGAAGTACAGGGCCTTGCCCAGGCTGCGCAGCGTGCCGACCCGGTCGTTGTCGGGGGCGCCGTCCGAGGGGAAGGGCATCAGGTCGAACGGCACGTCCGCTTCCAGATCGCGCATCGCGTTGCCGAACGCGCTGAGGTCGTGCCTGAGGTTCGCGTACGTCCGCGGCCGCACCGACCCCTTGGACGGCACGGCGAGCGGGCGCGGCCCCAGGATGTTGGCGGCCAGGACGTAGAGCGTGAACGCCTCGTCGATCGCCTCCCCGGTGTCCTGCCGGAACAGCGAGTCGCCCCAGGCGATGAGGTTGTCCAGGTAGGCCATGACCGTCTTGATCATGTAGGACTGCTGGCGGTACCTGGCGATCACGTGCGGCCGGAAGGGCGCGTCCTTCCACGCCTCGATGCTGCGGATCGTGGTCTCGCGCAGCGCCGGATCGGCGCCCGTGCTCAGGTTGACGAGGATCTCCTCGACCTTGCGCGCGTCGGTGTACTGGAACGGCCGCACCCGCCAGAACCGCTCGGGCGTCGGTCCCCGGCCGTCGTCGGTCGGGTCGAAGATGTAGTGGAACCAGCGCTGCGCCTCGGCGAACCGCTGGTTCTTGCTGAGCTGGACCGCGATCGCCATCGGCACGTGGAAGAACAACTCCCAGTTGTAGACCGCGTAGGCGCCGTCGAAGGAGAAGTCCAGCTCCTTGACCGGGTACGGCTCGCGCACCAGCGGGGACGGCTGGTAGGCGGCGGAGAAGAAGGCGTCGTACAGCGTCGGCTTGAACCTGCCGTTCAGGGTCTCGAACGTGCCGTCCGGCTTGACCACGTAGTCGGTGTCGGCCGCCTGCAGCGCCGCGGTGGAGCCGGACAGCAGGCGCCGCACGAGCTCTCCCACGTAGGGGTGCAGGTGCTCGTGGATCCGGTAGCCGATCGCCCGCTCCTGGATGACGAAATGCTTGATCTCCGTGGTGACGTCGACCCCTTTGCCGGGCTTGTGGTGCAGCTCGGTGTCCAGGTAGCCGTGGAAGTGCGCGTCCTTGGCGAGCACGAGCCTGTTCATCGCCCGGTGCCTCCGTTCCGCATGGAGAGGTTCTTGGCGAGGCCGGCGTTGAAGCCGGTGCCGCCCACCACGTTCAGCGGGGCGCCGCCGGACACGAGGCCCGCCTTCGCGATCGCGGCGCCGGTCAGGGCGGCCTCGGGGCTGACCGCCATCGGGGCGCCGGCGGTCAGCGTGACGCCGGCCGCCAGCTCGACGCGCCCGGCGGGACCGACGAGCTGGCCGTCGTAGACGATCCCGGTGCCGGGGTTGACGAGCCAGTCCCGGCCCGGCTCGATCGTGAGGACCGACTCGGGCAGCACCTTCCCCTGCGTCGGGTCGTCGGGGATCGGTATGGGGTTCTTCAGCTTGAACGGCTTGTCGGCGATCACCTTGATGCCCTCCCACCAGTTGGGGCGGTCCCATTCCTGCTCCGGCCGGGGAGTCCTGGTGACCCACTCCTGCCATTCCTCGACCGTCCGCTCGGTGACGTCGGGCTCGATGAACATCGTGTGCGTGTTGTCCTGGTAGAAGACCGGCTTGGTGAGCGCGGCCAGCTCCGCCGCCCCGCTCTCGACGGCGCGCGCGACGCTTTCCGGCAGGCCGGGCGCGACGCCGATCGTGATGTCGTTGTCGCAGGGCAGCAGTGTGTACGCGGCCTTGCCCCGCATGATCGGGGGCGTCTCGACGACGGTGACCGGCCGCTTGCCATCCTCGGTGGTGACGCGCGCCGTGAACGTGACGGTCAGCCGGCCGCTGCCGCCGTGCCGGTTGGCCCGCACGTCCGTGGCGCTGTACGGCGTCGCGAGAGCCTGCTGGTGCTCGCCGGCCGGTGCGCGCTCCGGCGCGGCGTTGCGCCCCGCCAGGTAGTAGGACTGGCCGATGGCGGCGCCGAGGTGGACGTAGACGCCTTCGTGGTCGTCGCCGTGCCGCTTGGACACGTGCACCGGGACCGAACGCGGGTCGAACGCGGCGGGCACCGTCGCCGACAGCGGCCCCGTGCCCGGCGACTCGCCGGACTCGTGCGTGGTCCACTGCCCGTTCAGGTACTCGCTCCAGTGCAGCCGCACCTCGACGATCTTGGTGGAGACGGCGAGGGCGAGGTCGCCGAGCAGCGGCCCCATCTTCAGCTTGGCCAGCTCGGTGCCGCCCGAGGCGGCCGGCTGGGGCGGCGCCGGGTTCGCCCTGTCGGCGAAGGTCACCCAGAACACGTGCGGGCGCCCGCGCCAGACGACGGGCACGATGTGGTCGCCCACGATCTCGGTGGTGACCGGCTCCCACGGCGTCCACGTCTGGTGGGCGAAGCGGTGGTAGAAGTACTTGTGCGGTTCGCCGTAGGTGCGGCCGATGACGTGCAGCACGTTCGAGGCCGGGTCGGCCTTGTCCTCCAGGTGCATGCCGACGATGTCGAGCCTGGCCAGCTCCTCCAGTTTCCGCAGGTAGGCGAGGAAGGCGTCCTCGACCAGGTCGTCGGAGACGTCGCCCTGCAGCAGGGCGCCCTCCAGCTCGGCGAACAGGTGGGTCTTGTCGTCGCGGAACTCCGGTTCCAGCCAGTTCTCGGGGAAGAGGAAGATCTTGCGGTTGGCCTCCCAGACCCGGTAGCGCTTCATCCACTCCCAGTGACGGGCGTTGACGGCCGACGGGTGCACGTCCCGCTCCAGGTTGAGCAGGCACCGCTGGACGAACAGCTGGACCGAGCCGATGGCCAGCCTGACGCGGGAGGTCCGCACCACCGGCTCCATGCCGGGATCGATGAGGAAGTACTCGTAGAGCTGCTCGACCCGGTCGAAGCCGTGCCGGTGCATGACGTGCGCGACGAGGGCGTCACGCCGCCGGGCGCGTTGCCGGTCGAAGATGGGCTGCGCCACCCGCTGCCACGCCTCGGGCTCCAGGCGGGCCTTGACGGCCTCCTTCAGGTCGCGGGCGATGGCGGCCCGCGCCTGCGGCCCGGTGGCGGGGTCGACGATCGCGGTCCAGGAGCGGAGCGCGTCGACGGGCGCCCCGAACCGCTCGGCGATCAGCAGCACGTCCCACACGCGGCGGACGGCCCGCTCGTCGGTGAGCGCGGGCCGGTCGGGGAGCGCGTCCACGGCGGCCGTGACGGTGGCGGGCTCGCGCCTGGTGAGCCCGGCCAGGAGCGCGCGGGCCCGCTCGGGCGCCGGCGCCTGGAAGACGTCGATGAGGGCGTCGGCGCCGCCGGCCGGCTCCCGCTTGAGGGCGGCGTAGCCGATCATCCGCAGGACCCAGCCGAACAGCGTCCTCGCGGTGTCCAAGTCCGGGTCCGTGGCCGGCGCCGTGGGGAGGTCGCTCAGCGACCCGCCGCCGAAGTCCGCGGGGTGGGTCAGGATGTGGCGGGCCTCGCGGTCGTTCAGCCCGAGCGTCACGATCAGCCGCGCCGCCTTGTCCAGGAGCGTCAGCGCCCGCTCGCCGTCCGCCACGGCGGTCTCGGGGTACAGCCTCAGCCGCGGCAGGCCGTCCTTGGCCAGGGTCTCGCTCCGCACGAGCAGTCGGCCCCCGCCGCCGCCCAGGTGACGCAGGTCGGCCGAGAACCGGTAGAGGCGGCCCGGCTTCAGCTCCACGTACTCGCTGATCTCGGCGTGGTCGGCCGGTGCCGTCCCGCTGAGGAACTCGGGCTCGGGCAGGTGCTCGAAGCGCATGCTCGCCCGCGCGTCCTTCCGGTCCAGGAGCACGAAGAAGCGGTACGCGCCCGCCGAGGGGACTTCGAGACAGCCGGCGAAGCGGGCGCTTTCGGCCCCGGCGGGGCGCAGCGGTTGCCCGTCCGCGTCGCGCTCGGCGGTGTCGGCCTCCCGCGAGAGCACGGCCGCCAGCGGCGGCCCCGAGCCGTCGGGCGCGGCCCGGAACGTCAGCGTCAGACCCTGCTCGGCGGCGCCGGCCAGCGGGTCGAGCAGTGGCAGCCGCTCGCCGTCCGGGCCGGCCACGCCGAGCAGGGTCGTGTCGGTGAGCAGGCCGTCGACCAGGGCGGGATCCGCCTCGGCGCGCTCGGTCAGCGTCGAGACGACGAAGGTCCTGATGAGCCGCCGCTGGAGGTGGGGCAGGAACACCGTGACGAGCCTGGCCCGGCGCCGGTCCATGAGCCGCTGGGACTGCGCCGGGGTCGAGCCCGGTGGCGGCGGCGCGAACAGCAGGTCGAAGTCGGCGTCTTCGAGGAAGCCGGTCGCGGGCCGTACGCTCTCCGGCTGCGCGCGCAGGTGCTTGTCGAAGAAGGCGCGCGCCTGGGCCTGCACGTCGTCGAGCAGCCGGCCGAGCAGCGGCGAGGGGACGTGCGGCGCGCCCGGTGCGGGACGTGGCAGCCGCGCCAGGAGCTCGGCCTTGGCGGTGTCGAACAGCACGCCGCGGAAGGTGAGCTTCTGCTCCATGCGGACCGGGTCGTGGCCGACCTCGACCACGGAGGGCTCGCCCGCGAACGATGCGGCCTCCAGCCGGTCCGGCGGCTGCACGCCGGCGGCCACGGCGGTGAACTCGGCCGTGCCCTCGATCGCGGCCAGGAAGCGGGCCACGACGTCGGGCGCGAGCGCCAGGGCCAGCTCCTGGCGCAGGGTCTCCTCGTCCATCGCGGCGGGGTCGGCGGGCACGGCGTGCTCGGCCCTGATGGCACGCACGCCGGTGGCCAGTGTCCTGATCAGGGCCAGGCTCGACTCGGGGTCGGGCCGGTGCTCGCCCACGGGGTCGTCGACCCGGTGCCGCAGCAGGTGGTCCAGATCCCCGACGGTCAGTCCCGCGTCCTCGACCTCGGCGGCGATCTCGGCCAGGCGCAGGGCCGCGCCCCACGGGTGGCTGGGATCGTCGAGCAGGAACGGGTCCAGCCCGGACAGCGTCTTGAGCGAGATCAGCTCGGCGACCGTGAGCTTGAGCGCCCCGGCGAGCAGGGCGTGGCGGTAGAGCAGCGACACGGTGGGCAGTGTGAGCGTGGCCCCGTCGAGCGAGAGCGGGGGGTCGGCGGCCGACAGCACGCGCCGGATGTCGTCCTCGGTGAGGCCGAGCGCGCCGCGCAGGGCGAGCAGGTGGTCCTTGACCAGGACTCCGGGCTCGGTGAGGTAGCGGCCGAGCACGTCGTCGAAGACCGGGTCGGTCCTGAGCGCGCCGCGGGTGAGGAAGAGCTGGGCGTACAGCAGCCGGTCGCCGGTGCGGGCCAGGTCGGACCAGAGCGTGAGCAGCCTCAGCCTGCCCGGCCTGCCCGGGCCCAGCCGGGCGTCGAGAGCCTTGAGCCTGGCCAGCCGGAGCAGGGCGCTCCTGAGCGGGGCGCCGGCCAGGTGGGCCGCGTCGAACGGGGTGCCGGCGGTGAAGACCGTCAGCGCGCGGTCGGTCTCCTCCAGCGACCAGCCGAGGATCCGCCACAGGCGGACGAACAGGTTGATCCGCAGGAAGGCGATGCCGTCGGCCGCCCGGCCGCTCGCGTAGCGCAGCGTGGTCAGGTCGAAGCTGCAGCCGGCCTCGGGGTCGGCCAGCACCAGCACCTCGTCGTACCGGATGGCGGCCAGCTCGGACTCCAGCGCCGCGGCCGTGGTCGAGTACGTCGCCGCCAGGCCGGTCAGCCGCTCGGCGAAGGCGACGGCCTCGAGCCGCCGCTCCTGGTCCGGGCGGGACAGCGTGGCGGGGTCGGCGCCGATCAGCGGCTTGTGGTCCAGGTAGGAGCGGGCGTCGCGGACGGTGACGCCCAGCTTGTCCAGCAGCACCAGGCCGGCCGCCTCCGGGTTGACGAAGCCGCACCGCACGACGTCGGTGACCTCCTGGTAGGTGAGGCCGAGCCGGCGGGAGAGCGCCTTGGCCGAGTTCAGGTCGGTGCGCTGCCCGGTCTCCGGGTCGGTCGCCGGCGTGGTGGCCTCGGCGGCGGAGGCGTAGCCGTACAGCTCGTGCCAGGCCGGCAGCGGGTCGGGGTCGACGAAGATCCGGTGCTGCGCGGGGGAGAGGCCCAGATACTCCACCAGCACGTCCTCACGGCCGTCCCCTTCAGGGCGGAAGGCGTCGAGCATCTGCCACAGCGGCGCCTGGAAGTAGTCGGCGAAGGCCCGCACGGTCTCCAGCCAGAGATCGAACGGCAGGTCCAGCGGGTACCGCGCGCCCAGCAGCTTGTCGTAGGCGCCGGCGAGCACGTTGTGCGGCTCGGCGAGCAGCTCCTCGGTGGTGGCGTCACCCGTGTCGTGCGCCGCCCGCTCGTCCAGCGCGCCGTGGGCCACGTAGTACTCCAGGATCTCGTTGACCACGTCGATGTACGGCAGAGCCGTCTGCGTGTTCTCGCACGTCAGCGGGATGTGCGGCAGGTCGGGCCGGCGCTGGGCCAGCGCGTCGTAGGGCATCTTGTACGTGTCGGTGTAGGACTGCCCCTGGTGCTGGGTCTTCCAGTGCGCCAGGAAGTTGCCCCATACCTCCGGCTCCGGGTCCACGAACTGCAGCAGGTCGACCAGGTAGGCCGCCGGGCCGAGCACCGAGCGGCAGTGCTCGCAGTCGCAGTAGTCCATCGAGCCGAACAGCGACTCCATCGTGGGGAACCGCTTGATCAGCTCCTGCTTGACGTCGCCGACCACCTCGGGCGGCGCGGAGAACCCGTACATGGGCGCCTGGCTGTCCATCGTCTTGGCGATCGTGAACAGGTTGTAGGTGACGCTGCTGACCTGCTGCGCCTTGCGGTAGACCAGCCGCGCCTGCTCCCGGCTGGGGAACATGGCGCCGTAGCGGTCCAGGAACACCTCCTGGGAGTGCGCCGCCACGTCGTAGGCGGAGGTCAGGCCCAGGCCGATCAGGATCGGCACGCACTCGTCGTCCGGCGTCATCTGGTAGACCCGCTGCAGGACGCGCACGCTCGTCATGACCCCGGCGGCCTCGGCGGCTCCGGCGGCTCCGGCGGCCTCGGCCAGGTCCGGGTGGGCCTGGACGAAGGTGTTGACCGGCGTCCGGCCGAGCGCGAAGCCGCGGCCGATCGCGCTTCTCAGCCACGCCGCGGTGGCCCCGCGGGCGTCGCCGAGCCCGTACGCGTCCGTCTCGTCGTGCTCGATCCGGTGCGTGATGACCTGGGTGGGGTAGCTCAGGCGCACCTTGCGCGCGAGGTCGCCGGCGTAGGCGCGCAGCCGGTCGCCGACCTTCGGCCCCTCGTAGGCGGGCGGGATCAGCGCCGCCAGCTTCTGCTCGTCGTTGTCCGCCAGCTCGGTGATGTCGTCCACCCAGCGCTGCGGCTCGTAGTAGCCCCGGTCGGCGAGTTGCGCGGGATCGGCGATGTGGGCCGTGCGCTGCAGGTGCTCGACCAGCGGCGCGCTGTTGCGGGCCAGGAAGGCGAGCTTGCCCTGCGCCTGGAGCGCGGTGATGTCGGCCTCCGGCACCCCGGCCCGCGCCGCGGCCTGCCAGAGCTGGCCGGCGTCGCCGCGGTGCGAGACGTACACGCCGGCGAACTTCTCGCGCGTCGCCTCGCCGACCTCGGCCGTGCGCAGCAGGTCGGCGTACGTGGAGCGCGAGCCGGGCGCGGGCGCGGCCAGGCGGACGCCGGTGGCGAAGGCGGCGAACCCGGCCTTGAACTCCGCCGTCTCCTGCGGGGTCAGCGCGATGATCCCGGCCTCGCTCGCCTTCTTCAGCGCCATGTCGACCGCCTCGGCCGACACCTGGGCCAGGTGCGTCCTGTCCGAGGGCAGACCGGCGCGGAACAGCCCGTACAGGGCGTCGGCGCGCAGGTTCACCTGCGGCTCGGCGGCCAGCCTGGTGGCGTTGGCGGCCAGCGCGATCAGCCGCGCGTCCCAGCCGGTGCTGCGGTTGAGCAGCGTCAGGTCCTGCCGCTCGGTGTTCTCCCTGGCCTCGGCCAGCTTCGCCAGGCCGCCCACGACCGGCGCCAGGTCCCGCGTCAGGCGCTGGTACTCGGGGCCGAGGGGTTGCAGCGCGGCCGGCGCGACCAGGTTGACCACGCTCCTGGGGGCGTCGCCCAGGTCGTGCAGCACGCGGGAGAGGGGGATCTCCTTGCCAGTCTGGTCCACGGCGCGGATCTCCAGCCCGGCCTGCTGCCCGTTCCCGCCGTACGGCAGCGAGAACAGGCCGTCCGAGCGGGTGAGCGCCTCGCCGAGCAGCGCCTCGCCGGTGCCGAACCCCTTGCGGTAGAGCCGGATCCGCATCGTGTCGGCGGGGGCGCCGTGCTCCAGCACGATCCGTCCCCGCACCAGCCGCTGCCCGGCGGGCGCGGGCGCCGGGGGAGCCGCCAGGTCGACGATCTCCAGCGGGCGCGCTTCGCGCACCACCTCGGACGACCGGATCGGCGTGCCGTCCTCGCCGGTGGCGGAGACGCTGAGCTCGATGCCGCCGAACTGGGGGAGCGGGTCGTAGCGGATGGTGTAGCGGCCGTCGGCCTCGGTGACGTCCTCGCCCAGCCGCACCGGTCCCGCCGGGCTGTGGTGGAAGGCCCGCACCCGCGCTCCGGGGAAGGGCAGCCCGTCGCCGCGCAGGACCACGCCGGCGACCACGTACGCGCGCGGCGGGCTCTCGGTGCCGAGCAGCCCCCATGCGCGCAACAGGCCGTCGATCGCCCCGGCGGTCTCCGCGTCCACCCGGCCATGGGCTTCGAGCCGCCGCTCCTCCTGGAACAGGCTGACGATCTTCGCGGTCACGTCGCCGTAGAAGGACTTGCCGACCTCCTCGGTCAGCATCTCCAGCAGCTCGCGCCGCCGGCCCTCGTCGCCCCGCAGGATCGCGGCGCGCTCGAGGATCAGCTGGAGGGCGTTGTGCAGGTTCGCCACGCCGGCGCCGCGTGAGCCCGGTTCGAGCGGGAAGGCGATGGGATCCACGGTTTCTCCTCAGAGGTCGCTCAAGGGGCCCAGTTCATGACCTGGCCGGCGTCGTTGGTCGGCCGGAGGGGGCCGGTGTAGGGGAGCGAGGTGTGGAATCGCACCTCGGACAGCTGGTACTCCTGACGGAGGTACTCGGTCGGCTGGTTGTTCTCGACCGGCTTGGTGATGGCCCCGTCCGCTCCCACGGTGAAGGTGACCTCGGCGACGGAGCCGATGGCGTTGTCCTTGGCGAACAGACGGGTGATCTTCCCGTCGGCGTTCGTCTCGTAGCCGTAGACGTCCACGAAGTGGTCGGTGACGGGCTGGCGCACCGGGTCCACCACGCGGGCCGTGGCGGGTTCGTTGACGCCGGCGAGGACTGCCCGGCCCGAGTCGATGTGCCGCTTGACCTGGTCGAGCGCCAGGTCACTGGCCGTCCGGTCGGTCGTCATCCGCCGGGCCGTCCGCTCGTACAGGACCACCCCGCCGCCGCCGATGGCCGTCTCGCCGCCGGCGGCGGTCATGTTCGCGCCCTGGAGCGCGAGGTCGTAGCAGACGTCGACCCCGCCGGCGGGCCAGCCCGGCGGCTGGAAGTCCTGGAGTTTCACGACCTCCCGCCCGAACAGCCGCCGCTTCAGGTCGAACGACTGCGCGGTGGCGTCCGCCAGGAAGCCCTTCGCCGGTTCGAGGCGTGAGCGGTTGTAGCGTTCGAGCCGCTCCGTGACGACCCCTTCGACGACCGACCGCTGGGAGGTCTCCTCGATGGCTTCGCGCATGAGCTGCCGCAGGTTGTCGGTCCTGACGACGCTCTTCGGCTGGGTGCCCGTCTTGTCGACGTGGATGACGGGGTTCCCCCTCGCGTAGGCCAGCACGTTCGGGCCGTCGACGAGGCCGAGCGGGTCGCAGCTCGTCCACCGGCCGAGCCACGGCGCGTAGTAGCGGGCGCCGAGCAGGCACAGGCCGGTCTCCTCGTCGTGTTCCCCGCCCGAGTGCCGGTAGCGCTTGGGCGATTCGAGCTGGGGGGTGGTGGCCTGGTAGGTGGTGCTGCCGTAGGGCGAGTACTCCTCGTAGGACAGGATCCCGGCGCGGTCGTCCAGCTCCAGCCGGGCCGAGTCGAGGTGGTCGCCGAGCTGGAAGCGGACGAGGCGTTCGGGGCCGGCCCCGGCGCCGGCCGTGCGGGTCTCGACGAGGGCGAGGCGGTGCTCGCCGTCCATGACGTGCAGCGTCTGGCGTTCGAGGGCGAGGGGGTGACCGGTCTCGTGGCGGCGGAAGATCTCGAACCCGGCCAGCTGGATCCGCTCCTCGGTGACGCCCGGCGACCTCTCCCAGACCTTGCGCACCCGGGTGCCCGCCGCGTCGTAGACGTAGTGGGCCGAGGCGCCCCCCGGCAGATCGGCGCGGCGCAGCCGGTCGTGGTGGTCCCAGTGGGCGTTGCGCTCGGGGTCGGTTCCCGCGAGGTGCGGCAGCCGGGTGACGTTGCCGTGCTCGTCGTGGCGGTAGCGCTCCTCGGCGGCGCCGCCGACCGTGGTGCCGGTCAGCCGGTTGCCGCGCTTGGCGGGCTCGCACAGGCTGGCCTCGCCGTACCGGTAGGACCGGGTCCAGCCCGGGTGCGCCGGGTCGGTGCCTCGGTGCCGCGTCTCCAGGAGGTTGCCGGCCGCGTCGTAGGCGTACGACTCCGTGTACGTGCCCATCGCCTGGCCGTCGTTGGGGTGGGGCAGCCCGGTGCGGGCGAGGTCGCCGGGGGAGTGCGGCACGGGGGTCCCGCCGGCCTGGCCGAGATGCTCGCGGCCGGTGGCCTCGATGAGGCGGTAGACGGCGTCGTAGGTGTAGTCGGAGCTCGGCTCCACCCGCCGGTTCCCGAAGAAGATCGTTTGCTGGGCGGCGTCGGCGAGATGGGTGATGTTGCCCATCGGGTCGTAGGTGTAGGTCAGATCCTGCAACCCACAGCCGGGCCAGTCGGGCAGCGGCGGCCGCGGGCAGTCGCCCGGGAAGGCGGTGGCGTCGCGGACGGTGCGCAGCCGCGTCAGACGGAAGCTCAGCCGGTCGTAGACGCAGGTGGTGACGGTGGCGTTGCCGTAGGTGATCGTGGCCCTGCGGCCCTTGGCGTCGTAACCCACGTCGGTGACGAAGGGGGTCCAGACCGGCTCGCCATCGTCCGCCGGGCCGTCCGCCGGGCCGTCCGCCGGGCCGCTCACCGTCTCGCCGCGCAGGTTGACGTCGACGCGGTCGAGCAGGCCCGCCTCGTTGTAGCCGCGCCGCACGACGCTCGCGTCGGGCGTGGTCCTGGTGACCTCGCGGTTGAGCGCGTCGAAGGTCGCGCGGATGGTGTGGGCGCCGGGGAGCAGGTGCGGCGCCAGGGCCGCGTCCAGGGCGGCGGGATCGAGGATCGGGGCGGCGCCGGACGGCAGGAACGGCTCGATCGCCCGCCAGTCGGGCGTCTGGTCGTGGACGGCCGCGACCCGGCGCGTGGACGCGGTGAGGTTGCCCTTGAAGTCGTACTCGTCGTTCGTCGCCACGCCCGCCTGATCCAGGTGCAGGTGGAGGCGGCCGCACAGGTTGCGGGCCGGCGCCTGCGGATGCCGCTCGCCGTAGACCAGGCGTTCGGCCAGCAGTTCACCGCCCTGGCCCTCGGTGACCCAGGCGCGCAGGGGGCGGCGCAGGGAGTCGTACTCGGTGCGGAACGCGTGGCCGCGGCCGTCCCATGAGCGGATGGGGTGGCCGGTGATGTCGTTCAGCGTCCAGCGGGTGCCCGCGTCCATGCCGGTCTGCCTGGTCCGGTGACCGAGCAGGTCGTGCTCGTAGCGCATGACCACCCGGCCGAGCGGGTCGCCGGCCTGCTCGATCGCGTCGCGTACCGAGCGCTCGTTGCCTTCGATGTCCAGCTCGGTCCGGGTCGGGTGGGTCTCCTCGACCGTGGCGCCGTCGCGCTCGAAGCGGTTGCTCGCCACGGACAGGAACGTGCGGCCCAGCGGGTCGAGGTACGCAGTGGCCGGGGTGTCCGCGTGGCGGGCCGCCTTGCCGGCCGCGGCCTGCTCGTGCGGGCCGAGCGCTCCCGACGCGCGCCGCCCGTGCCAGGTCTGCCAGGTGGCGGGCTGGGTGGCGAAGTATGCGGCGACATATCCGCTGATGTCGTGATCGGTACGGGGATCGCCGGTTTCCTGGCCGTGAGCCGCGACCGTGTCGTTCAGGTCGTAGGTCACCTGCCGCCACGGATCGACCACGACCTTCGCGTACGTGTGGTCGGGGTTGAGCGTGGCCACGACGCGTTCCAGCGGGTCGTAGAACAGGATCGGGCTGACGCCTGCCCGCGCGGCGAACTCGAACCGGTGCGAGTCGGTGAAGAACGGCTCGTACTGGCGGACCGGTTTGCCCTTGTTATTGAGGATCGTCCAGCCGGTGCCGACCCAGCGGGGGCTCACGTCGTCCGCCGTCATCACCGGGCTGCCGTCCGGGCCGAGCACGACCCGCCCGCCGGCGTCGCGCCGGGGCACGGGCCCCGGCTCGGCCCGCGTCTTCTTCTGGATCTCCCGGCTGAAGCCGTCGGAGTAGGAGAACGTGTGCCGGATCCGGCTCCCTGGCCCGTGGGTCTCGCGCTCCAGCGTGCAGGCGCTCATCGGGCCCCCGGTGTTCCGGTAGGCGTGCAGGTCGTAGACGACGCGCGTGGTGGCGTCGCCCAGCACGGCGAGCGGATCGGCCAGCACGCCGGGCGGCGGATCGGGCAGGTCGGGCTCGAAGCCGTCGAGCGAGCCGCCCAGGCCCTCCTCCGGCTTGCCCATGACGGCGGTGCCCACCACCAGGCCGAGCGCGTCGAAGGCGACCTCGGTGCGGTTGCGGTTGGCGTCCATGACCTTGTACGGCTGCAGCACCCGGTAGTCGTTGCCCGGCCCCGCCGCGCCGCCCGGGCCGCGCTCTCCGGCGGTGACCCGGTTGCCCGCGGCGTCCCGCGTCTCCGTCACGAGCAGGTCGTAGGCGTCCACGTCCACGTCGGTGACGTTGCCGAACGGGTCACGGTAGCGGCGGGGCGTGAAGAAGTGCTCGCGCGCGTACGCCGCCTCCCCGGCGCCGGGCGCGTAGAAGGTGCGGCCGGACGGGATCCACCAGCGGCCGTCGCCGTCCAGGTCGGCGTAGCCGCCCCCGTCGCCCTCCCGGCTGCCGAGCACGGCCGCGGGATCGGGGAGGAGCGCGCCGAAGGTCCGGGCCAGCAGCGCGGGGGTGAACGCGAGCCGGTAGCTCTCACCGGGCAGGGCGAGCGGCTCCAGGACGCCCAGGGGGAGCAGCGCGCTCAGGTCGTCCGCGCGGTAGAGGGTGCGGGTGTGCTCGACGAGCCTGCGCTGCCGCCTGGCGGCCGGTGCGGCCTCGTAGCCGATCTCCTCGTCGAACACGTGCGCCATCCCGCCGGGACCGGGCCGGACGAAGTCGGCCGGCCCGAACCGGCCCAGCGGGCCGCTCGGCGAGTAGCCGGTCAGCTCGTAGGCGCGGCTCTCGCACGGCCGCGGCACGCGCCGCGCCCCGGGCTTGTCGACGCCGTTGGTGAACCGGTTCTCGGTGTAGGTGACCAGCGGGCGAGCCTGGCACTCCCGGTCGGCGGCCAAGGGCAGGCCCGGGTCGGCCAGGCGCCTGCCATAGGCGATGGACGCCTTCTTCAGCGGGTTGCCGAACTCGTCCGCCTCCAGGGTGATCTCGTGCTCGATCCTGGGGTCGGCCACGCCGCCCGGGTAGAGCCTCCGCTCGTACCGGTAGGTGATCTCCTCCAGCGGGTGGGTCAGGAACACCGCGTGGGACTCGCCCGCCTGCCGCTGGAGCATCTCGACGGCGTAGTTGCGCTCCATCACGGTGTACGGGCGGCCGGACACCTCTCCCCGCCCGTCGAGCGCGTAGACCTCCTGGCGCAGGACCGAGCCCTTGAGCGCGCGGCACGCCTCCCGCTCCTCCCGCGCGGACAGCCGGCAGGCGATCCGGGTGCCGTCGGCCTGCCGGATCGTGTCCGGCAGGACGGTGTCGTCGAGCAGCATCGCCGCCAGCTCGGCGGGGGAACGGCCGGGCTCGCGGTGGTACTCACCGGCGTAGTGGCGGGAGACGCCGCGCCCCTCCAGATGGGCGCCCGTGTGGAACCAGGTTTTGGTCAGCACCGGCGGCACGTGGTGGGCGGCCTCCAGGTTGGCCGCGCCGCCCGGGTCCAGCGCGCCGAGCCGTTCGGTGTCGAGCTGCTCGACCAGGCCGAAGCCGCGGAACTCCCGCTCGTCCCCGTCGAAGTGGCCGTGGTGGTAGGTGTAGCCGGTGGTGAACCGGTTCCGGCCGATCCGGTCGTACGTCTCCACCTGCTCGACCACGTGGACGGGGAAGGGCAGCCGGGTCGCCCACGGCCGCCCGGCGGCCTTGTCCTCCAGCCAGAAGCGGGTGGACGGCGCGTAGCCGATGCGGGTCTCGGCGCCCATGTTGTTGACGATCGAGGTCAGCAGGTGCGGTTTGCGCCCGCCCATCAGGTCGATGTAGCGGACCGTGCGAGCGGCGTCGCCCGGCAGCGGCGAGGACCAGACCAGGCAGGCGGTGCCCGTGCCGAACAGGTCGGTGACCTGGATCGACGACAGGCTCTCCACCGCCGGCGCCCGGTCGAGGCGGTGCGCGCCGCTCCACCCGTTGCCCGAGCGGTTGAACCAGACCCGCACCCCGTCGGCGCCCAGGTAGAACAGGTCGGCCGTGCCCGACCCGTCGATGTCGGCCAGCCGGATCCGCCGCGGGTCGAACTGGTCGAGGTGGTCGAACCGGGGCGAGCCGTCCATCGTGATCATGTCGCCGAAGCGGCCGTGTCCCAGGTTCGGCCAGTAGCACACCTCGCCGTCGCGCAGCCGGACGAGGTCGGCCAGGCCGTCGCCGGACATGTCGGCGAGCTGCACCGATCCCGTGCCGTCGCCGAACACCGGCATGGCCCGCGCGGGCACCCGCCTGGCCGGGCCGAAGCCGTCCTCGCCCAGCGACGGATGCCACACCAGCGCGCCGTCCTCGGTCACGAGCACGTCGGCGCGGCCGTCGCCGTCCAGGTCGGCGAACCGCAGGTTCGGGCCGTCCCAGTCGAGGTCCGGCAGGCCGCGGAAGGCGCTGAACCCGGTCCACGTGCCGTCCGGGGCCCGCTCGAAGAAGCCGGGCGCCTGCCTGCCGAGCGTGACCACGTCCAGGCGGCCGTCACCGGCCAGGTCCAGCAGCCGGGCCGGAGCGGAGCCCAGTGAAGGCCGGGCCGCGACCGTCCGCAGCGGGCCGAGGCGGCCCCCGGCGGCGGGCGGTTTGTAGTACCAGGCTTCGGCGCCGCGGGCGAGGACGCCGGACACGCCCTCGCCGTCGAGGTCCGCCCACTCGAACGCCGAGCCCGGCACGTTGCGCAGGCTCTCCGCGTCCAGCCGGCGCACCTCCCCGTCGATGACGGCCTCGCTGTAGCCGTACTCCACGGGCGGCAGCGACCTGGTGACGTACCCGCCGGGAACGCGGCGGTGGCCCTTCAGCGTCATCGACGCGACGAACGAGGCGACCGGGTCACCGCGGCGGGTGTCCTCCGGCAGGCCGGCGGCGGGCCGGTAGGCCAGGTCGAGCGAGCGCACCAGGCAGTCGGCGCCGACGCCGGGCTCGTCGAAGTGGTGGAACATCAGGATCCGCTGGCACAGCCGGTAGGTCCGCACCTCGAAGCCCGCCCGGTAGTCCGAGAACGGGTCGCGCCGGCGGATCCACTCGCCCGCGTCACCGGGCCGGGGATCGTCCCGGTCGTGCTCGCCGTAGTCGAGGACCAGCTCGAACAACCATGCGGCGGCCGACAGGTCCGGCTCGACGAGCCTGCTCACCCGGTTGCCGTAGGCGATCGACTTCAGGTGGCGGGCGGCGGTGCGGGCGGCGTCCGGCCGGCCCCGTTCGTGGGCCTGGGCGAGGTCGGCACCGGCGCCGTCCTCGGGCTTGTACCTGTAGACGATCGCGTTGCCCTTGTCGTCGTGGCTCTCGCGGATCAGCCAGCTGAAGACCTGCCCCTCGGGCCCGCGGACGCGGGAGTCGTCGTCGGTGCCGTACAGGGAGGTGATGTCGTCGCCCGTGATCGACCGCCAGTGCGTCTCCCCGGTTTCGGCGTGCGTCCACCGCTCGATCCGCGCGAACAGGCCCTCGGTCCTGGGCCGGTAGCGCCGTACCAGGTAGGTGTCCGGGCCGGCGGTCTCCCTGCGGGTCTCCACCCGCCCGTCAGGGCCCGCCACCGGTACGAGGTCCTCGGCCCCGGTCAGGAGGAAGACGTCCGACTCCCGGTCGTCGTCGTAGACGGGCAGGCCCTTGTCGGTCCTGCGCGTGATCGACGGCAGCGAGAGCGACCACCCGAAACCGAACACGCCCTTCCCCGCGCCCGTGTCGTAGGTGAGCGCGAGCCGCGGGGTGAACCCCGACCTGCCGGGGTTGACCGGCACCGGCACCGACAGGGAGCCCGTGCCCGAGGCCGGGTTGGTCGCGAACTTCTCCCCGATGCCCCTGATGGCGCCCCCGCCCTTCGGCAGCGAGATGCCGGGCGCGGCCCGCGTGAAGCCGTCGGCGGGGACGTCGTCAGGTGCGGTCGCCCGGCCGGAGTCGAGGGGTGATTCTGACACCACGACGCTCCCCCTTCCGATGCCGCGTCCAGGTCACGCTATGGACGGCGGTGGCCGGGCGGCATCGGGGAGCGTCCCGGGGAAAGCCCTAGAGTGCTGGTGTTTGACGCGCTGTCTCCGCCGCGTCCCCGCCGGGAAGCTCGCGGGATCAGCGGGACACGGCGTGCTGCGCGGCGCGGTAACCGAAGACGACGGCGGGGGCGATGGTCGAGCCGGGGCCGGGGTAGGTGCGGCCCATGACCGAGGCGGTGGTGTTGCCCGCGGCGTACAGGCCCGGAATGGCCGAGCCGTCTTCGCGCAGGACGCGGGCGTGCTCGTCGGTGAGCAGGCCGCCCTTGGTGCCCAGGTCGCCCGGATGGAGGCGGACGGCGCGGAAGGGGCCCCGCTCCAGCGGGCCCAGGTTGGGGGTGGGCTTGACCCGCGGGTCGCCGTAGTAGTTGTCGTAGACGGTCCGGCCACGGCCGAAGTCCTCGTCGACGCCGGTGCGGGCGAAGCCGTTGAACCGCTCGACGGTCGCGGTCAGCCGTCCCGGATCGAGGTCGATCCTCGCCGCCAGGGCGGGCAGGGACGGGGCCTCGACGAGCAGGCCCGCCTCGATCCACTTCTTCTTGCGGCCGAGGTAGGCGGTGTTCAGGTAGCGCCGCGCGTGCCTGACATCACTGATCATCCACATCGGGCCCGATACGCCGTGCTGGAGCATGTCGTGCCCGAAGTCGATGTAGGACTGCGACTCGTTGGTGAAGCGTTCCCCGTTCGCGTCCACCACGATGCTGAAGGGGAGCGACCGCTCGGCGACGAGGAAGCTGTTCTTGCCGTCGGGGCCGACCAGGGTCGCGCCCCACCAGGCGTCGTCCATGAGCGCCAGCGCGCCGCCGGCCCGGGCGCCCACCTCGATGGCGGTGCCCAGGTCGCCTTCCGGAGCGGAGGAGTATCCGGGGATGCCGTGGTGCTTCAGGCGCCATTCCCGGTTGTTCGCGAAACCTCCGGCGGCGAGGATGACGCCGTGCCGGGCGCGGACCCTCCGCCGCCGGCCGTCCCTCTCGACCACCGCGCCCACCACGCTGTCGTCCTCCACGACGAGGTCGACGATCGGCGCGGAGAGCCAGACGGGGGTCTGCTGGGTGCGAACGATGTGCATGAGCGAGCAGGAGAGCGCGCCGCCGATGCCGACCGGGCGCTTGCCGCCCGCCAACTGGCCGAGCGAGCGGAAGACGAACTGCGCGCCGCGGACGAAGCCGCTGACGGTGGACCAGGCCCGTGCCAGCAGCCACACGTCGTCGGTCATGAGCGGGAGCGGAATGCCGTCCTTGGCGCGCGAGGTGGCGTACCAGTCGCCGAGCAGCTTGGTGTCGAAGGCGGCGACCTCGATCGAGCGCCCCACCTTGCCGCCCGGCCGGTCCGGGTAGTAGTCGGGGTAGTCAGGTGATCGCCGCCATCTGACGCCACGACGGCCGAGGAAGGTCACGACCTCGGGAACGGTCTGGAGAAAGGCCGTCCTGCGCTCGGGCGAGGAGGCCGGCCCGGCGTCGCCGATCACGTCGTCCATGTACCCGAGGGCCTCGTCGGCGGAGTCCTGGACACCGGCCCGGATCATGAGCGGGTTGGCCGGCATCCACAGCCCGCCCCCGGAGATGGAGGTGGTGCCGCCCCATCTCGGAGTGCTCTCCACCACCAGGACGTTCAGCCCCCGGTCGGCCGCCGCGATGGCCGCGGTCAGGCCCGCCGCGCCTGAGCCCGCGACGAGCACGTCGACGAGGTCGTCCCATTCATCGGTCATCGCAGCTTCCCTCGGTTCGCGAAAGACGTCGGAGGGTGTGATCCCTCGCCGAACCGGACAGTTGTGTCCGGTTCGTGGTCGTAGTCTGTGCGATGAGCGCTCGCCGAGTCAACCAGTGCGCCGCCGCCCGGCTACGGCGCGGTGGGATCGCGATACGGGTGGCGCGGCGCCCTGCCGCCCTCCCCGGATTCAGCCCGCCGACCAGCCGCCGTCCACCGGCACGATGGCGCCGTTGACGAACGAGGCGGCGTCGGAGGCGAGGAAGAGGGCGGCGTCGGCCATCTGCTCGGGCTGGGCCATCTGCTCGCCGAGGGCGAGCACCGGGCCGAGCCGGGTGATGCCGGCCGGGTCGAAGTCCCTGACGCCCTCCGCCGTGGCGATGCCGGTCAGCGTGGGGCCGGGCAGGATGGCGTTGCAGCGGATGCCCTCCTTGGCGTACGCCCAGGCCACGCTGCGGGTCAGGCCGACCACGCCGTGCTTGGAGGCGGTGTAGGCGGCGCCCGCCGCGCCGCCGCGGATGCCGGCCTCGGAGGCGGTGTTGACGATCGCGCCGCGTCCTTCGCGCAGCATGTGCGGCAGGACGGCGTGGGTGACCAGGAAGGTGCCGGTCAGGTTGACGCGCAGCACCCTCTCCCACATCTCGACCGGGATGTCCGCGGGCAGGGCCATGTTGTCGATGATGCCGGCGTTGTTGCACAGCACGTCGATCCGTCCGTACGCGCTGATCGCGGTCTCGGTGAGAGCCGCGACCGACGCCTCGTCGGAGATGTCGGCCACCGCGGCGATGGCCGTGTCGCCGATGCCGGAGGCGGTCCGCTCGGCGCTCTCCCCGTTGATGTCGCAGACCACGACACGGGCGCCGGCCTTGGCGAAGGCGACGGCCATCGCCCTGCCGATCCCGGAGCCCGCACCCGTGATGAGGGCGACGCGGTCGTGGAAGCTGTCGGTTGTCAAGGTTTCGTCCTCCCGATCGGGGGCGCGGAAAGCCGGCTGAAGGAGACGGTGGGCGGCAACAACCGGACAAAATTGTCCGGTTGCTACGATAGCCGTTATGCCTGCCGCGCGTCGACCGAACAGAGGCCCCAGTGCCGCGGCGGAGAACCGTGTGGCGCTGATCACGGCGGCTCGCGAGGTCTTCGCCGGCGCCGGATACAACGCGCCGCTCAGCATGGTCGCCCGCGCCGCCGGGGTCGGCCAGGGGAGCCTCTACCGGCACTTCCCCGATCGCATCGGTCTCGCGCTGGCCGTGTTCGAGGACAGCGTCGCCGACCTGGAGGCCCTGGCCGCCGAGCCCGGCACCACCCTCGACGACGTGCTGGCCCTGATCACCGAGCAGACCATCGCCTCGACCGCGTTCATCAACATGGTCAGCGCGCCCCCGCGGCCCGACCCGCGCATCGTCGAGGTGCGCGATCGCGTGGCGAGGCTGCTGGAGGGCAGGCTTTCCGAGGCTCGGCGCGCCGGCCGCGTCCGCGCGGACATGACGGCCGATGACCTGGTCATGGCCGTCGGCATGCTGGCCAGCCTGCTCGCCAACATTCCGGCCGCCGAGCGGCCCGAGACCGCCGAACGGATGTGGAGACTGCTCCGCAGCGGGATCGAGCCCTGACCGAGCCGCCGCCCTGCGGTTCGGCTTCGACGCGGATGTTCCAACTGGTCCCGTACACGTTGGGATTCGTCTGGAGGACGAGGGCGATCCTGCCTCCGGGAGCGCCGCGCGGAGGCGGAGCTGGCGCTGGGCCACGACACCACGCTGATCCCCGAGCTGTTCGAGCTGGCGAGCCGGCACTCGCTGCACGAGCGGTTCAGCGCCCAACTGATGCTCGCGCTCTACCGGGCGGGCCGCAGGGGCGCGCGGTCCCGGCTCGACGGCTGCGCGGCCGCTCACGACCTCTGGCGCTCCGCGCTGCGCACCTTCACGCGGACCGGCGTACGCGAGGGGGGGAGCTGACCGCCTGGCGCCGCCGATGGGGCTGCCACTGCGACCTCTCGGACGTCCGCGAAGATCGATGATCCGGACGGGGGCGGGAGCCGCCGCGGGCCGCCGGAAATCGAAGATCACTCACCGATCGTTGCTACGATGGGCGACACAATAGTCACGCTCCGCGATATCTCTCTTCTGGAGCCCCCCATGCGCGCATTCCTCAGATCGCTCGCCTTCCTGGCGGTTCTCGGCGCCGTGCTGACGCCCGTCGGGGCCGCCGCCGACGTGCCCCGCGCCAAGCGCTACATCGACTCCTTCCACTCGGAGGCCGGATGCCGGGCGGCGGGCCGCGACGGCGAGCGGAAGGGACACTGGACCAACCCCACCTGCGTCAAATCGATCATCGACCTTCTCGGCACGTGGGACCTTTGGGTGGACTGACCCCGGATCCGGCCGCCGCCGTCCGGTGGCAGGCCCGCGGCGCGCACCTGGCCGGCATGGCCTCCGCGCTGCTCCTGGCCGTCCTGGTGGCGAGGTTCGCGGTGGTGCTGCCCGGCTGGGAGCGGCAAGGGCCGGCACACCCCGGCGAGGCACGGCTGACCGCCGAGGTGACCCGGCTGGTGGTGGGCCTGCCGGTGTGCGTGGTCGCGGTGTTGCTGCTGGCCGACCGCTACGCGTCCCGCAGGGGCCGGCTGGTCCTGGCCGCCGGGGTCGTGTGGGTCGTGCCGCCCGCGGTGTCCGATGTGCTCGCGCACATGGAGAGCCAGGCGGCGCCGGTCGCCGGGGCGGCGATCCTGCTGGGCGCCGCCGGCACCGCCTGCCAGCCGCTGACGGTGCTCCTGTTCCCGTTGTGCCTGCTCCCCGGCTCGACCTCCCGCCGATGGCGGCGGGGGGTGGTCCTGGCGGCCGGAGCCGCGAGTCTCGAGTACGCGGTGATCTGGGGGCTGGGCACGCCGGGCCTGCCGGGGTTCGCCAGCCCGTGGTCGGGGACCGCGCCGGGGGAGTGGGCCTCGGATCTGCTGCACAACAGCCAGAACGTGCTCGACTGGATGACGCTGGCGGTGACCGTGGCGATGACGGCGGCCCTGGTGCGCGGCGCGGGCAGGGCACCCGCCGGCGAGGGGCGCGGGGTCCGAGGGCTGATCGCGACGGCCTACCCGCTCTACGTCTGCCTGCTGCTGTCCGACCTGTGGGGCGAGAGCTGGACGATCGTGGCGCGGGCGGCCGGGGTCACGCTGTGGGGAGCCATGATCTGCCTGGCCGCCTCCCGGGGCGGCATGTGGCGGCTGGAGCGCGTCACGAGCCATCGCATGGCCCGCGCGTTCGTCCTGGCCGTGCTGGTCATCGCCGCGACGTGCGCCGCGACGGGGGCGTGGGCGGCCTTTCCCGCCGCGCGCACCACGGCCACCGCGATCGCCGCCTGCTGCGCGCTGGTGGTCGGCTGGGCCGCCCGGCCGGTCGTACAGCACGCCGTCATGGCGGTCGAGCGGGCGTTCTACGGGCCGCGCGCCCGGCCGCACGAGGCCGTGCGGGCTCTGGCGGCACGACTGCAGCACGCCCCCCATCCCGGATCCGTGCCCGAGCAGATCTGCCGCAGCGTCGTGGAGGACCTGGGCCTGTCCGGGGCGAGGATCGGAGTCGAGACCCGCGCGGGTCCACGCGTGCTGGCCACCGCCGGCTCCCCGGTGAGCGGGCCCGGACAGGTCTTCGTCCTGCGCCACCACGGACAGGTGGTGGGCCGCCTGGAGGTGGCGCGCGACGGCGCGAGCACACCGGCCGAGCGCGACACCGAGCTCCTGTCGCTGCTGGCCGACCAGGCCAGCCCGGCGCTGGCCGCCCTGCGGCTGGGCGAGGAGGCGCAGGCCGCCCGCGAGCACCTGGTGCTGGCCCGCGAGGAGGAGCGCAGACGGCTCCGCCGGGAGATCCACGACGGCCTCGGGCCCCAGCTCGCCGCGGTCCAGCTCCGGCTGGGCATCGCCGAGGCGTGCAGCCCGCCGCCCGCCGCCGCTCATCCGCATCTGCGCACTGCCGCCGAGGTCCTCGGCGAGGCGCTGGCCGAAGTCCGCCGCATCACGGCCGGGCTGACCCCCGCCACCCTGGTGGACCGGGGACTGCTCGACGCGACCCGGATCCTGGCACACCGCCTCACCACCGACGCCGTGCTTGTCACGGTGACCGACCCGCCCGCACCGCTGCCCGCCCTGTCGCCGGCGGTGGAGACCGCCGCCTACCGCATCGCCGCCGAAGCCGTGACGAACGCCGTACGCCATGCCGGAGCGCGCGGCGTGGCGGTGACCTTCACCACGGCCCCCGCGGCGCTCACCGTGACCGTCACCGACGACGGCGACGGCTTCGGCGCGGACGCGCTGCCCGGCACCGGCCTGTCCTCGATCGCCGAACGCGCCGAGGAGATCGGCGGCGCGGCCACGATCGACACCGCCCCCGGCGGCACCACCGTGACCGCCACCCTCCCCACCACCCTCGGAGATCCCCATGAGTGAGACCGGGCCACGCGTCTGGCGGGTGCTGCTGGTCGACGACCACCCCCTGTTCAGGGAGGGGCTGGCCGCGGCGGTGGACCTGGACGGCGAGTTCACCGTGGTGGGGCAGGCGGCCACCGGCGAACAGGCCCTGACCGAAGCCGCCCGCACCACCCCCGACCTGGTCGTCATGGACCTCAACCTGCCGGGACAGTCGGGCATCGAGGCCACCCGCGACCTCCTGCGGGCCCATCCGGACCTCCGCGTCCTGGTCATGACGATGTCCGAGGACGACGACAACCTGCTGGCGGCGATGCGCGCCGGGGCTCGCGGCTACCTCCTCAAGGGCGCGGTACGTGAGGAGATCCTGCTGGCCCTGCGCACGGTCTGCCGGGGCGGCGCGGTGTTCAGCCCGCACATGGCCGAACGCCTCACCCGGCTGTTCGCCGCCTTCTCCAGCACCCCGGCGAAGGAGGCGTTCCCGACCCTGACCGCCCGGGAGCGCGAGATCCTCGACCTGCTGGCCCAGGGGCTCGGCTACCGGCAGATCGCGCAGCGGCTGTTCGTCACGGACAAGACCGTGCGCAACCACGTCGGCTCGATCTTCGCCAAGCTGCGGGTGCCCGACCGGGCGGCGGCGATCGTCCGGGCCCGCGACGCGGGACTGGGCTCGGGATGACCGGAGGGGTGACATCCCGAGCCCCTTTCACCCGGCCGTCAGCGGTCGGTCCACAGATTCCACATCCAGCCCTCGGCGCACTGATACTGCGACCAGTGCCCGCGATCGACCCCCTGCTGGCCGGCCGTCACGCAGTCGCTGTGGAACCAGAACTTGCCCCGATGCACGGGCAGGTCGGCGGCCGCCTGGGCCGAGGCCGCCTGGGCCGATACCGCCTGGGCCGATACCGCCTGGACCGACGCCGCCTGGATCGGCTGCCGGGCCTGGACACCGGCGGCGGCGGCCTGGGGGACACCGGCCAGGGCGATCACGAACCCGGTGGCGGCGAGCATGCGCTTCATGAGCGTTTCCTTCCTTGGGTTTGCGAACCGGCGACCCGCCGGTTCTTCGGACACCCGAAGCCTCGCCCGCCCGGTGTCCCAGGCACATGGGCCACACACCACATGCCCGCCCGTGTGCCCGGGCAGCCGGACCTGCGGTCAAGCGCCTTCGCTCACCTCGACGGCGCCCGTGGGGCAGACGGCGGCGGCTTCACGGACCGCCGCCCGCAGGCGCTCGGCGGGCTCGGCCTCCAGCAGGACGACGAGGCCGTCGTCCTCGCCCTGGTCGAACACCTCCGGCGCGAGCAGCACGCACTGGCCGGCGCCGCAGCACCTGGACCTGTCCACGACGACCTTCATGACACGTTCCTCTCCGCCTGGCCGGGGGTGACGGGCGCCAGCCACACCGCGACGATCGCGTCGATCAACCCGTTGGCGGCGGCGTGCCAGCTGGGCCGGGGAGTGGGCCTGCCCTCGGCCAGTGCCCGCTCGCGCTCGGCGCACATGTGCACCATCAGCTGGCGTGCCATGTCATAGCGCTCGGCCCGCACCTCGGCCGGGAGCTCGGGCAGGCAGTGGTTCATCCCGTCGAGGATCCGCTGCAGCGTCGGCGAGGTCAGAGCCTCGTCGATCACGATGTCGCGGAGCGCGGGGTCGACCATCACCTGGGCGGCGAAGCGGGCGTACCAGGTGGGACTGCCCAGGACGGCCAGGTGATCGGTGAGCGAACGCACCATGCAGCCGACCCAGTCGCGCGCCTCGGCGGAGTCGCCGATCTCGGCGAGCAGGTTGGCGCGCAGGATCTCGACGCGTCCGGCGTGCTTGCGCACGATCGCGCGTACCAGGTCGGCCTTGGTGCCGAAGTGGTAGCCGACGGCGGCGTTGTTGCCCTGCCCGGCGGTCTCGCTGATCTGGCGGTTGGACACGGCCGACACGCCGTGCTCGGCGAACAGCCGCTCGGCCGCCTCCAGGATCTGCTCACGCGTCGCATTGGCCCGCTCGGCCCGGACGGCCACGGTCACCACCGCACCGGAACTTCGCTCAGCCCGCCGACGACCAGCCCGTCCACCTTCCGCAGCTCCTGCACCGGCACGGCCAGCTCCAGTGACGGCAGCCTGCGCAGCAGCACCTCCAGCACGACCTGCAGCTCGGTGCGGGCCAGTGCCTGCCCCAGGCAGGAGTGGGCTCCGGAGCCGAACGACAGGTGGGGGTTGGGGCTGCGGCCCAGATCCATCTCGCCGGCGGCGTCGAAGACGCTCTCGTCGCGGTTGGCCGCGGCCATGCTGCAGATCACCGTCGTGCCACGCGGCAGCACCGTCCCGCCGACCTCGGTCTCCTCGCGCAGGTAGCGCGGCAGGCCGAAGCCGGGATTGGCGTCGAAGCGCAGCGACTCCTCCACGGCCGTGCGCACCAGCGACCGGTCGGCCAGCAGGCTCTCCCAGCGGCTGCGGTCGGCCAGCAGCATGCCGACCATCTTGCCGATCATGTTGGCCGTGGTCTCGTGCCCGGCCACCAGCAGCGCCATCCCGGTGACCAGCAGCTCGAGGTCGGACAGCCCGCCGCCGTCGGCGTCCGCCCCCTTGATCAGCTCGCTGATCAGATCCTCGCCCGGCCGCGCCCGCTTGGCGGCGACGTGGTCGGACATGTACTGGAAGAACTCGGCCTGCGCCGCGTCGACCTCCGCCTGGCCGAACCTGGTCAGGTTGAGCAGCGTGTCGGACCAGTAGGCGAACCTGTCGCGGTCGGCGGCGGGCACGCCGAGCAGGTCGCAGATCACGTACACGGGCAGCGGGAAGCCAAGGCTCGCCTTGAGATCGGCGGGCCGGCCGCGCTTGACCATGTCGTCGATGAGCTGCTCGGCCATCTCCTCCATCACCGGCCGCAGCGCGGCCATCCGCTTGGCGGTGAACCACCTGCCGACCAGCCGGCGCCACCGCTGGTGCCCCTCGCCGCCATCGGGGATCACCTGCGCCATGTCGCTGCTGAACAGCCCGCCCGACTCGTTGGCCGACAGCCGCGCCGCGTCGTCCGCGTTCAGCAGCCGGGTGAAGCGGGGGTCGGCCAGCACCTGCTTGACGTCCTGGTAGCGGGTCAGCAGCGACGCCTCGTCGCCGCTGGGCAGCCTCACCCGGGCCACCGGACACCCCTGCCGCAGCCGCGCCCACTCCGCCGGCGGCTCCAGCGCCGCCTCGGCCGGGATCGGGTAGTGCAGGACCTGGTCGTTCTGGCTCATGCGGCATCTCCTCATGACGGAACGTGTCACGAAGAGTCAACTCAGCCGTCGTAAGTTAAGTCAAGCGACTGATTTAATTCTTGGGGTGATGTTGACGCTCGCCGCCCGACGGAGGGCGTGCTAGGCGACGGAACCGTAAGCGGGCTTGCCCGCCCACTCGTAGGTGATGTACACGACGCCGGCGTCGGTGGGGGTCGCGCCGGTGAGCTTCAGGCCGGCCGGAGTGGCGCCCTCGGCGAAGAGCCGCTTTCCCTGGCCCAGGACGACGGGGAAGACCAGCAGGCGATACTCGTCGACCAGCTCGGCCTGCTGCAGCGTGCGGATGAGGTCACTGCTGCCCTGGACGAGGATCTCGCCGTCGGTGCTCCGCTTGAGCTCGCCGACAGTCTGAGCGGCCTCGCCCACCAGGACCTGGGTGTTGCGCCACTCGGCGTTCATCGGTGTCCTCGTGGTGACGTACTTCGGCATGCCGTTGATCTTGGCGCCGCCCTCCTCGTCGGGCACGCCGGGCCAGTGCGAAGCGAGGATCTCGTACGACCTGCGGCCCAGCAGCATGCCGTCGGCGCGGTCGAACTGCTCGCCCATGATGCGGCCGAACCCCTCGTCCACGTGCGGGGCCAGCCATCCGCCGTGCTGGAAGTCGTTGGAATCGTCCTCGCCGGGCCCGCCGGGACCCTGCATGACACCGTCCAACGACACGAAGGTCGAAACGATCAGCTTGCTCGCCATCTCTCATTCCTTCTTTCGGAAGGTGGGAAGGGCGGGGTCCGTCCTGTCCCCGCCGTTGTCTTGGGTGCCTTCAGCCTGGCGGAGCCTGCTTACGGATTTCTTAAGGCCTCCCTTTTGACATGCGGGGGTTTTCCAGATAACCGGATCACGTCAATCCCAGCAGGGCGGGACGCGGCGGGTGGCAGGCCGCGATCACCGCGGAGAGGGACGGCCGCCTCGCCCCTCGCGCATGGTCACGTCGCGGACCGCGACGGCGGTGGCCGTGTCGCCGTCCACCTTCGCCATGACCATGACCTTCTGCCCGGTCTTCAGCGCGTCGGCGCCTTCACCGCGGCGGTTGATCCGGGTGTCGCCGTTGAGCGCGTACTCCTTGACGTAGCCGTCCTCGCTCTTGACCGTGATCGAGTCCTGGTCTGCGGCCGTGATCTCGCCGTACTGGGTGGCGACGGTCACGTACTTGCCCTCACGGTCGGGGACGACGAACTCGCCGTGGATGGGGCCGCCGAAGCCCGTCTTGTGGCCGCCCCGGCGCTGTTCCGGCACCTTGTCGGAAGGCGTCCCCTTGTCGGAGGGCGTCCCGGACGGGCTCGCCGACGGTGTCGCGGTGTCGCCGGGCGTGGAGGTCGGCGACGTAGGCGACGGCGAGGGGGAGAGCGCCGACGCGGTGGCGACGCCGGCACCGGTGACCACGACGAGGGCGGTGGTGGCGACGAGGAGCAGGGAACGGGGGAACCGGCGCCTGGACGACGTGTTCGCCGGTGGTTCCGGGGTGCTGAATCCGTCCGGTTCAGTGGTCATCTTTCTTCCTCCAGATTGGTATGCAACAGGACAACAGTGCATCAACCAACCTAAAACGGACGTAAGCGCCCTTCGTGTCCTGAGGCGTACCCTCCGTGCACGTGGCTCCGATGCAAGGAGAGCCCGTCACCCGGCTCGCGAGGTTTCGCGGGGCTCCTCGACCTCGATCATGGTGCGTACGGAGCTCTATGACGCGGGTTGGCGAACCTGGGGCCGCCGCCTCATCTCGGTGCGGGGCGTTCGCGCGGCGGCGACGGCGGGCTCGGCCGGAAGACGCTGCGAAGTGCCTCGTTCACCATGTCCATCGCCGGGTCGTCGCATTGGCCGGTGCGGGCGATGAGCAGGACCCGCGGGACGGGCAACCCCGGTGTGTCGATCGTGGACAGCTTCCCGGTGCGGAGGGCCTCCTCCACGGTGACGCGTGGCAGGACGCTGAGCCCGAGGTCGGCGGCGACGCAGGCGCGGATCGCGTCCACGTTGCCGAAGCGGCTCACCTTCGCGCGACCGCCGGCCGCCATGCCGAGCCGCCGGGCGACCACGTCGCTGTAGCTGCATCCCTCTTCCAGCAACAAGAACTCGTGTTCGGCCAGGCGCTGCCAGCCGGCGCGCCGGCCCGCCAGCGGGTGACCTGGTGAGCAGATGACGGCCAGCCGTTCCGCGCCGATCCGCTCGCCCCGGACGCCGATGTCGGGCAGCTCGCACTCGAACACCAGCGCCAGGTCGGCGGACCCGTCGCCCAGTGCTTCCAGGGCGGCCGTGGTGCCGGCGGCGGCCACCGACAGCTGCACCTGGGGATGGTGTTGACGCAGGAGCGCGGCGACCTGTGGCAGGCGATGACCGCAAATGGTGCCGGGGGCGACCAGGCGCACGGCGCAACGAGCGTTCGCCGGGTCGCCGATCCGCTCGGCCTCCGCGGCGAGGTCGAGGATCTGCCGGGCGAGCGGCAGCAAGCGCCGTCCGTGCGCGGTGAGGACGACTCGGGCGGGCAGCCGGTCGAACAGCCGCACTCCGAGCCTCTGCTCCAGGGCCTGGACGTGCGCGCTGACCGTGGACTGGGCGAACGCCAGCTCCTGGGCGGTCGCGGTGAAGCTGCCCGTGCCGTGCACCGAGACGAACGTCCGCAGCAGCCGCGTGTCCATGCGCTCCAGCCTATCGAGATTTCCGATGGGCCCGTACAAAAACCCTCGTTGGACCCGATAGGCGGAAATGGTGCAGGCTGATCGCGTGCTTGGCGGCGATGACAGGAGTTGACATGCGACCGGACCTCGACAACGGGGGTCGCCTCGTCGGTTATGTGAACGACCGGCAGCCGAACAACTGGGGCCGCTGGGGGCCGGACGACGAACGGGGAACGGTCAACTTCATCACCCCGGCCATGGTGGCCGAGGCCGCGGGACTGGTCCGCATCGGCCGCGCGGTGAGCTGCGCCATCCCGATCCAGGAGGTGATGCCGGTCAACCCGGCCCGGCCGGCGGTCGTGCACACCTTCATGTACACCGGCGCGGACTTCGTCGGCTCCGACGCGCGCGAGGAGTTCAACGGCTTCCAGGGCAGCGATGATCACATCGCCATGCCGCTGCAGAGCTCGACCCACTGGGACGGACTGGCCCACGTCGCCCACGACGACGTGATGTACAACGGCTACTGGACCGGGAACGTCGCCGCCTACAGCGGGGCCCGGCGTTGTGGCACCCATCTCCTCAAAGATCGGCTGGCGGGCAGAGGCGTCCTTCTGGACCTCGCCCGGCATCTGGGAGTCGACCGCCTGCCGCCCGGCCACGCGATCACCGTCGGCGAACTGGATGCCTGTGCCGTGGCTCAGGGCGTCGAGATCGGCACCGGAGACCTCCTCCTGCTCCGCACCGGGGAGATGCCACACTTCTACGGCTTGTCGGACAAAGCTGAGTTCTGGCTTGCCGGGTCGCCCGGACTGGCCATGGAGACTGTGGACTGGATCCATCAACGCGAGATCGCCGCGCTCGCCGCCGACAACATCGCGATCGAGGTCGTGCCGGCGCGACCGTACGAGGGCAGCTATCCGATGCACGCGCGGCTCATCCGCGATCTCGGTCTGACCATCGGCGAGCTGTGGTGGCTCGAAGACCTCGCCGAGGCCTGCGCGGCGGCGAACCGATGGGAGTTCTTCCTGGTCGCGGCGCCACTACACGTCGTCAATGCCGCCGGCGCGCCGATCAACCCGATCGCGTTCCTGTGACCTCCCGTCCTGCCGCACCACCAGAAGGGCGGTCCCCGTGCGTGTGACCGACCGGCGAACATCCGGGATGGCGGTGTACCTCGTGCTGACCGCCGCGATGGCGCTGTTCGGCAGTGCCTTCACCGCGTCCAAGATCCTGGCGGACACGCTGCCTCCCGCAGTCGCGGCAGCCCTGCGTTTCGGGTGTGGCGCGCTCGTCCTGCTGATCTGGCTCGGCGTCACGGGCCGTGGATTCGGCCTGCCGGCCCGCGACTGGCCGCGGATCCTGCTGGCGGGAGCCCTGGGGATATTCGCCTTCAACTGGCTGTTCTTCTGGGGCTTGCACCAGTCACCGTCCGTCGACGGAAGCATCCTGGTCCCGGTGCTCAGCCCGGTGCTGACCACGGCGGTCTCCGCGTTGTTCCTCCACGAGACCGCTTCGCCCGCGCGGATCGCCGGCCTGACCGTGGGCGTCGGCGGGGCAGTCCTGTTCCTGCTCGGCGTGGACGGCCCGGCGAGCGGCGAGCGGCTGATCGGCGACCTGGCCTACGTGGCCGGCGCGGGAGTCTGGACCGCGTACACGCTGCTCGGCCGCCGGATCCTCGCGGGCATCGACCCGCTGAAGGCGACGGCCCTCACCATGTCCGCCGGCTCCCTCATGCTCGTCCTGGCAGCCGCGCCGGCACTCCCATCCGTGGCATGGTCGGACCTCTCCGCCGGAATCTGGCTCGACATCGCGTACCTCGGCGTCTTCCCGACCGCCATCGCCTACGTCGCCTACTTCCACGGCATCCGATCGATGGGCCCGGCCCGGGCTTCGATCATGATGTTGCTCGTCCCGGTCTTCGGCGCCACAGGAGGTCTCGTCGTGCTCCACGAGTCGCTGACCCTCGTCCAATACGCGGGTGGGGCGCTGATGCTCGCCGGAGCCCTGCTCGCTGTGGCACGCGACGCCTTCGCCGCACCGGCGCGCCCGTCACGGCGTGGCGGCGAACCGGTCCCGCCGAAACGATCCGTCCGTCGCTGACGGTCTGCGGGCGCGAGTCGTTCAGTGGCGCACACCATGCGTGGAACGACCGGCCGCTTCGGCACTCACCTTGCCTTCCGGACCGCCCGTGACCCTGAGTGGGGCCGCGTGTCCGAGTGGATCATGTCCTCTACGTCACATGACCGAGCCTCGCCACACCGGCGTGGGCGTGTGGCGCTTCGAGACGTGGTCAGGGCGTGCCCGCGCCACGATCCCGCGAAGGCGGCAGCCGGAACAGGGTGCGCAGCGCGCGCAGGGCCGCGCGGTCGCCGCTGGCTGAGGCCGATCCGTCTTTGAGCGCGTCGGCCAGCGTGGTGCCGCCTGCGGCGATGTCGCGGAAGGTCAGCTCGTCGGTGGTGAGGACCACGTCCGGATACTGGGCGGGCCCATGGACCGTCTCCAGGGTGCCGTCATGAACACGGGCGTGGAACACCTCGTCGCCCACGCGGAATTCGTAGACGACGCGAAGCCCCGCGGCGGCCTCGGCCTGAAAGCACGCCTGCAGGCCGAGCACCGCCCAGCCCGGGTGGAAGGCTTCTCCTTCGCGAGGCTCGCCCATCGCCCATTTCAGGCCCCATCGGGCCAGCCCGAGCACCACCGGTGCGAGATCCGCGCCCGCTGGGGTCAGGGCGTAGGCCGGTGTGCGCGCCGGCGGGGGAAGCGTGACCTTGCGCACCAGCCCTCGGTGCTCAAGGGTCTTCATCCTCGCCGACAACAGGCCCGTGCCGAGGCCGCGCAGGCTGTGCTGCAGGTCGCTGAACCGCTTCGGCCCCGTGAGCAGCTCGCGGATCAGCAGCAGCGTCCATCGCTCGCCGACGATGTCCAGAGTGCGCGCAGTCGCGCAGTACTGGTTGTAGGTTCGCTCCACATGAGGATTTTAGATCGTTGATTTCTCGTTTTCGGAGTCAGCGGGTTCGGCGGCGGCTTGCAGGAGCAGCCGGGTGAGAGCCTCGGGATGGCTGAGCATGACATCGTGCGGTCCGTCCAGGGCGTGTGACCGATACCCCAACTCGGCGGCGAACCGATCGAAGGGATAGGTGCCGGGGCGGCAGTGAATGCCCGTTCCGGGGATCCGGTCGACGGCTCCCGTCAGACGGGTGGCCTCGGTGAAGGTGCTGAGCGCCTGGGGGACCAGCCGAGGGGCGAGCCATTCGGCGTCGGCCGGTTCCGTGATGCCGAAGGCTGCTGGTGGGGGCGGGGGAACGGTCTTGCCGTCTCCGGCGGCGTCGCGGAGCGCTGTCACCAACCACTCGGGGGCCAGGTCGAACAGACTGACCCCGTCAGAGCCGGCCCAGCCGTCCACCAGGACCACGTGGTCCACCAGGTGAGGCCGCTGATCGGCGGCCTGCCGGACCACCAGGCCGGCGTAACTATGCCCGACCAGCACGACGTCGCCGATCCCGCCATCGGGTTCGTGCCCGTCGGCGGCCAAGGCGTCGAGGACGGCGACGACATGGTCGGCATGGACGTGCAGTCCGGCATGCGCCTCAAGGGGCAGGGCGGGAGTGATGGCGTGTGCGCCCGCGCGCCGCAGCAGCGGAGTCACCCGATCCCAGGCCCAGGGGCCGTGCCAGGCGCCGTGAACGAGCACGAAAACGGTCATGCTTGCCTCCGTCAGGATGTGGGGTCACCGGCCCGCCCACACGTGGGGGCCATAGGTCTGAAGATTAACTCTCAACTTCCTGTTTTTGAAGTGTGAACACTGAAAACAGTAAGCCAAGGAGTCCGCCGGTTTCTGGATCTCGCGATCGAGGGCGAGCTCCGGGACTACGGAAAGCCCGCGGCCGGCCGGCATTCGGCGTCGGCCGCGTCCGTTCCGGCGGTCGGCCCCGGCAGCCGTGGCGCGCTCGCGGAAGAGGCCACGGACACCACCCGGCCACGCGGGTCGCGGCCGGGGTCCCCGTATACTCCCAACTGCTCCAGGCGGAGGGTCTCGACATCCCAGTCGGCCTCCTCTGATGGGTCCCGGGGCGTACCTTCCCCATGGTCGTTCGAGGTCTCACCCACGGCTCGTGGTGATCGCCAACGAGTCCGGCCTGGTCGGTTCGCCGGCGACGGGCGCTGAGATTTCCGCGGGGTAGGGGATGCGAGCAGTGAAGGCAGGCGGGGGCGGCGAGCCGGGCGCGGGTCGTGTGGACGCCCGGGGGCCGGCGTGGATGCGGAAGGTATCGGCCGTGCTGGCCGTGCTGTCGGTGTCGCTGACCGTGGCCGGCACCGCGATCCAGTTATCGGTGCCGAAGGAGTGGGCGCCGTGGCCGCCCATGGCACCCGACCACGGCGCGGGCCTGATGTTCCCACTGATCGGCGCGTTCCTGATCGCGTACCGTCCCCGCCTGAAGCTGGCCTGGCTGATGTGTGTCGGCGGCCTCGCCTGCGCGGTCAACGTGATGGTGACCGGGCTGCAGTTCACGCAGGCGTCGGCCGGCGACCTGGAGAGCGCCGGATGGCTGCGCATCCTGGCCATCGCAGGCTGGACGGTCGGGGCTTGCACGCTGGGGATCCTTACGCCGCTGCTCTCACCGGACGATCGCCTGCCCTCCCGCCGCTGGCTGCCGGTGGCGATCACCGGTGTGGCCGCGACCGTCCTCGAGGGCGTGCGCAACATCGTGCGGCCGACGCCGCCCGCGAGCACCTACCGCTGGCCGGAGGTCATTCCGAATCCGCTGGCGATCGAGGCCCTGGCTCCCTACCACGCGACGTTGACGCGCTCGCTGACACTGCTGATCAACGCCTGCGTGGTGCTCGCCGTGATCTCTCTGCTGGTACGGCTGCGGCACGCGCCCTCGACGGCACGCAGGCAGATCGCCTGGCCGCTGAGCGCGTTCGTCATCTACACGCTGTTCGTGCTGCTCGGCGAGGCCTACTGGCTGCCGGCGACGATCTGGACCGGGCTGATTCCGGTGACGATCGCGTTCGCTGTGCTGCAATACCGCCTGTACGGCATCGACACCGTCATCAGCCGGACCGTCATCGCGACCGGCCTGATCGCCGCGGTCGGCGGAGTCTACTTCGGCACCGGCGCCTTGGCCGCGCTGCTGGTGTCGGGCTACGACCAGGTGGCGGGGCTGGCCGCCGCGCTGGTGGCGGGCGCGTTCTTCCAGCCGCTGCGCACGCGCCTGCGCGGCCTCACCGACGTGATGCTGTACGGCAAGCACGGCCAGCCCGAGGAACTGGCCAGGAGGCTGGCGCGCGAGGTCGGCGAGACCGAGCCGGTGAACGCGCTGGCCGCCGTCACGGCGGTGGTGCACGACGGCTTGGGCGTAACCGGCGTCGTCGTCGAGGTCGGCACGGAGGCCGGCACGGCGGGCATGCGGGTGGAGCTGGGGACGACCGGTCCGGACCCGCGTGCCGTGCCGCTGGTGTGGCACGGCGAGCCGGTCGGCCGGATGCTGATCGGGCCGCCCGGACCGCGCCGCTTCTCCGCCGCCTACACCGAGCGGCTGATCAGCGCGGCGACCCTCTACGTCGCGGACGTCGCGCACGCCGTGCTGATGACGGCCGACCTGCAACGTTCCCGGGAGCGCATCCTGAACGCACGTGAGGAGGAGCGGCGCAGGCTCCGCCGCGACCTGCACGACGGCCTCGGCCAGGCGCTCACCAACATGTCGATGTCACTGACCATGGCCCAGCTGCGCCTGCGCGAGGTGCCGTCCTCGGCCGACCGGATGCTGCGGGACCTGTGCGGCAGCATGGACTCGGTCAGCCAGGAGGTCCGCGAGCTGGTCTACGGCCTGCGCCCGCCCAGCCTGGACGACCTCGGCCTGCTCGGGGCGGTGCGCGCGCTCGCCGAGGAGCCGGGGCCGCCCGTCCAGGTCGAGGTGGAAGGCGAGACCCGGGACCTGCCGGCGGCCGTGGAGGTGGCGGCGTATCGGATCGCGCAGGAGGCGCTGACCAACGTGCGCAAGCACGCCGACGCCACCCGGACCACCGTCACGCTGGCCTGCTCGGAGCACGCGCTGGTCGTGCGGGTGCGCGACGACGGCAAGGGGCTGCCCGGCCACCGGCGCTCCGGCGTCGGCTTCGCCTCGATGCGCGAGCGCGCCGCAGAGCTGGGCGGCACCTGCCGGATCACCCAGGCCCCCGCGGCCGGCACCGACGCCGGCCCGGGGACGCAGGTGGAGGCCACGCTCCCGCTTCCCAGGCCCTCTGGCGCCGGTGACGCGGGCGTGAAGCACCGATGACGCGAGCTGCCGTTACGTCGCATCCGTGCCAGCCATGCGACGGGGAAGAGGAGCACATCGACCGATCCACATCGATCCAAGCGGCGCCGACGCTGCGATCCTCTACTCCGACACGAACGGCGCCGGCGACCCCCGGCGGCTGAGCAGGCAGGTCAGGCCACCGCCTCGCTGATGAGCGGCAAGGGGCGGCCGTCTCGTACACGAGTCTCCAGAACACGCGTTCCCGCAGAGCGCGCGTGTCGTCGGTGAACAAGGTCTCCGACCGGGCGCGGGGAATGGACGGTCGCCACGGCGTACGCTCTTGCGTCGAGCCAGTGGCCGCCCCGCTTCATCGCTCCGTCGGCGACCTGTCGGCGACGGAGCCGGCCATCGGCGTCGGCACGACTCCGCTTCACCCCCCCGTTCTCCTTTGAGCGCGCAGGCAACGCCGCGCGGCGTCGGCATCAGAAAGAAGGTGATCGTGTGTCTCAGCCCGGTACGGCCTCCGCCCCGGGGCGGACTCCCGCGTGGCGCTACGCCATCGGGATGTTCGGCACGTCCATCCCGATCAACATGATCAAGGGGTCGATGATCCTCTACTACGTCGACATTCTGGGTCTCGACGTTCGCGCCTACGGCGTGGTCATGGTGATCTACGCGGTCATCGACGCGCTCGACAACCCGCTGCTCGGCCACCTCTCCGACCGCACCCGAACCCGGTTCGGCCGGCGCCGGCCGTGGCTGCTCGTCGGCGCGCCGATGCTCGCGGCCTGCATGATCGCATTCTTCTCCGCGCCGACCTCTCTGCAGGGCATCGGCCTCCTGCTCTGGTTCGCGGTCTTCGCGATCCTGTGCGAGGCCTTCGACTCGATGCTCAACGCGAACTACGGCGCGCTGCTTCCCGAGCTGTACCCGCAGGAGAGCGACCGCGCCGTAGCCAACGGTCTGCGCCAGGGCTTCCAACTCGTGGCGCTGGTGATCTCGCTCGCGGTCACCCCGTTGCTCACGACGAACGTGTTCGGCACCGAGGAATCCACCGAAGGCTTCCAGATCACAGCGATCATCTATGGCGCGGTCGCGCTCGTCGTGATCGTGTTCATGGCGCTCGGCGCGCGCGAGCGTCCCCGCTACTCCACGCGCGAGCGGCCGCTGCTGCTGCCCAGCGTGTGGTCGATCGTGCGCAACCGGATGTTCTGGACGGTCGGGCTCACCGGCGCCTGTTACGGGATCGCCATGGCGCTCGTACTCTCGGGCATCCAGCTGTACGTCCGCTACTCGCTCGGGCTCCCGGTCGGGAACGCGCTCTACCTTCAGGGCATCGTCATCCTCGTCTCGGCGGGCGGCCTCGTGGTGTGGACACGCGTCGCCGCACGCCGCGGCGCCCTGTGGACCTGGCGGCTTGCCTTCGCGGTGCTCGCGGCCAGCTTCGCAGCCTTGTTCTTCGCCACCGACCTCGTCACCGCGATCGCCGCAGGGATGCTCGTCGGGGCCGGGTGGTCGGGAATGCTCGCGACGAACGACCTCATCGTCGCGCGTGTGCTGGACGCCGACGCGGCGCGCAACGGGGAACATCGCGAAGGGCTCTTCCTGTCCGCGTTCGGCTTCTTCGGCCGGCTCAACGGGATCGTGACCGGACTCGCGCTCACCTCGCTGGGCGTGTTCTTCGGCTACAACTCGGGCGACGACCCCGGCGCCGACCCTGGGCTCGCGTTCCGGGTGTACTTATGCGTGTACCCGTTCGTGCTGACGACGATCGGCGCGGTCGCGGCGCGACTCATCTCGGTCCCGATCGAGACGCCGCCCACGGCGGCTGAGCCGGTCGAGCCGCCGCCCGCCGGCCCCGTGGACGAGTCGGCCGTGGAGCGCCCCCGATGACCCGCCGCGTTGTGATCACGGCCGACGATCTCGGCCGCGAACCGGGGACGACAGAGGTCATCGTCGCACTGCTCGCCGAGGGACATGTCACCGCGACGACGCTCATCTGCGTCTCGGCGGCCGCGGAGCAAGCCGCGAACCAGGTCAGGGAGCTCGGCGTCCTGCCGCGGGTGCACGTGACGCTCACGAGCGAGCGCGGGCTCCCGCGCTGGCGACCCCTCAACGGCGCGGCGAGCCTCGTCGATCCGGACGGAACACTCAGTGACGACCCGCTGGCTCTCGGAGCCCGTGGCGAGGCGCGGGATGTCATACGGGAGGCGGACGCACAGCTGCACTGGATGCGCCATCGGGGCCTTACACCCCAGGCGGCCGACTCCCATGCCGGCACCCTCTACGGCCTGCACGGCCGGTCGTGGCTCGCCGAGGCGCTTGAGTGGTGTGCGCGCCACGGCCTCGCCTTCCGGCTGCCCCGTGACCCGGAGCCGTACTTCGGCGGACCGCTCCCGCCGCGGCTCGCGGCAGCGCACGAGCGTGCCGTCGCCCTCGCCGATGCGCTAGGCGTGTCCATCCCGCAGACGATCGCCACCAATCGGCGCAGCGCACACGAGCTCGGTGCCTATGAGCGACTGCGGGACGATTACCTCCGCCGGCTCGCAGCCCTTCCCGAGGGCACGAGCGAGTTGTTCCTGCACCCGTCCCGAGAGGACGCGGTCACGGGACCGGACGGCATCGTGCGGACCTGGGAGGCGCGGCTGCTGCGTGACCCGGTGTGGCACAACGCCCTTGAGAGTGAGCGTGTCGAGGTCGTCGGAGGCTGGTGAACCAATCATGATCGATTCGCGCTGCCCCACCGGGGAGGAGCGAGACGAACCCTTCCAAGGGTGACATGTGCGCGCTGCGTGTGATCAAGGATCGCGTCATCTCGGTTCCCGTCATGATCCCTGCCGACCCGGATCGCGACCTGGCGGAGATCCACGCCTGGGCTTGGCCGGAGAACACCCCTGGCGTGGAGTTCGTCTTCGACCTGCCCGAGGACGTGGCGGTGCAAGCGGCGGGATCACCCTGCTCCCCAGGTGGTTCGGCTGAGACCCATCACGCCAGGAGGGCGCGCCAGCGGTCGGCCGACTCCATCATGTCCAGGCTGACCCGCTCCAGGAACGCCCCTCCTCTGGCCAGACGCTGCCCTACGGGCCTGTCGAGCCCGCACGTCTCCGCCGCCGCCATCGCGGCCTGCGCCGCCTCGAGCGTCTGCCGCTCGCTGATCACGATCGAGTGGTACCAGGCGTCGTCGTCGACCACGTAGATGTCGCGACGCCGCTGCCGATCGCGCTCGCGCCGGACAAACCCCTGCTGGATCAGATAATTCACGGCCACGGAGACGGAGGCCGGGCTGACCTTCAGCCTGCGGGTCAGCTGGCCGCGCTGCGCGCCGATCCCGCGCTCGCCGAGCGGGCCGTGGAGGAGCTGCTGCGGTATCTGAGCGTCGCCAAGACGTTCATGAGGACGGCGCTGGAGGACGTCGAGATGCGGGTCGCGTTCCCCGCGCTGGTCAACCGCTTCCCCACGCTGCGCCTGGCCGTACCGGCTGAAGAGGTTGGCCTGCGCCCGGAGACCGCGGACATCTACGGGGTGAAGAGCCTCCCGGTCACCTGGGACGTGTGACCGCGAGCCAGTGGCGAGGCCGGCCAACTGGGTGAGCAGACCGTCCCTATCGGGTCGGTGAATGCCTGCCGCCCGCCGCTCAACCGCGCAGCCGCGCGTTGAGCCGTGCGGCCTGTCGCGTGAGGTGGTCGCGTTCGGGGAGGCTGGACGCCGATCGGGCAGCTTCGGCGTAGAGCCGTGCTGCGGTCACTGGGTCACCGTCACGCTCGTGCAGATACGCCGCGACGGCGGCGTGGCGGGGCAGGGCGGGGTCGAGCACCGCCAGGGCGGCCAGGCCGGCCCGAGGGCCGTCGGCCTCGCCGACCGCGACGGCCCGGTTGAGGCGGGCCACCGGGCTGCCGGTGAGGCGCACCAGTTCGTCGTACCACTCGACGATCTGCACCCAGTCGGTCTCCTCGGCCGTCCGGGCGTCGGCGTGGAGCGCGGCGATGGCGGCCTGGGCCTGGAACTCGCCCAGGCGGTCGCGGGTGAGGGCCGTCTGGAGCACATCGACGCCCTCGGCGATCAGGCGGGTGTTCCACAGGCTGCGGTCCTGCTCGGCAAGAGGCACGAGCCTGCCGTCGGCGCCGGTCCGTGCCGGGCGCCGTGCGTGGTGGAGCAGCATGAGCGCGAGCAGGCCCGCGACCTCCTCATGGTTGGTCTTGGCCGCCAGCCGGCGGGTGAGCCGGATCGCCTCGCCGGCGAGGTCGACGTCGCCGGAGTAGCCCTCGTTGAAGACCAGGTAGAGCACGCGCAGCACCGTGGCGACGTCACCGTGCTGGTTGAACCGGACGCCCGAGACGGTCCGCTTGGCCCTGCTGATCCGCTGGGCCATGGTCGCCTCCGGCACGAGGTAGGCCCGCGCGATCTGACGCGTGGTCAGGCCGCCGACCGCGCGCAACGTGAGCGCGACGGCCGAAGCCGGTGTCAGGGACGGGTGCGCGCACAGGAAGTACAGCTGGAGCGTGTCGTCCACCACCTCGCCCGGGCCGGGCACGGGCTCGCCCTCGACGCGTGCCTCGCGGTGCCGTCGGGAGGTATCGGCGCGGGCGGCGTCGAGGAACTTACGCCAGGCCACGGTGACCAGCCAGCCCTCGGGATCCCGCGGCGGGTCGTCCGGCCACACGCGCACGGCCTCGACCAGGGCGTCCTGCACGGCATCCTCGGCCGCCGCGAAGTCGGCTCCGCGACGGACGAGGATGCCGATCACAGTGGGGGTGAGGGTCCGCAGCTGGGACTCGTCCACCGTGCGTCACTCCGTGATGGTCGGGGGCGCGGCCAGGAACGGGCGCACCTCGAGCCACTCGTGGATCGGCTTCCCACCCGCACCCGGAGCCGCGGACAACTCGCCGGCCAGCTCGAGCGCCCGCTCGTAGGTCTCGACGTCGATCACCATCCAGCCCGCGATCAGGTCCTTGGTCTCCGCGAACGGGCCGTCGGTGACCGGCGGCCGCCCCTCGCCGTCGTAGCGGACGAACGTGCCCTCCGGGGAGAGCGCCTGACCGTCGACGAACTCGCCGGTGCCCTCGAGCCGAGCGGCGAAGTCCTGCATGTACCGCATGTGGGCCGAAAGCTCCTCCGGCGTCCACTGGTCCATCGGCACGTCGTTGACCGATGCCGGCGCGCCCCGGTAGTGCTTGAGCAGCAGGTACTTGGCCATCATGTTCTCCTCAGTGCGGTACGGCCCATTGTGGCCGTGTTCACTCCGGGGACGAAGCCGCGCGCGGGTTCTCGACATCCCGCCGCGACTTTTCCTGGCGGACTTCAAAGACTCCGCGCACTCCGAGGCGCCACAGATGGGCACAGGGGGCCGCTTCGCGTCCGAGGAGCGAAGGGCGCGTTTCGTCCAGCTCCTTCAACTGAACGCGACGTCAGACGGAGCGAGGGTGAAGAACCGGGCCCGGCTCGTCCCGGCCGATCTCCGGGCACCGCCGCAGGGGCTCCAGTTCCTCGTCCGTGAACACCGGAGCGACCACCAGGCACCTCCCGCCAGAGCCCGAAGCTCCCCGGCCCAGGAGCCTGCCCAGCCATTTCCGCCCGATTTTCCCGCGTACTATGGCGACCCCGATTGAGCAGCCCGGTGCCGGATCCCGTCGAGCACGGTGCCGAGCATCCGGTCGAACTCCGCCAGGGACCCGAAGCCGGCCTGCAGGGGCATGAGGGTGGCCATCGTCGGGTAGGCGGTGGCGTCGATCGCGGGCAGGTCACCGGCCCCGTCGGGTTCGCCGCTGAGGACCGCCAGCAGATATCCGTTGAGAAAGCCGAACAGCATCAGCGGCGCGTCCGCGACCACCTGGTCGGGCAGACCGGCCTTACGCATCGCGGTGACCAGTCGTTCCAGGGCGCTGAGGGCCACCGGCGAGGTCTGGGCGCGCGTGGCCAGCAGCGGGAACACCCGGGGGTGCCGGTAGGCCATCTCCCGGTAGCCGTGCGCCGTCCATCGGGCGGTCTCTTCCCAGCCGTGTGAGGTGTCGTCCGCGGTGACCGCCACCTCGGCGAGCACGGCCTCGGACATCGCGTCCAGCAGCGCCGCCTTGCCCTTGATGTGGTGGTAGATCGACATCGGGTCGACTCCGAGCTCCTCCGCGAGCCGTCGTACCCCGAAGCGCTCCAGGCCGTCGCGGTCGACGAGTGCGACGGCGGTGGCCGCGATGCGCTCGCGGTCGAGCCCCGCCGACCTGCCCTGTGTGCGTCTGGCCACGTCCGGTCTCTCCATTTGCTAAACCTACACCGTAGAACGTACTTTACGGAGCGAAAACCTACGACGTAGATTTTGGAAGGGAGCAGTCATGACCAGAACCATCAACCGTGCACCGTCGACACAGACCAGGCGCCCCATCGCGATGTACACCGGCCTGGTGCTCACCGTCGCGGCGATGATCGCACCGTACGTCGACCGTGCCACGGGACACGTGCTGGCCGACCACATCCGGGCCGGCTACCCGGCGTACTCCCAGGAGCGCATCGACTCGGCCGTCACGGCGTACCTGGTCATCCTCACCGTCGTCGGCGTGCTCGGCGTCGTCAGCTGGGTCTGGACCACGTGGGCGGTCAGGTCCGGCAAGCGGTGGGCCCGCTGGGCGGCCACCGCGATGTTCGCGCTCGGGACCTCCGTCGCGCTGACCGGACTGTTCGTCAAGGACACCTCCGGCGACACCGGCCTGGCGCCGCTGCTGGGGTGGATCGGAATGGCGCCGTGTCTGGCAGGGTTGGTGGCCGTCGCGATGCTGTGGCGGAGGTCCTGACCAGGCTCACGGAGATAGGCGTGCAGCGCTTCATCCGGGTCGCCGACCGCGCCGGTGATTTTCGCGAACCAGGCGCAGGACGAGGGCACGGATGAAGCGGAACGTGGGCGGGCGCCCCGGCCGCCTCGGCCGGCAGGTACGGGCGTGACGCCGTTTCATCAGATCGTGATGCCAGCGCAGGACGGTATCCGGGCCGGACGACAAGCCGCAGCCGGCGCAGCACCTCGTGCGGCAACGATGCCAGGAGGGCGGCGAGAAAGGCCCGGCCCTCCGGAGCCTTTCTCGCCTCGGTGTCGGCGCCGAGGTGGCGTTCCAGAACGGTGATCTGATGACGCAGGGCAAGTATCTCGACGTCCTTGTCCCGATCGCCCATCGACAGCAACCGCAGCGCGGCGAAGGCGTTCGTGACGGTCAGGCAGGCCAGGCGAAGGAGCGCGGCCGATCATCATGCCGCACCTGCCTCCCCTCTCCTGGCGGCGCGTGGTCGACCAGGTCGCCGACCTTCATCTCGCGCGGCGCGGCGCGATCCAGCCGGAAGAACTGCTCCAGCTCTGCAGTCGACGGCTCCTCGGCAAGCGCCATACCGGACGACCGGCTCATCAGACAGGAATCGCCGGAGATGACCCAGGAACCTTAAGCCGGCAACCAGACCGATCTGGTTGCGCATCGCACCGAAACGAAGATCACGTTTCCAGTGGCACCCAGCCTCCAGGGCCCATCTGTTACAAAGCACCCCTTCTCAATCGGTCCAGGTTGTGCAACTATCGTTCCAATCACACGCAATTGGAAGGATTGTTGCGATGCAGGATCGGGTGATCCCGGCCTGGCTCGGCGGCGGCGACTCGCATCAGGGCATATCCCCGGCCATGCGGCGCGTCGCCCAGGCGCTCGCCGCCAATCCACAACGATGCTCCTACGCGCCGGTCGCGGAGGTGGCCGAGTTGGCAGGCACCACGCCGAGCACCGTGGTGCGCTACGCGCAGGCACTGGGCTATCGGGGCTGGCCGCCGCTGCAACAGGAGTTGCGGGCACACTACCTGGCCAGCCTCAGCACCGACCAGACCAAGGCCGAGCACGCCGACGGCGGCGCGATGGGCCCGGTGCACGAGGCCGTGCGGCGTGACATCAGCAACCTCACGCTGGCGCTGGAGCTGGTCGACCCCGAGGTGGTGCACGCGGCGACGGTCGCCATGGCGGGCGCCCGCAGCACCCTCGTCGTGGCGTCCGGCTCGTTCACCGCCCCGGCGCACGTGCTGACCCACCTGGCGAGCACCATGGGCCTGCCGTTCACGCTGGAGGGCCGCGGCGGCGTGCACCTGGCCTCGGCGGCCGGAAGGCTCAGCCCGGAGGACTGCCTGGTCGCGATCAGCTTCTGGAAGCAGTTCCGCGAGATCGCCGTACTGACCGAGGCGGTGCGTGAGGCAGGCGTGCCGGTCGTGGTCATCACCGACGCCGCCAACACCCGCCTGGCGTCCGCGGCCACGTACCTGATCACGGTTCCCAGCGAGGGGGTGTCGTTCTTCCAGTCCGTCACCGCGGCCACCTCGGTGGTCTACGGGCTGCTGGCCGGGATCGAGTCCCACGTCGCCGCCGACGCGCGGAAAGCCCACGAGCGCACCCAGGCGCTGTGGAACGCGCTCGACGTGTGGGACCAGCGGAGGTGACCGTGCCCGGCGTGCCCAGCCTCGTCGTCCGCCCGCAGGGCTTATAGCCCGCCGGCGACGCTTCCCACTCCTGACGCCGTTTCGTCGTCGTCACCCGGACTTCACCCGTTCTGCGCCGAGCCCGTACCGGCGCATGCCCGGCTGCCTTTCGCCGTCGCCACGTCTCCGGTGTCCCGCCATCGGCGTCCGTGACGAAGAGCCCTTTCCTGAAGCCGGCCGATCCCGGCCCGCGAAGCCGTGTACGCCGCCCCGCGGCCCCCGAACCCGTTCCCAGGGCACCCCCTGACCCAGCTCAAGGAGATCTGATGACTGGCCAGACTCGCCGTTCCTTCCTCCGCTACGCCACGTCCGTCGCGGCCCTCGGCGCCGCCGCTCCTCTGTTGTCCGCCTGCGGTTCCGACGCCGCGAGTGCGCCGCTCTCGGCGGGCGGCGGCAAGAAGGTGGGCAAGGTCGGCTTCGACCACCCGTTCAACACGGTCCCGCTCTGGTCGACGATCATGAAGTTCGCCGAGCAGTCCGCCAAGGCGGCCGGCGCCGAGCTGCTCACCGCCGTCGACGACGCGCAACTCGACAAGCAGCTCGCCAACCTCCAGGGCTGGATCGCGCAGAAGGTCCCCGCGTTCACCGTGCTGCCGATGGAGGTCACCAGCCTCGAACCGGTCGCCAAGTCCGCGCTGGACGCCGGACTGGTGTGGGTCACCTACGCCGGTGAGATGAAGAACCAGAGCGGCTCGGTCCTGCTGAACAACAAGGAGTCGGGGTTGCGGCTCGGCCAGCAGGCCGGCCGGTGGGTCACCGAGAAGCACGGCGGCCGGGCCAACGTCGTCCTGCTGGAGTACCGCGAGTCCGGCACGATCGGCATCGAGCGGTGCGACGGCATGATCGAGGGCCTTAAGCAGAGCGCACCCGACGCGGAGATCGTCGCGACTCAAGCCGCCAGCGACCCCGCGACCGGACTGCAGGTGATGCAGTCCATCCTGAGCAGCCGCAAGGACATCAACGTGGTGCTCTGCTACAACGACGACGCCGCGACCGGCGCCTACCGGGCCTTCGTCAACGCGGGCTTCGACAAGGACGACGCCGATGTCTTCATCGGCGGGCAGGACGGCGCCAAGGAGGCGCTGGAGCTCGTCCAGCAGGGCACGATGCTGCGGTGCAGCTCCGCGCTGCGGATCTCCGAGCTGGCCAAGGTCTGTGTGGAGCACCCGATGGCGCTCGCCGCCGGCACCGCGAGCTCGCCCGTCGTGCAGATGCAGATCGAGGCGCTGACCGCGGCGAACACCGACAAGCTGGCCGCCTACCTGTCGGACCTGGCGTAGCGGGTCGTCATGAGCTTCGTCATCGACGGCGTACGAAAGTGCTACGGCGCCAACGAGGTGCTCAAAGGCGTGTCGTTGCGCTGCGAGCCCGGGCAGGTGCAGGCCCTGCTGGGCGCCAACGGCGCGGGCAAGAGCACGCTGATCAAATGCCTCAGCGGCGCCCACGCGCCCGACGCTGGAACGATCCAGCTCGACGGCGAGGTGTGGACCGGTCTGACCCCGCAGCGGGCGGCCGAGGCCGGAATCGCGGTGATCTACCAGCACCTCAGCCTGGTCGCGTCCCTGTCGATCAGCGACAACGTCTTCCTCGGCAGAGAACTGCGCCATGGCCCGCTGCTCGCCCGAGCCGAGCAGCGGCGCCGTACCAGGGAGGCGCTGAGCGGCGTCCTCGGCCCGGACCACGGCCTGCGCGAGGACACGATCGTCGGCGATCTGCCGATCGCGAGCCAGCAGCTCGTCGAGATCGTCAAGGCCACCTCGCGCCCCGGCATCCGCGTGCTCATCCTGGACGAGCCGACCGCCGCGCTGTCCGACCGCGAGGCCGGAAAGCTCAAGGACGTGGTACGGCGCATCGCCGCAAGCGGGGTGCACGTCCTGTTCATCACGCACATCCTCGGCGACGTGTTCGACCTCTGCGACCGGATCACGGTGCTGCGGGACGGCGTGGTCGCGCTGGACGAGCCGGTCGGCTCGGTGCGGACCGAGCAGCTCACCGAGGCCATCACCGGCCGCCTCCCGGCTCCGCGCCGCGTCGCGGGACCCGCGCTGTCGCGGCGGCGTACCCCCATGCTGACGGTGTCCGGGCTGTCCGGCGAGCGTTTCGACGACGTCACCTTCACCAGCCACGAGGGCGAGGTGGTCGCGATCTTCGGTCTCGTCGGCTCGGGCCGCAGCGAGCTGCTGGAGACGCTGTACGGGGCCCGCCGCGCCGATGTGGGCACCGTACAGGTGGGCGGCCGTACGGTACCGCGCCGGTCGAGCCCCAAGGCCGCGCTGCGCGCCGGGATCGCGCTGGTGCCCGGCGACCGGGCCCGGCAGGCTGTCTTCGCCGACCTCGACGCGGCGGACAACGTGCTGCAACCGGCGTTCGGACAGCTCGGCCCGCCGCTACTGCGGCACCGCGCGGCCGAGCGACGGCGGTTCGCCGCCGGAGCCGACCAGGTGCGGCTGCACCCCTCCGACCCGGCGCTGGCGGCACGGGCCTTCTCCGGCGGCAACCAGCAGAAGCTGGTGCTCAGCCGGTGGCTCGCCGCCTACCAGGGGGTACGTGTCCTGCTGCTGGACGAACCGACCCAGGGCATAGATGTCGGCGCCCGCGCCGACATCTACCAGACGCTGCGCTCGGAAGAGGTGCTCACCGGCCGCACGGTCGTGTTCACAACGTCGGACCCGGACGAGGTCGCTCTGCTGGCCGACCGCGTCCTGGTGCTGGTCCGGGGCCGCATCGTAGCGGAACTCCCGGCTGAGCCGCTCGACCGCAACCGCATGCTGCACCTGTCCCACCTCGGCATCCTCGACCCGGTGCCCAAAGCACCCCAGACGGAAGGAGTCTCCCGACCATGAGCCAGGTCAAGGCGGCGGACGTGACCACCGCCCAGCACGGCGACGGCCACGGGGAGCCGGTGCAGCGGTGGACCGCGCAGCGCGTCGGAGCGCTCCTCGTCCGCAACAGCCTCGTCATTGGCATCGCCGTGCTGCTGATCGTGTTCACCTCCGCCGACTCCACCTTCCTTACCGTCGACGTACTCAAGAACATCGCCCTGCAGAGCACCGTGCTGGCCATCGTCGCGGTTACCAGCACGCTGCTGGTGATCTCTGGAGAGGTGGACCTGTCCGTCGGCTCGCTGGAGGCAGTCTCCGCGGTGACCGCCGGGTACCTCATGGCCGCCAGCGGCTGGGGCACGCCCACCGCGGTGCTCGTCGGCCTGGCGGCTGGGGCCGCCGCCGGAGCGGTTAACGGCTTCCTGGTCACTGTGGTCGGCATCAACTCGATCGTGGTCACGCTCGGCATGGGCAACATCACCCGGGGCCTGACCTACCTGATCACCACAGCGCCGGTGTTCGGCTTCACCGAGGGCTTTTTGCGCCTGGGCAACGGCACGTTCCTCGGCATAGCCATCCCGATCTGGATCGCCGTGCTGGTTTTCGCGCTCGGCGGGGCGTTCCTGGTGCTGACCCCCACCGGGCGGCACATCTACGCGGTCGGTATGAATCGCGAGGCCGCCTACCTCGCCGGGCTCAACCTGCGGCGGATCCGGTTCGTGCTGTTCACCCTGAACGGCCTCGCCGCCGGACTGGCCGGGGTCATCCTTGCCTCTCGTCTCAACAGCGCGCCCCCCGGCACGCTCGGCGTCGGCTTCGAGCTGCAGGTGCTCACCGCGGTGCTGCTGGGCGGGGTCGCCTTCACCGGCGGCAGGGGACGGCTGCTCGGGGTGCTGCTCGCCGTACTGTTCCTCAACATCCTGCAGGCCGGCCTCACGATGATGAACGTCGCGAACGCCTGGCAGCAGATCTCCCAGGGCGTCGCGCTGATCGCGTCCGTCGGGCTCGACCTGTTCAACCACCGGCGCGGCCGCCGCGCGCTGCTGCCATGGGCCCGGCTGCGCCTGGCCAGAAACACCACGTCCGGCGATCAGGAGGCATCACGATGAGCATCACCATTCCGACCTCGGTCGGTGAGACCTACGTGGCCGAGGCCGGATCCGGCCGGCCGATCCTCGTGCTGCACGGCGGTCTGGGGCTCGACCACGGCTACCTGCGCCCGACCTTCGACGCCTTGGCCGCCAGCCACCGGGTGGTCTACCTCGACTTCGTCGGCAACGGCCGGTCCGACCGCGCTTTGGACTACGCGGCGATCCACGACAACACCATTTGGGTCCGGCAGGTGGACGAGGTCATTGAGGCGATGGGCCTGGAGAACCCGGTCATACTCGGCCACTCCTACGGCGGCTACGTGGCGCTGGAGTACGCGCTGACCCCGTCGGGCGCTGGCCGGCCGATGATCCTCGTCTCGACCGCGCCCAAGCTCGACCACACCGACGTGGTCGCCGAGAACGCGGCACGGCGCGGCACCCCGGAGCAGGTGGACGCGGTGCGGGTGCGGCTGGCCCGGGCGCAGGCCGACGACGACGAGTGGGCCGACCTGTGGCGCACCCTGCTGCCGCTGTACTTCCACGCGCCCACCGCCGAGTTGGTCGCCCGCGCCTCGGAAGGCACCCACTTCAGCGCGGAGGCGTTCAACACGGCGCACCTGCGGGCGCTGCGCGCCTACGACGTCAGCGGACGGCTCGGCGAGATCACCGGCGACACACTCGTCGTCTCCGGCGACGACGACTGGATCCTGCCGCTGGAACTCTGCTCGCAGCGGCTCGCCGCCGGCATCCCGGGCGCGGCGCTCGCGGTCCTGCCCGAGTGCGGGCACTTCCCCTTCATCGAGCGCCCCGAACCGTTCCTCACCGTCGTACGGGACTGGCTCGAACGGCACTGAGCCGGACCGTCCGCAAGACGAACTGATTCCCCAGAAAGGACAGGAATGAGCGAGACCACACCAGGGTCGGTGGCCGTAGTCGGCCTGGGCGCGATGGGAGGTGCGACGGCGGCGATGCTCGTTCGGCGCGGCTGGTCAGTGCTGGGCTGCGACCCGTCGGAGGAGTCTCTGGCCCGGGCGCGCAACGCCGGCGTCAACACGGTCACCTCCATCGCGGACCTGACTGGAACGGAACAGGTCCTGCTCTCCCTCCCCGGCGCTGAGCAGGTGCGCGTCGTCGTCCCCGAGCTCCTGGAGCTGGACTCGGTACGCCTGATCGTCGACACGTCCACCTCCGACCCGCAGACCAGCGTCGGCCTGGCCGCGGACGCCGCGGCGCGCGACGTCGTATTCGTAGACGCGCCGGTGTCCGGCGGCCCGTCCGGCGCCGCCGCGGGAGCCCTCGCCGCGTTCGTCGGCGCGGTGCCGGAGACCGTCTCGACGGCGGCTCCGCTGCTTGACGCGATCACCGGCGGCGGATGGCGGCACATGGGAGGCCCCGGCGCGGGCAACGTCACCAAGCTGCTCAACAACGCTTTGTGCGCCGGGGCCATCGCGCTGTGCGCGGAGGCCGTCGACATCGCCGCCGCGTACGACGTGGACGCGGACAAGGTCGTCACCGCGCTGAACAGCGGCTCGGGACGCAACGCGGCGACCGACGTCAACTTCCCGCGCTGGGTGCTGCCGGGCACGTACGACTCCGGGTTCCCGATCAGCCTCATGGCCAGGGACGTCAACCTGGCGGCTGACTTGGCTGCGCGCACCGGCACCGCCATGACCGTCATCGACGCCACCCGCCGCACCTGGCAGGAGGCGGCGCAGCAGCTGTCGCCGGACGCCGACTTCAACCGGGCTGCCCAGGTGATCGCTGCCTCGTCCGGGGCGCTGACCCACGCCGGGAGGACCCAGTGACCATCTCACCGACGCTCGGACTCAGCGCGGCCGCCACCGCCGCCGCGAGCATCCTCGGCGAGGCCCTGCCCGAGGGGTTGGGCGGGTACGCCGCCGGCGAGCACCTCGCCGGGCGCGGTGCGGCCGTCGAGGCACGCTACCCGGCCACCGGGGAACTGCTGACCACCTGGCGAGATATCGGCGCCGAGGGCACGACCGCCGCGATCGACGCTGCCGCGGCGGCGCTGCGGCCATGGCAGGAGGCCGGCCCGTTCGGCCGCGCCGAGGCGCTGCGCCGTCTGGCCGCACTGGTACGGGAGGCGGCCGGACAACTGGCCGCCCTGGAGTCAGCCACCGCGGGCAAGCCGCTGCGTGACAGCCGGGTGGAGGCGCTGCGGGCCGCCGACTTCTTCGACTACTACGCCGGATGGGCCGACAAGATCACCGGCCAGACGCTGCCTGTCCCCGGACCGTGGCTGACCTACACTCGCCGCGTGCCGTACGGCGTGGTCGGGCTGTTGACTCCGTGGAACGCTCCCCTGTTCACCGCAGCGTGGAACTCCGCGGCGGCCCTGGCCTGCGGCAACACCGTGGTGCTGAAGCCGAGCGAGTTCACCCCGGCCACCACGATCGTGCTGGCCCGGCTGGCCGAGCAGGCCGGCCTGCCGCCGGGCACGCTGAGTGTCGCGAGCGGGCTGGGGGAAACGGTCGGGCAGGCGCTGGTAGCCGATCCCCGGGTGCGCAAGGTGGCCTTCATCGGGTCGGTGGCCACCGGCCGTACAGTCGCCACGACGGCCGCCTCCAGAGGCGTCCCGGCGCTGCTCGAGCTGGGCGGCAAGAGCGCGAACATCGTCTTCGGCGACGCCGACGTCGACGCCGCGTCCGACGGCGTGCTCGCGGCGATCTTCGCCGGCGCGGGCCAGTCCTGCGTGGCGGGTTCCCGGCTGCTGGTGCACGCCGGTCTGCACGAGGAGTTCGTCGCCGAAGTCGTCCGCAAGGCCGCCCTGCTGAGGGTCGGCGACCCGCTAGACCCGGAGGTCGAGATCGGGCCGGTCGGCAACGCCCGGCAATACGAGCACGTGTGCGGGCTGGTCGAGCAGGCGGTGGGCGAGGGCGCCGCGCGGGTCAGCAGGCACGGCGAACGGCACGGGCTGAGCGACGGAGGCTACTGGGTCGAGCCGACCGTGCTCGACCACGTGACCACCGATCACACGGTGGCTCGGACCGAGGTCTTCGGTCCGGTGCTGGCGGTGAGCACGTTCGTCGATGAGGCCGATGCGGTCAGGCAGGCCAACGACACCGAGTTCGGCCTGGCCGGAGCGGTCTGGACGCGGTCGGTCGAGCGGGCGCACCGAATTGCCGACGATGTCCGGGCCGGCACGTTCTGGATCAACTCCTACAAGGCGATCCATGTGGCCGCGCCGTTCGGGGGGTTCGGGGACTCGGGCTGGGGTCGTTCATCCGGCCCAGACGTACTGGGCGAGTACACGCAGGCGAAGGCGGTCTGGGTGCCAACGGCTCCGTACCCTGCACCCTTCCCGTCCCTGCGTGCTTCCTGACGTCTACGAGAGCGTGCCCCTTGGTCAGGTCGTGGGCGTCGCGTGCGCCCCACGACCTGGCCAAGCCGCCCAGACGCTTCGCGAGAGAGCGGAGATCCTCTGGCTGACTACCGGCCCCCGGCGCCGCAAGCCCGGCATGAGTGTGGCCTCCGCCGGTAGGCGGCCGAACAGCAGACCGATCCTCAGCGGTCGGTGAAAAGGAACAGCGCTCGCGCGCTGAAGAAGGGAGTGGCGACGGGTTGGCGGCTGCTGCCACGACGGTGCCCCGTCACACGCCTGGTGAGACGGTTGCGTCGTCGAACCCGGCTCCGTCCACGATCTGTCCGCCGCCCGCGCGCACGTCCTTGGGCGCGTTGCACGCCGCTGCCGACGGCGGTCTTCCCGCCCGGCGAGCCTTTCATCACATCACCAACAGCCCCGGTCTGATCGGCGACATCGCCCGCGCGGCGCTTGTCCTCACCCATTTCGAGCACCATTACCTACTCGCTGAGATCACGTCACTGTCAAAGGATTGCGTCTTGAAGTATGGCGGGGATCTGCCGCCGCTCGATGAGCCGCAGACGCCGGCGGCAGTTCACCGGTGCCGTTGAGGCGCGCAGCCGTCGAGGATCCCAGCCCGCGATTGCAGTATGGCAGGCGGGGGCGGGAAGTTCGACGTCATAGCGCTCGACGCTGGTGCCTGCCAGGTGAATGATGCGCGAATTCTCCACGCGTAAGGCGCTGGCCTCCATAGAGGCAATTCTATCAAGATGATGTTAGTTTCCGAATGTTATTCGGAGTGCTCATGCCTTCCACCGGATCCGCTACCCATGCTGTGGCATAGCCGCTCGCGGCTCGCCGCAGCTCGTCCGAAGCCGGGGTCGATGACAGAAGTGACAGAACGCCGGATGTCAGCCCTGATCTGCATCGCCGGCACCCGAAGCGACAACGGCGGAACGCTGACGGAATGCGTTTCGGGGTGACACCTGACGCTGGGCCTGTACTTCGACAGATTACCCTTGGCGGTCAATCGCATCATGACCGATGCGCTGATCGATCTGGTGCCCGACGTGACCCGGTTCTCCGGTCAGGAACTCCTGGAAGCCGTCCGACGAGCCGGTATCACCGTAGATCAGATGGCGGAATCGGGGGCGCGCGAAATGGAAGCCGGACAGGGCCGAAGGTATCCATTCAGGCCCAGTAGACAGGGGTGGGAGAAGTGACTGCCTTACGCGGGCCAGGAGCCTACCGGGTCCCCCCGTCCGTGCCGACGCCACCTTCATCGACGGCAAGCTCGGTGAACGGCCTCAAGCATCCCCCATCCCGGCTCAAGGCGAGCGGGTGATTCTGGAGCGGCGTTCCCGCCGCGAGTTCGATGGGAAGCGGAGATGTGGGAACAGGCGGCTGCGAATGATCCTGCGCTGACGGGCAAGCATTTGCGCGCTCATGGTTAACGACATGCCTCGCTAGGCTCTGGCAATGTTTCCCTCGACCCGCCAGTGATTTAGGGAGGGCATGACAACTCTGAGCTTTACCATGCCGCGCCTGGTTCCGACTCACTCCCGGAGCCGCTCGGCATTACCACTGCCATTTTCCGCAGGGCGAGGACGGCATGTGCCTCGGCGGGACTGAAGCTGCTTGGTGAACGAGCCTGAGATCTGCGATGCCAGGCTGCCTCCTCGTGCCCAGGCGGCGGAGTGGGAAATTTTTCGGATCGTTGACTGAGGGAGTCAGCAGATGACGCAAGTGTCTAACCAATCTGTCATGAGGTTGTGGAATGAGCCGGTTGTGCGGTATCTGCGGGAGGAGGAATGCGCCAGGCCCGAGCTGCCCGCTCACCTGGGGCCGATCCTCGAACAGCTCGCCATGGGGGTCACCGATGCGACTGCCAGCCGGAATCTGCATATATCGGCTCGCACGTTCAGCCGCCGGGTAGCCGAAGTGCTGACCTTCCTTGGCGTCGCGACGCGCTTCCAGGGCGGCATGGCCGCCGTTAGCCTCGACCTTTCGGTCCCGGCCCTCCCCTATGAACCCATCGAAGTCTGCGACTTCCGGCTCATCTCGAGTATTCGGCCTCATCGACGTGACGTCGTCGGGCTGAATCCGTCGGGAGATCCTTCGGCGACCATGCGGCCCACGGCCTGACGGCTGAAGCCGGTCGTCTCCGACGCCCGCCAGGGCGCCTTCCCAATGACGACCGCGAGAGTGCCCGGGAGCGTCGCGGCGGCGAACCGTACGGCTACTGGCCGCGTCCGTCGGCGGCGACGAGCCGGATCTCGCTGGTGTAGCGGCGGTTCCCGCTGGCGGTGAGCCACAGTTCGCTGGGGTCGGGCCGCATTTCGGTTATGACGGTGACACTATCTGGGTCCGCGCGTTGACTGCGGCGCGTGGTGGCTGTGAAGAGGGCGGCGAGGGCGGGGCTGTCCAGATCGAGGTAGACCGGTTTCGGCTCCTCAGGCGTGCGCCAGAACAGGTGCCTGGGCATGCCCTCGGCCGCGGCCCAGGCGCGTAGCCGCGCGTAGCCGACGGCCTCGTCGTCGACTGTCAGATGGGGGAGCTCGGCGCTCGGCACGCGCCAGGTCTCCCGGGCGAGGACGAGCTTGTCGATCGTGACGCGGGGGGTGTGCGGCATCGGCGGCATCGGTGAGAAGGCGTCGACCGCGGCCTGCGACAGGAGCTCGCCGAGCACGTCGAGGAGTGGGGCGACCCGGCTGCCTTCCCTGTGCCTGACATCGAGGGCCCTCCCGTCGGTGGGCACCGGTACTTCCAGGTCCCGGATTTCGAGGACTCGCCCGGACGGCGCCGGCCGCGCCCCGCAGCGGGGGCCGAACGACAGATATCTGTAGGCGGGAGAGAAGTGCTCGGGGTCGGGGTAGTGCCTGCCGGTTATGTGCGGCAGGCCACGGGCGTACAGCGGCACGAATCGCTCGTGCGGGTGGTCGTGTTCCCTGGCGGCCTCCCCGATCCGCCCCGGCTTCGGATGCCAGTGCAGGAACGTGTTCGAGTCGACCGTGGCCATGGCGATGTGCAGCTCGCCGAGGACGACCTCGTACCGGCCGGCGCGCAGAGCGTCGAGGCCGTCGGCGGCGATCATGAGATCAGGGCTGTGATGCGCCCCGGCGAACCAGGCCGCCCGGTCCGCGAGGAACAGCCGCCCGGCCTCAGGGGCGAGATCGGCCGCGCGGTAGCACGCGCGGGCGACCGCCGGGTCGAGGTTCAGTAGCCGCCGCCACTTGTCCTGGAGCAGCGAGGACACGGAGGGGGTGGCCTCCGCGACGGCCTGCCGACCGTGCAGCATCACCAGCCCGAGCGGGACGGCGTCGGTGCCGAACACGACGGCCAGTTCCCGCACCGTGTCGTGCAGGACGAGTTCGTACCGGCGCCCCAGCTCCGAGACCAGCCAGCGGGCGCTGTCCAGGACCAGGGTGAGCGGCGCGGCCAGCTGCGAGAGGAGGGCGTCGCCGATCGTGAGGTCGACGTCGCGCCGGCTCTCTGGGAGCAACAGCCGCCGCCCGGCCGTGTGCATGCCCGGCCTGCGCTCGGCGGCCACCCCTGTCGCCTCCTCGAACGCCTCGTCGAGCCGGCGTATCCCCGCCCGGAGCGTCTCCGCTGTGTGGGCCGCGGAGGCCAGGTCGAGGCGTGCCCGCTCGAACTCCTCGACTCGTGCGGCGGCGGTCGCCCTGGCCTCGCATGGCGGAAGCCGGTCGATTTGGTCGTGCAGGGACTGGAGCGCGTGCGGGCCCTGAGGGACGTCGAAGCCCCAGTGGAGGAGGCCCATGGCCGCGAGGCGCCCGAGGTTCGCCAGGACGACGTCCTCGCCGACCGGCGCCCCCGTCCGCCAGGTGAGCTCGGCCGCGAGCAGACGGGGTGTCCTGCGCCCGTCGCTCAGGGCGGCTAGGTCGGCTAGGTCCGCGTCCAGGGTCGTGACGGAGCCGTCGCTCCGCACGAGCGCACGGCCCAGGAGCGTGACGTCGTACGTCAGGACGGGCGGCAGGTGATGGCGGATCCGCGGGTCGTCGGCCAGGCTCGCCGCGAGCGCCTCGACCGGCCAGTCCTCGAAGTGCACCACGCTCTCGGCCACGACGTCGGGTCCGCCGTGGAATCGCGCGTGCTCCTCGATCCCGCCCACCCGGACCCACGCGGACGGCCCGAAGAAGCCCACGGTGTCGTTCTTGGCGTGGTAGCGCTGGAGGTAGCCCACCAGCGTCGCCTCCTGGCGCCGCCACGGCCTGCTTCGCTTGAGCGGCTCGCCGTCCGCGGGCAGGTGCTTCCTGAGCCAGTTGATCACCCGTTCGATGAGTGCCGGGTTCTGCCAGGTCATGGCCTTCAGCACGGGATCGGAGCAGGCGAGGTCGAGCATTCTGGTGTTCGTCTCGTACTGCGCGGCGGACCAGGCGGCCCGGTATTCGTCCTCGACAGCCGGATCCGCCAGGTCCCGCGCATACGCCTCCGCCAGGCGGGCGACGGGATGAGACGCGGCAGCCGTCAGTTCGCCGAGCGGGAACCCGGCGCTGCGGAGAACCGCGTCCTCCCACACCCACCAATCGCCTTGGCCCAGACGCCTGCGCATTCCCATGTCCCCTCTGTGTTTGCATCTCTGTGTCCACATCGCCGGTTCCCGGACATCTCGTCGGCGCGGCGCAGTCGGAGGCGATCAGACCGCGAGCTCGGCGCGCAGCACCTTCCTGTCGGTCTTTCCGTTCAGCGTCAGCGGGAGAGAACCCCTGTGGTGGAAGGCGACGGGCCGCATGGGCCGGGGCAACCCGGCCACGAGAGGCGCCAGCTCGGCCGGCCCCACCTCCTCGCCCGTGTAGAACGCGTGCAGTCGGGCCTCGCCGTCCAGGGCGGCGACGGGAAGTACCACCGCGTCCAGCACCTTTGGATGCCCGCGCAGCAACGACTCGATCTCGCCCGGCTCGATGCGGATCCCCTGTACCTTGATCTGGTCGTCGACGCGGCCGACGTGGACCAGATGCCCGTTCTCCCGGCGGACCAGGTCGCCCGTCCGGTACCAGTGCGCAGCGGTGAGCGGCTCGGCGCCGTCGTACACACGGGCCGAGATCCCGTCGAAGGTCACGAACCGGCCCGTGTTCTCGTCGGGGTCGAGGTAGCCGGGAAAGCGCTGCGGCCCCCGGACGCAGAGCTCGCCCTCCTCCGCGGGGCGCAGCCGATCATCGATCAGCACGTACTCCAGCGCGGGGTAGACGGGCCCGATCGGAAGGGTGCCGTTCGACGTCAGCGGCCAGGCCGGGTCGCCGGGGTGGACCGCGAAGTCGGTGCACACGAGTGTCAGCTCGGTGGGGCCGTAACAGTTGTGCAGCGTCGTGTTCGGAGCGGCGGCGCGCCACGTCAGCGCCTGCCCGTTCGTGAGCGGCTCGCCGCCGAACAGAGTCTGCCGCAGCCCGGGCACCGACCCGGGCGTCAGCCCACCGGCCCGTACGGCGAACGTGATGACCGAGGGCACGGAGAGCCAATGGGATAGGGCTCGTTCGTTCGCGAACCGTACGACGTCATAGATCTCGCTCCTGCGCGGCACGCACAGGGTGCCGCCCGCGGCCCAGGCGCCGAACAGCTCGTTGACCGCGGCGTCGAAGGACAGCTCGAACGTCTGCGACACGCGACAGCCGGGCTCGAAGCCGAAGCGCGGCAGGGCCTCCTCCAGGAAACAGGAGACGTTCGCGTGGGTGACCGGCACGCCCTTGGGCTCGCCGGTGGACCCGGAGGTGAACACGATGTACGCGACGTCGCTCAGCGGCTCCCGGACGGAGGGGACGCGCGGCGAGCGCGAGGCTTCCCACGCCGCGCGCGGGCCCCCACCGGCGAGATCGACGACGGGAACCCCGGCCGTCCGCGCGTACGCGGCCGAGGTGTGGCCAGAGCTCACGTCGATGATCGTGACCTCGACGCCCGCGGCACGGGAGATGGCCGCGTTGCGCGCTGCCGGGCTCCTCGGATCCAGGGGCACCACCGTCGCGCCGAGCCGCAGCGCCGCCAGGTATCCCGCGTAGGCGGCCACGCTGCGGCTCATCAGCAGGCCGACGCGCGCCGGGGGGCCGCCGGCCGTACGCTCGACCAGAGCGGCCAGGCACCCGGACAGCTCGGCCAGTTCCGTGTACGTCAGCGAGTGGCCTTTGACTTCGAGTGCCGTAGTCCCGGCGTGACCGCGCGTTGTGCGGTGAAACCAGTCGTATAAGGCTCGTACCGACAATGCATTTCCCCGTGTTGTCCAGGAATCCCCTCGGGAGAATTCGCAAGGAGATCGCGCGTTGCCTCCGCCGAGACGGTTGGAGCGACGCGTTTTCCGAGGAGAGTCCCGGGCGGCGGGCCGATTCAGCTCACCACCGACCGAAAACGCAGGTCAAGCGCGTGACGTCTTCTCGCCACGGTGCCCGGCTCGCATTGCTCTCCCGCTCCCTTTCAGGTAGGGAAACACGCCGGGCCGGGGTGGTCGGGCGTCGACCGAGACCGCTGTCACACATATGTCGACTTCTCGCCACGATCGCCGAGATGCGTTGTCCTCCCTCCTCGATGCTATGAATCTTGGTGCCGTGCATCGACATGTCCCGTCGGCGAACCGCCTCGTCCGGGGTCGGCTCGGTCCCGGTCTCGACTCCGCCCGGCACATGGAGGACCCGCTCGCCGGGCCGCGTGCTCCCGGGGGGCGGCGCCGTGACTGACATGCTTCACCTGCGTTTCGCGGATCTCGCGCGCTCCGCACCCGGCGCCCCGGCTGTCCAGGAGGGGCGGCGCATGTTCAGTCGGGGGGAGATCGACGCGTGGGCGGATCGCATCGCGGAGCGGCTTCGTGCGAGCGGCGTCGGCGCCGGAATGCCGGTCGCCGTGTACCTGGAGCGCTCGGCGGTTGTCGCAGCCTGTGCGCTCGGGGTGTGGAAGGCCGGGGCCGCTCTCCTCGCCGTGGACCCGCAGACACCGCGTGCGCGGCTGCGCGACATGTTCGAGGAGACACCTCCCGCGGCCCTCCTCACCCAGGCCGGGCTGCGCCCGCGCGCCGCCTTCTACACCGGGTCGGTGCTTCACCCCGATCGTCTGGCGGCCGGTGACGGCCCCAGGGCGGCCGCGGGGGACCGCCCCGGCCCAGGAGGCGGCGAGGTGCGACCGGACGATCTGGCGTACGTCATCTACACCTCCGGCACGACTGGGCGGCCGAAGGGCGTCGGGGTCAGCCACCGCTCACTGTTGTCGATCCTGGACGCCTGGACGGAGGTCTACCGGTTCGGCACCGAGTCGAACGTCGTCCTCCAGGTCGCCGGCCTCGGCTTCGACGTCGCGATCGGCGACCTGGTGCGTGGCCTGCTCACCGGGGCCCGGCTCGTGGTCTGCCCCCGCGAGGTCCTGCTCAGCCCAGCGGCCCTGTACGCCCTCATGCGCGACAGCGGCGTCGACTTCGCCAACCTGACCCCTTCCCTGCTACGTCCCCTGGTCGCCCATCTGCGGGAGACGGGCGGGCGGCTCGACTTCATGAGCTGCCTGGTGTCGGGTGGTGAGAGCCTGACCGCCGCCGACTACGCGGCCGTCCGCGAGGTGACAGGGCGGAGAGTCCGCGTCTTCAACATCTATGGCCTCACCGAGGCGACGATCGACAGCACCTACTACGAGGTCCCGGATCCTCCACCGGCGACGGGAGGGGTGCCCATCGGCCGGGCCTTCGCGGGCACCGACCTGCACGTGCTCGACGAGAAGATGCGCCCCGCCGACGAGGGCGAGCTTTACGTCGGCGGCCGGCACCTCGCCCGCGGTTACCTCGCCGACGCCGCCATGACCGCCGCCAGATTCGTCGCCGGTCCCGGCGGCGCCCGCCTCTACCGCACGGGCGACCGCGTGGCCCGGCTGCCGTCCGGCGACCTTCTGCACCTGGGGAGAACCGACGACCAGGTGAAGATCCACGGGGTCCGGATCCAGCCCGCGGAGATCGAGGCCGTCCTGATGTCCCATCCGCGGGTGCGCGCGGCCGCTGTCGTGCCACGCGCCGCCGCGGGCGCGACGGAACTGTTCGCGTACCTGGTGACCGGCGGCGAGGTCGACGCCTGGGAGGCCGAGGCCGAGATCCGCCGGTTCGCGGCCGCCCGGCTCGCGCCCGCCGCAGTGCCCGCGGCGCTCGTCTTCGTGCCGGAGCTCCCGGTGACCCCGGGCGGGAAACTGGACAGCCGACGGCTGCCGGAGCCGGAGGCCGGGGCGAGGCGCGTCCCCGGCCGGTCGCCGGCCGAGGCGGCGGTCGCCCGGATCTGGTCCGATCTCCTCGGGGTCGAGGTCACGCGGACCGACCTGGACTTCTTCGAGCTGGGCGGCGACTCGCTGCTCGCGGCGCGGATGGCGGCCCGGCTGATGGAGGAGACAGGCGCGCACGTGCCGCCGGGGGCCGTCCTGCGCCATCCCACCGTGGGCGAGCTGGCCCGGTTGGTCTCCGGGGCGGGCGTCCTGCCGCCGATCCCGGCCGACCCCGGCCGCACGGAGGGACCTCTGTCGCCCGGCCAGCACCGGCTGTGGGCGCTGCACCAGGTCGGCGGCGGGCTCGCGGCGTACAACATCCCCACGGTCGTCCGGATCTCCGGGCCGCTCGACCGAGACGTGCTCCGGGCGTCGCTCGACCTGCTCGTGGCACGCCACCCCGCCCTGCGGACGGCGTTCGCGGCGACGCCGGACGGTCCCGTCCAGCGGGTCGTTCCGGCTCCCGCGATCGAGTTCTTCGAAGACGGGGGCTGGGACGGCCTGGAGGAGTTCGTCCGGCGGCCCTTCGACCTCGCCGATCCGCCGCTCCTTCGGGCCGCGCTGACCAGGACCGGCTCCGGCGAGCACCTTCTCGTGCTCGTCCTGCACCATCTCGTCTCCGACGGCTGGACCATGCGCATCCTGCTCGACGACCTCGGAGTGATCTACTCGGCCCTGGCCGCGGGCGAGCGGCCCGGGCCGCCCGGAACCGCCCCGACCTATCTGGACTTCGCCGCGTGGTACGCCCGGCGGCTGCGCGACGGTGAACTCGAGGGCCAGCTCGACCACTGGCGCGAGCGGCTGCGCGACGTCCCGCCCCCTCCCGCGCTGCCCGAGCCGCTCCGGTCGTCGAAAGGCGTGGGCACCCGCCGGCTGCTGCTGGGCGGCGAGGTGGCGGAGGTGGTGCGGTGGCTGGCCGCCGAGCATCGGACCACCGTCTTCACCGTGCTGCTGGGCGCCTTCGCCGCGCTGCTGTCCCGCTGGTCGGGCCAGCGAGATCTGATCGTGGGCGCGCCCTTCGGAGACCGTTTCGTGCCCGGCACCGAGAACCTGGCGGGTTTCTTCGTCAACACCGTTCCGCTCAGGTTCCGGCTGCCGCCCGGAACGAGCTTCGCCGACCTGCTGCGCCAGACCCGCTCCCTCGTCGCCGACGCTGCCGCGAACCAGGAGATCCCCTTCGACGTGGTGCAGCGCGCGGTGGGCGAGGTCCCGCTGACCGTATGGTTCAACCACCTCGGCCCGCCGGATCCCGCGCCCGCGTTCGCGGGGCTCCGGACGGAGATCCTCGACGCCCCGCCCGCCGGCGCGATCTTCGACCTCAACGTCTACGTCACCGATCGTCCGGACGGCCTGAGCGTCGAGCTGGTCTTCAACGAGAAGCGCTGCGATCGCGACCAGATGGCCGCCCTGCTCGTGCAGTACCGCCGGCTGCTGCTGCGCGCGGCGGCCGACCCCGACCTGCCGTTCGAGGAGCACGCGCTGACCGTACGGCGGGAGCGGCCGGTCGCGGAGCCGAAGGAGCACGCGCCGATCACCGCGATCGCGGCGGCGCGGGCGCGTGGGCGGCGGGACGCCGTGGCCGTCGAATCAGAGGCCGGCGAGGTGACGTACGCACAGCTCGGAGCGTGGGCCGGCGCTGTCGCCCGCGACTTGCGCGAGGCCGGTCTGGGCCCGGGCGACGTGGTCGCCGTGCGCGCTGAGCGCTGCGCCGCCCTGCCCGCGACCCTCCTCGGCGTCCTGGCGGCCGGCGCGGCCTTCTGCCTGCTCGATCCGGCATATCCCGAGCGGCGGCTGGCCGCACAGGCGGAGCGGGCAGGCGCGGTCGCGACCGTGTGGGCCAGGGCGGAGGACGGGCCGCGGGTGGGTCCCCCGCTCCGTGGGACGCCCGCGGAACCACTCGCGTATGTCGCGTTCACCTCCGGGACCACGGGGGAGCCCGCCCCGGTCTTCGGCGGCCAGACGCCCGTCGCCCACTTCCTGAAGTGGTACGCCGACCGGTTCGCGCTGTCCCCCTCCGACAGGTTCGCGCTGCTGTCCGGCGTCGCCCATGACCCTGTGCTACGGGACGTGTTCGCCCCTCTGTACGCCGGAGGCGTTCTGTGCGTCCCGCCGTCTGGAGCGCTCCGCGCCCCGAGGGAACTGGCGCGCTGGCTACGTGCCAAGGCCGTCACCGTGGCCCATGTGACGCCTCCGCTGATCAGGATGCTGGCGGCGGCGGACCAGGCCCCGCTGACCGCGCTGCGCCTCCTGGTTTCGGGCGGCGACGCGCTGCTCGGCGCGGACGTGGATCTCGCGCGCAGGCTGGCGCCCAACGCCTCCCTAGTCAATTTCTACGGGTCCACCGAGACGCCGCAGGCCATGAGCTGGCAGGAGATCTCGTCGTCCGAGACCTTCACCGGGCGGGTTCCGGTCGGGTGCGGGATCGAAGGCGTCGAGCTGGTCGTCGTCGGAGCCGGGGGCCGGCCCGCCGCGCCGGGGGAGCTGGGCCGCGTCACCGTGCGGACGCCGTACCTGACGCACGGCAGGGGCCGGGTCTACGACACCGGCGACCTCGGGCGGCACCTGCCCGGCGGGCGCGTGCGCGTGTACGGCAGGGCCGACGACCAGGTGAAGATCTCCGGATTCCGGGTGGAGCCCGGCGAGGTGGATGTCTTCGCGACGCGCCTGCCGTACGTGCGCGAGTGCGTCACGGTCGCCCGCCCGGGTCCCGGCGGGCCCCGGCTCGTCATCTACGTGGCGGGCGCGGACGGCTCCCGCCCGACTCTCGACCGCCTCCGGGCCGACCTGCGTGCCGACCTGCCCGCGCACGCGCTGCCTTCGGCCCTGGTGCTGATGGAGGAGCTGCCGATGACCCCGAACGGCAAGGTCGACCGCGCCGCCCTTCCGCTCCCCTCGACACCCCGGCGAGGCCCGGCGACCGTCGCGGACGCCGGCAACGCGGAGAACGTGATCGCCGGGATATGGGCGGAGGTGCTCCTCTCGGATCGGGTGGGGCTCGACGAGAACTTCTTCGACCTCGGCGGCTCCTCGGTCCGGATGCTGGCGGTCCAGGCCGCGCTCAAGGACTGCTGGGGCGTCGAAATCCCACTGCTGACCCTCTACGAATACCCGAGCGTCCGGGCACTGGCCCGGCATCTGCGCGGCAGCCGGTCGACCGCGATGACCACCAGGCGGGAGACCGGCCGTGGCGAGCACCAAGCCGAACGGGCGCGTCGTCTGGCGGCCCGCCGCTTATCACCTTCAGGAGGCGAGACATGAGCGCCGACTTGCGCGACGACCACATCGCGATCATCGGCCTGGCGGGACGGTTCCCTGGCGCCCGCGACGTGCGAGAGTACTGGCGGAACCTGGCCGAGGGCGTCGAATCCATCACGTTTCTCTCGGACGAGGAGCTGCGGGAGCGAGGGGTGCCCGACTGGCAGCTGGGCGAGGACGCGTACGTCAAGGCAGCCCCGATGATCGAGGACATGGAGGGGTTCGACGCCCGGTTCTTCGGGTTCACCCCTCTCGAGGCTCAGATCCGGGATCCGCAGGGCCGCCTTTTCCTCGAGACGTGCCACTCGGCGCTGGAGGACGCGGGCTGCGTGCTGTCGCGTTACGACGGAGTCGTGGGAGTGTACGGCGGGGGCGCCAACGACTTCTACGGCGAGGACTATGTCAAGCGGAACCGCGCGGTCCGGCGGGCCGCGGGCGGCATGAGCATCGCGGTCAGCAACCATCCCGACTACCTCGCGACGGCGGTCGCGTACCGGCTGGGCCTCCAGGGACCGGCCGTGAACGTGCAGACCGCCTGCTCCACCTCCCTGGTGGCCGTGCATCTGGCGTGCCAGGCCCTGCGGTTGGGCGAATGCGACATGGCGCTGGCCGGCGGCGTCGAGGTCGAACTGCCGTACGGCGAGGGCTACTGGTGGCTCGAAGGCGGGATCATGTCCCGCGACGGCCACTGCCGGGCCTTCGATGCGAAGGCCAGCGGCACGATCTTCAGCACAGGGGTGGGGGTCGTCACCCTCAAGCGCCTGGCCGACGCCCGCGCGGATGGGGACCACATCTACGCCGTCATCCGGGGCTCGGCCGTGAACAACGACGGCTCGGCGCGGGCCGGCTTTACCGCCCCCGGGATCGAGGGCCAGACGAAGCTGGTGCTGGAGGCGCTGGCCGCCGCCGAGATCCACCCCGAGTCGGTCACCTACGTCGAGGCGCACGGGACGGGCACGCTGGTGGGCGACCCCATCGAGGTGACCGCCCTCTCCCGGGCCTTCCGGCTCGCCGGGGCCGAGGGCGAGCAGTACTGCGGCATCGGCTCGGTGAAGCCCAACGTGGGCCATCTCGGCCCGGCGGCCGGCGTGGCCGGGCTCATCAAGGTCTGCCTGGCGCTGGAGCACGAGCAGCTGCCCCCGAGCATCAACGTGAACGAGGTCAACCCGGCCATCGAGCTGGAGGACAGCCCGTTCTTCATCAACACGGGCCTGCGCGAATGGCCGCGCTGGGCGAACCCGCGTCGCGCGGGCGTCAGCTCGTTCGGGATCGGCGGCACCAACGCCCATCTCATCGTCGAGGAGCCGCCCGCGCCGGAACCGGAGGCGGCGGAGCCCGCGGACAGCTGGCAGCTCATCCCCGTGTCCGCCAAGACACCCGCGGCGGCCGAGCAGGCGGCCCGGCGCCTGGCGGTGCATCTGCGCGACAACCCCGGGCTCCCGCTGCCCGCCGTCGCCAGGACGATGCAGACGGGCCGCGCGGAGCACCCGCACCGCAGAGCCGTGGTCGCCCGGGAGCCGGGAGAGGCCGCGGCCCTGCTCGGCATGGCCAAGGGGCCGCAGGTCGTCGTCTCCTCGTCCGCGGCCGTGCCGCGCACGGTGGCCCTGATGTTCCCCGGACAGGGGGCGCAGCACCCGAGCATGGGACGCGACCTCTACGAGCGGCAGCCGGCGTTCCGCGCCGCGGTCAATCACTGCGCGGAGCACCTGCGGGGCCGACTCGGCCTTGACCTGCGGGGTCTGTTCTACCCCGAGCCGGGGCAGGAGGAGGACGCGGCCCGGCAGCTCGCCGAGACCCGCCTGACGCAGCCCGCGCTATTCACCGTCGAGTACGCCATGGCGCGGCTCCTGGAGTCGTGGGAAATCTGGCCCGCCGCGATGATCGGGCACAGCGTCGGCGAGTACGTCGCGGCCCACGTCGCCGGTGTGTTCTCGCTGGAGGGCGCGCTCGACCTGGTGGCCACGCGGGGCGAGCTGATGCAGTCCATGCCGCGCGGCGCCATGCTCGCCGTACCGATGCAGGAGAGCCTGCTGGCAGCCATGGTCTATGGAGAGGTGGAGATCGCGGCGGCGAACGCCACGCACGTGACCGTGGTTGCCGGTCCCGAGGAGGCGATCGCCGACTTCGATGAGACCCTCCGCCGCCAGGGCATCGAAGGCCGCAGGCTCCACACGTCGCACGCATTCCACTCAGCCCTCATGGAGCCCGCGCTGGCGCCGTTCCAGGAGGCTGTGGCGAAGACGGCCCCAAAGCCGCCGACCATACCATTCGTCTCGAACGTCACGGGCACCTGGATCACCGACGAGCAGGCCATGGACCCGGCCTACTGGGCCCAGCACCTGCGCCGGCCGGTCAGGTTCGCCGACGGCCTGGCCGCCGTCGGCGCCGACCAGGCCGTCGTCCTGGTGGAGGCCGGTCCGGGGGAGAGCCTGACCACGCTGGCCAAGCAGTGTCTGGCCGGCCAGGGCACGCCCATCGTGCCGACCATGCGTCACCCCCTCCGGGAGGCCGACGACGAAATGACGTTCCTGGCCGCGGCGGGCCGGCTGTGGGCGACCGGGGTGGACCTGGACTGGGCCGCCGGGCGGGGACGCCGCCGCAAGACGCCGCTGCCCGAGTACCCGTACGAGCGGCAGCGCTTCTGGGTGGACCCCGACCCGGAGATCCAAGCCGCCGAGGCCAACGCGGACGAACCCGACCTGCTTCCGGTCGAGCGGGCGGTCTTCAGGACGACGTGGCGTGAGAGCCCGCTGCCCCTGGACGTTCCGGCCGCTGATCTCGGGGCGCGCTGGCTGATCTTCAGCCCGGGGCGGGGGCCCGTGGAGGCACTCGGCAGGCGGCTCGCGGCGGACGGCGCCGAGGTGACCATGGTGATCCCCGGCACGGACTTCGCCGAGATCGACGCGATGCGCGTCGCTCTCCTCCCGGGAAGCCGGGGCGATTACCAGCGGCTCTTCGACAGGTTCGCCGCCGGAGCCACCCCAACCCACATCGTGCACGGCTGGACGGCGGTCGAGCCCGTCTGCGACGTGCTCGACGAAGCCCACGTGGGTGCGGTTGCCGACACCGGGTTCTACTCGCTCATGTTCCTCGCCCAGGAGGTCGACCGCCGCTCCCCCGGGCATCCGATCGCCATCACCGTGGTGAGCGCCGGCGTTCAGGAGATCGCCGGCGACGAGCCGATCGAACCGGCCAAGGCCCTCCTGCTCGGACCGGTTCAGCTCATCAACCGGGAGATCTCCGGAGTCACCTGCCGCAGCGTGGACATCCAGGTGCCCTGCACGCTGGGCGACGAGGCCGTGGCAGGCCAGTTGCTGGGGGAGATCCACACTCCGGGCGACGACGTGCAGATCGGCTGGCGGGGCAGGAAGCGCTGGACCTGGTCGTACGACAGGCTGCCTATGCCCGGCCCGGGCGGGGTGCCCGCGCTCCTGAAGCCGGGCGGGACGTACCTGATCACCGGCGGGCTCGGCGGAATCGGTCTCACCGTGGCGCTGGACCTCGCCCGGGCGGTGCGGGCACGGCTCGTCCTCGCCAGCCGGTCCGGGTTCCCCGAGCGCGAGCGCTGGGACGCCCTGCTCGCCGACGAGACCGCCGATGAGCACCTGCGCTCGCGGATCCGGCGGCTCCTGGAGATCGAGGCCGCGGGCGGCGAGATCATGGTCGCAAGCTGCGACATCGGAGACGAGGCGCAGCTCAGGGAGCTGGCGGCCGCCGCCGAGGAGCGCTTCGGCGGGATCGACGGGGTGTTCCACTCCGCGGGCGTGACGGCGGGCGGAATGCTCGCCGTGCGCACGCGCGAGGAGGCCGAGGAGGTGCTCCGGCCCAAGGTCGCGGGCACCCTCGCTCTGCACCGCGTGCTCGGGGATAGCGGCGCGTTCCTCGTGCTCTTCTCCTCGATCGCGGCGGTGGTCGGCACGTTCGGCCTCGTCGACTACTGCGCCGCCAACTGCTTCCTCGACGCCTTCGCCCGCCGTCTCAGCACCCGCGGCGCGCCCGTGCTGTCGATTGGCTGGGGGATGTGGAATGAGGTCGGGATGGCGTCGGAGGCAGAGGAGTCCGCGCCGCATCTCTTCCGGGAACTGCAGAGCGGCATCCGCTACGAGGACGTCGACGCGCCGCTGCTCGACCGGCGCGTCCGCGACCGCACCAGCGACGCGATCTTCTCGGCGCTGCTGGAGCCCGACGGGCACTGGGCGCTGACCGAACATCGGATCGGCGGAGCGGCCGTGTTGCCCGGCACGTACTGCCTCGAGCTGATCCACGAGGCGGCCGGCCTAGCGGCGGGCTCGACCGGCGACGAGGTGGAGATCAGCGACGTCATCTTCCTCGGCCCCGCCGTCGTCACCGGCCCGAGGGAGCTGCGTGTCGTCCTCAGGGAGGAGGGCGACGAGTACGACGCGACCATCATCACCGCGCCCGTCGTACGCGGGTACGCGGACTGGACCGAGCACGTCAAGGCGCGGGTCAGGGTGCGGGAGGCGACGCCCGCGCCCGGTCACGACCTCGACGCCATCAAGGCCGCCTGCACCGAGCTGGAGTACGACGACTCCAAGCTCGACAGCAGCGCGATCGTCAGGTTCGGGGCGCACTGGAACAACGTCGGACTGGTCCGGGTCGGCGAGGGAGAGGAGATCGCGCGGCTGGAGCTGCGCCCGGAGTTCCACTCCGAGTGCGACAGGTTCGCCCTGCATCCGTCACTGTTCGACGACGCCGTCTCCAACAGCCAGCATCTGCCCATCCTGCGGTCCCGGGGCGATCAGTACCTGCCCTTCTCGTACCAGCGGATCATCGTCCGGCGTCCGCTGCCGCCGCGGTTCTTCTCGCACGTACGGCACTTGGACGCGGGCGACGGCGAGATAGTCAGCTCCGACATTACCCTGATCGACGACGAGGGCCGTGAACTCGTGCGGGTCGAGGGCTACTCCCTCCGCCGGATCGACCACGAGGCGATCATCGCGTCGGTCCGGGGCGACGAGACGCGGCCGACGGTGTCGGTCGATCCCGAGGACCGGGGCGCGGTCTCCGACTGGGGCATCACGCCGGAGTACGGGGCGGACGTGCTGCGCCGGCTGCTGGACACCTCGCTCGCCGGCCACGTAGTGGTCTGTCCCGAGGGCCTGGCGCGGAACCTGCGCCGTACGGCCGATCTCAACAGTGACGTGATCGAGCAGGAGCTGGCGAACGCGCAGCTCACCGCCGCGGGCACCATGGAACGCTTCCTCGACACCCCCTACGTCGAGCCTGCGACGGGGGCGGAGGCCGTGCTCGCGTCCCTGTGGGCCCAGTCCCTGGGCGTGAGTGAGGTCGGGGCCGAGGACGACTTCTTCGAGCTCGGCGGGAACTCGCTGGTCGCTGTGCAGCTCGGAGCCAGGATGCGCGAACGCTTCGATGTCGACCTGCCCGTCGGCTCCCTCTTCGAGCGGCCGACGGTCCGCCGGCTGGCCGCAGCGATCGAGGAGTCCCTGCTGGAGAAGGTGGAGGCCATGTCCGAGCGCGAGGCCGCGGAGGTGCTCGCCCTGCTGAACAGGTAAGCCAACAAGGGTGCGGCCCGGTCGCTGCGGTGACCGGGCCGCACCCCTTTGCGCGCGCGTCGATACCCCGAATCCGTGTACGGCGGGCCTGCCCAGGCCAAGGAGTCGTCAGGCGAGAGGGTCGGTGAACACCAGTCGCAGCTCGCTGGTGCAGGGGCGTCCGTCGTCGCCCGGCAACCAGGCGTGGTGCGGATCGGGATGCATCTCCGTCACGGCGACGACCCCCCCGCTCCTCCGCACTCCGGCCAGGAACACGCCGACCAGCAGCGGACTGTCGAAGTCCAGGTAGACCGGCTTTTGCCGGAGACCGGCCCGCCAGAACACGAAGCGGGGCATCCCGAGGTCCCGCGCCCAGCGCCGTACGCGGACGTAGGCGGCGGCCTCGTCGGCCTCGTCCCAGCCGGGGATCTCGACAGCGGGCACTCGCCACGCCTCGCGGGCGATCACGAGCCTGTCGACCGTGACCCTGGGGGTATGCGGCTGTGGCGCGAGCGGGCGGAAGAGGTCGCCGAGCTGCTCCTGGGCGATCTCCCCGAAGACGTCGAGGACGCCGAGGCGCGCCCCGCCGGGGACGGGGACGACGATCTTCGACGGGTCGTCCGGATTGCGCTGGGCGATCAGGTCCGCCAGCTCCAGGCGCCGCCCCGCAGGTGCGGCCCGCTGCCCGTTGCCCGGGGCGAAGGACATGTACCAGTAGCGGTCGGAGTACAGCTCGGGGGTGGGGTAGTCCCGCCCGGTGAACTCTCCGGACCGGGGATAGAGGGGGACGACGCGTGGATGCCGGGCCGGCCCGGTCTCCGCGAGGCGGCGCAGGCGGGCCGGGTCGGGGTGGAACTCGGCGAAGGTGGCGGAGTCCACGGTGACCATGGCGGGGTGCATCTCGCCGAGCACGAGCTCGAAGCGGCCGGCGCGAGCCTCGGCGGCGCCGCGTGCGGCGATCATGACGTCCGGGCTGTGGTAGGCCGCGCCGTACCAGCCGGGGAAGGGTGCGGCGAAGTGCTCGTGGATCGAAGGGGCCAGGTCGGCGACGGTCCTCGTCACGCGCCGCGTGCCCGGCTCGTACGCCAGCACCTCATGCCAGACGCGCTGGAACTCCTCGGCCGCCGCCGCGTACCAGGATCGGTCGCCGCGCAGGTCGAGGAACCGCCGGACGAGCAGCCCGAGCGGCAACGGCCGCCCCGTCTCGGCGATCTCGCCGTACAGGCGCTCCAGGAGTGCTTCCAGGCAGGTCCCGAACCTCCAGGTCAGCCAACGGGCACTGGTGAGCACCAGGGACATGGGCGGTACGAGCGCATCCCGCAGACCCGCGCCCAGACTGAGCCGCAGATCCCGCTCGCACTCCTCGTAGACGGCGCGCCTGCCCGTCGGGCGCTGGTCCTTCGCGCGGATCGGGGCCGCGCCGATGAGTGCGGCCAGGTCCGCGTCGAGGGCGGCGAGCGCCCTCTCCAGCGCCTCGGGTTTCTCGGCGGCCGACTCGACGGCGCTGAGGTGTGATTCGAGCCGGTCTAGGGCCGCGACGGCGTGCGGCGCCGCCCGTGTGAGCCCGTCGCGCAACGCGCGCTCCGGCCAGGCGTCCTGGGGTACATCGGGCCGCCAGGAGATCAGCCCCGCGGCCTGGAGCTCGCCGAGCGCGGCGAGCACCTCGTGCTCGCCGCGGACGCCCGGCGTGCCACGCCAGCGCAGATCGGCGGCGACGTCCCGGGGGGTCCTCGTTCCGTCGACCGCCGCCAGCACTGCGGCCTGTACGGCGGTGAGGCGGCGGGCGGCGCCGTCGGGCCCTATCACCAGGGTTCCCGTGACGGCCACGCCGGGCAGGCGCGCCGCGGGGAACCTGCGGCGCAGCGCGGGATCCTCGGCGAGCGCCGCCGCCACCGCGTCGATCGCCCAGTCCTCGAAGTGCACCGATCGGCGGGCGACCAGGCCGGGACCCGGCGAGGCCTCAAGGTAGGGGACCTCGTCGTCGAAGACGGCCCAGGAGTACGGGCCGAAGAAACCGATCGTCTCGTTGCGGGCGTGATAGCGCTGGGCGTATCTGGCGAGGGTCGCCTCCTTGCGCCGCCTGTCCTGGTTGCGCCGGTACCGATCCTCGTGGCGCCGCAGCCAGCCGGCGACGCCGTCGATCGCGGCGGGGTTCTGCCAGAGCAGGGCCGTGCGGAAACGTTCCTCCTCCGCCATGCGCAGGAGTCGCACGCCAGTGCGTCTTATGCCCTCGTGCCAGCTCTCCCGCAGGCGCCTGGAGTCCGGGCCGTCCGTGAGCGCCGTCTCGGCGGTCACGGGGTCGGCGAGGTCGAGGAGCGCCGAGACAGGAAAGCCCGTGCCGCGGACGACGACGTCGGGCCAGGGCCGCCATGAGTCCATTCAGTCGAGCCCGGCCCGGAGCGTGGCGCTCCAGCGGTCGCGGCTTGTGTATGCGCTGCCGAGGGGTGAGATCACCAGATGCGTTGCGCCCGCGGCCACGTACTCGTCGAACCGGGCTCGGACCCGCTCGGGCGTGCCCCGCACGGACAGCGCCTGGAACATCGCGTCGTCCGCGCGGCCCATCTTGACCTGGGCGTCGAAGCCGCTCGCGGAGAAGAGGCGCCGGTAGGTCGGCACGCGCAGGTACTCGGAGAGGTAACCGGTGAACGACTCGCGGTCCTCCTCCGGGTCGTCGGTCACAGCGGCGCTGACCACGGCGGCCACATCGAAACCCCGCCCGTCCGGATACCTGCCGTCGGCGCGCCTGGCGAAGCCCCGGCGCAGCGCGGGGACGACCTGGTCGCGGACGTACTCGGCGGTGCACATCCACAACACCACGCCGTCGGCGAGCTCGGCGGCGAGCTCGAGCATGCGCGGCCCGAAAGCCCCCACGTAGATGGGCATGCCGGGACGCCGGGACGCGGTGGGCGGGTGCATGGCGTGCCCGCTGAACCAGGTGCCGTCGTGGTCGACCGCGCCGTTCCTGATGAGGCCGGCCGCGATCTGCAGATATTCGCGCATGCCCTCCGTCGGATGCGGCGCCTTCCCGGCTCCTACCATCCACTCGCCGACGCCCCGGTGCCCGAGGCCGAGCCCGAGGGCGAACCGGCCGCCCGAGAGGTCGTCGAGCGTCATGGCCGCCTGGGCCATGAGGACGGGCGGCCGGGAGTAGAGCGGCAGGATGGCGTTCCCGAGCATGGACCGCTCCGTCCTGACGGCCATGCCGGCGATGATGATGGAGCTGTCGGGCTGGTTCGGCATCTGGATCAGCCACTGGGAAGAGGCCCCCAGCTCGTCGCCCATGACGGCGCGGTGCAGGGTCTCCCGCAGCGGAAGGTACTGGGGCGCGTGGACGATTCCCACTCGGTGGCTCATTCGCCGTCCATTCTCAGCCGCAGGCTGCGCGGCCGCATGTCCGTCCAGACCTCGTCGATACGAGCGAGGCAGTCGTCCTTGGCGCCTTCCGTGCCCTCCGCCCGCCAGCCACTCGGCATCGGCCGGTTCGCCGGCCAGATGGAGTACTGGTCCTCATCGTTGAGCACCACCCGGTACACGCAGGTGTCATCGTCCTCGAACACGCCCCAATCCTGACCCGGATATCCCCTCCGCCGCCCGGCTCCAGGGCCGGCGTGGCGACTAGTCGCCAGCTATCCGGACGGATCTTCCATCCGCCGCCCGCGGCTCCCAGACTGCTGCCGGACGCAGCACAGGCGGGCATTCGGTCCGGGGAAAGGACTCATGACGACTGACGCAGGCGACGGCTCCCTCTCTCCCGTCAAGCGAGCCCTCTTGGAGAAACTTCGGGCGGGAGGGGGGACCGGATCGCGAGAGACCTCCGCGATTCCCCGCCGTACCGGCTCGGGGCCGCTCCCGCTCATGCCCAACCAGTCTCTCGTCTGGATGGTGAGCCAGCTCGTTCCCGACATGCCCCTGTACAACGACAGGTTCCTGGTCCGGATACCTCCCTGGGTGGACGAGGAGACGATGGCCGACGCGATGGACCGCGTGGTCGCGGAACAGGAGGCGCTGCGGATCGTCGTCGAGGTCGTGGACGGAGAGCCGCGGCAGCGGGCACTGCCGCCTTCCCCCGGGGCGCTGCAGGTGATCGACGCGGCGCCGGAGCCGGGCGAGGACGCCGACGCGGCGGCGGTGCGCGTGGCGAACGAGCTGGCCGACCGGCCGTTCGACCTGGCGGCGGGCCCACTCGCGCGCTTCGCGCTGATCCGCGCCGGGGAGCGCCGGTTCCTGACCGTGTGCGTCCATCACCTGGTCTGCGACGCGTACGGCCTGAGCATCATCGTGAAGCGGGCGGTCGAGGGCGGGCCCGGCCCGGAGACGTCCTTCCTCGACTATGTGGAGTGGCAGCAGGGCAGGCTGGAGCACGGCTTCGGGGCCGAGCTGGAGTACTGGGACCGGACGCTGGCCGGAGTCGGGCCGAATCTGGAATTGCCCGCGGACCGGCCTCGCCTCTTGGTCCCGGACTTCAGGGGCGGCCACCATCTGCTCTCGCTGGACGCTGAGCTGTCCGAGCGGGTGGCCGCCGCCGCGCGCGCCGCCGGCACCACCCCGTTCGCCGTGCTGCTCACGGCCTTCTACGAGTTGCTCGCGCGGGTGAGCGGACGGCGCGACCTCGTGGTGGGCACCACGATGCTGGGCAGACCCGTGCGCGAGACCCACGAGGTCGTCGGCATGTTCGCCGACATGGTGCCCCTTCGCCTGCTGCGCGATGATCCGCTGACGTTCGCCCAGGCGCTGACCCGGGTCCGCGAGGTCGTCGCCGGGGCCTTCGCCCATCAGGACATCCCCTTCGCAACCCTGGTCGAGCGGCTGAACCTGCCGCGCGCCGCCAACGCCCCGGCCCTGTTCTCCATCCTGTTCAACATGCCGGGACTGACATCCGCGGTCGGCGATGAGCTGCTCCCGCTCTCCTACAGCACGCGCGGCACCCAGTTCGACCTCATCTTCAACGTCCTGGAGCAGGCGGGCCGGCTCGAACTGGACGTTCAGTACTCCGACGTGTTCGAACCGGAGACGATCGCCCGGTGGTCAGGATGGTGGCAGAGCCTGCTGCGGCAGGGGCTGGACCGCCCGGACGTGCCGTTGCAGGAGCTGGACATGCTCGGGCCGCGTGTGCGCCTCCGCCTCGCCCAGGTCGGCCACCGCCCGGCGGCCGAGACGCCGGTGGAGTCGCTGTGGGAGCCGGTCGCCCGGCACGCCGCGGCGGCGCCCGGCACCCCGGCGTTCCGCGGGCTCACCTACGGAGAGCTGTTCGCGCGCGCCCTGCGGCTGGCCGCCGCGCTGCGCGCCCGCGGCGTCGGGCCCGGCACGCGGGTCGTCACCCTCCTGCCCGGCGGCGCGGATTTCGTCGTCGCCGCCCTCGCCGTGTGGATGCGGGGCGCGACCCTGGTCCCGCTGGACCCCCGTCACCCCTCCGCCAGGACCGAGCGCGCGGCCCGCGCCGTCGATCCGAGCGTCGCCGTCGACCCCGGGATGTTCCTGGAGCTGCTGGGGAGCGTCCCGGACGGCGCCGCCGACCCGTCGCCCCCGGCCGCGCCGTACGCTCCCGAGGCCGCCGCCGCGATCATGTTCACCAGCGGCTCCACGGGGACGCCGAAGGGCGTGGTGCTCTCCTACGGTGCGCTGGGCGGCCACGCCGCCCAGATGGCCCGCCTGTGGGAGCTCGGCCCCGCCGACCGGGTCCTGCAGTACGCCTCGCCCGCGTTCGACACCTCGCTTGAGCAGATTCTGGTCGCGCTGACGGCCGGGGCCGCCCTGGTCGCGCGGGAGGACGCCCCGTGGCCGCCGGCGACCGCGTGGCGGGTGATCGCCGACGAGCGCGTCACCGTCGCGAATCTGCCCACCGCGCTCGTGCACCAGATGGCCGAGGAGGAAGTGCCCGACGGGCTGCATCTGCGGCTGTTCATGCCCGGCGGCGAGGCGCTGTCGAGCGGGATGGCCGAGCGCCTGCGCGCCGCCCTGCCCGATGGCTGTGCCCTGTGGAACATGTACGGGCCCACGGAAGGAGTCGTCACCGCGCTCGCCCACGTTCTCGACGGAACGGCCCGCGGCCCAGTCGTCCCGATCGGGCGGCCCCTGCCCGGGCGCCGCGTCGCCCTGCTCGACGGGGACCTGCGCCCGGTTCCGCCCGGCGGTATCGGGGAGATCTGCCTGGGCGGGCCGATGCTGGCGCAGGGCTATCTCGACGCCCCCGTGCCGACCGGCCGCGGCTTCGTCCCGGATCCGGACGGTCCGCCCGGGTCGCGGCTCTACCGCACCGGCGACCTCGGACGATGGACCTTCGACTGGATTCTGGAGTTCCGCGGCCGCCGTGATCGGCAGGTCAAGGTGTCTGGCGTCCGGGTCGAGCCGGAAGAGGTCGAGGCCGCGCTCACCTCACTCGACGGAGTCGCCGAGGCCGCGGTGACGGCGCGCCGGGTCGACGACCAGACCCTGCTCCACGCGTACCTCGTGGCCGAGGGTCCGCAGCCCGACGGTGACCGGGCCCGCCGGCGAGCGACGGCGGCGGTCTGGGAGGGCCTGTCCGCGCTGCTGCCGCCCGCCCTGATGCCCGCGACCCTGACCTTCCTGCCGGCCCTCCCGATCGGGCCCACCGGGAAGATCGACCATGCCGCGCTCCCGGCGCCGCCCGCTCGGTCCGCGGCCCCGGCGCGCCCGGTGGACGAGGTGGCCGCGGCCATGACGCGCGCCATGAGCGAGACGCTCGGTGTCCCGGTAGGGACGAACGACGACTTCTTCGCCCTCGGCGGCACCTCTCTGTCCGCCATGCGGGTGCTCGCCGCGGTGCGCGCGTCCACCGGGTGCGACCTGCCCCTGCGCGACCTGTACACAGCGCGTACGCCCGCGGCTCTGGCTCGCCTCAGCCGCCGGACGCGCGCAGCCGCCCCGCTTGCGACGGCGCCCGCCGTCGGCCCGGTTCCCGCCACATCCGCACAGCGCCGTCTGTGGACGCTGGAGAAGCTCGCGGAGGACGTCGCCCTCTACACCGTCCCTGCCATCGTCGAGGTCGCTCGGCCGCTCGCCCCCGACGCGACGGCGCAGGCGTGGGACTGGCTGCTGCGCAGGCACGACGTCCTGCGCGCCGCGTTCAAGCTGACCGCCGAGGGGCTGTTCCTGCGGCCCGGGACCGCCCGCGAACGGCCCGCGCTGACAGACCTGAGCGAGGTGCCAGAGAACGAGGCGAGGGCGAGATGCGAGCAGATCGTGGCCGCCGACATGGCCCGGCCGTTCGACCTCGAACGCGGGCCGCTCGCCCGGCTCCGGCTGGTCACCCTCGGGGAGGACCGCAGCCTGCTGGTCCTCACCGCCCACCACACCGTCTGCGACGGGTGGTCGGTCCGGATCCTGGTCGATGAACTGCTGGCGGCCGAGCACGCCTTCCGGCGCGGGAAGCAGCCGGTCCTGCCGCCGCCCGGCCCGTCGTTCGCCGACGTCGCGGCCTGGGCGGCCGCCCGGCCGGCCGACCCTGACGCGCTGACCGAGTGGCGCGCGATCCTCGAAGGCGTCCCGCTCGCGCTGGACCTGCCGCTCGATCGCCCGCGGCCTCCCGAGCCCGGCTTCCGGGCCGCGGCGCTGCCGCTCACCCTGGACGCGGAGCTCACGGCGCGCCTCGACGAGACGGCCAGGCTCCTGGGCGTCACCGCGTTCACGCTGATCCTGGCCGCCTGGCAGGTGACCCTCGCACAATGGAGCGGTCAGGACGACTTCGTCGTGGGCGTGCCGTACCACGGGCGCGACGTTCCCGGCGTGGAGCACACGGTCGGCATGTTCGTCGAGACGCTTCCCGTACCCGCTCGCGTCCACCCCGGCGACACGGTGTCCAGCCTGCTGCGAGCGACGTCCGCCCAGGTGATCCGCTGCGTCGTGAACGCCGGCGTCACCTTCGAGGCGATCGTCGGGGACATGCGCGGCCGTGCGGGCCTCGCCCGCGACTCCCTGGTGCAGGTGCTGCTGGCCTACCAGGACGAGGACAACGGCGCGGGCGCGGAGACGGACCGCCGCATGCTGGCGGTGCCCACGGGTTCGCTCGACCTCGACCTGATCCTCAACCTGGAGCGCGACGGGCCAGTGATCCGCGGCGGCGTGGAATACCGCGCCGAGCTGTTCGAAGCGGCCACCATCGGGCGCGTGACGGCCCACTACCTCACGGTCCTCGGTGCCCTCGCCGCAGAGCCGCACCGGCTCGTCAGAGATCTGCCGCCGGTGCCGGCGGACCCGTCGCCTCTCGCCGAGACGCATGGCGGCGAAACCACCGAACGCGAGGAGCGCGCTGTGGAAGATGTGGTTGAGCTGGTAGTGGCCAGTGTCTGGCGCGAGGCCCTGGACGCGCCGCCGGACCTCGAACTGGACCTGGACGCCGACTTCTTCGAGTTGGGCGGTGACTCCTTCGCCGCGACCCGGGTCACACTGCGGCTGGCCGAGCTGCTCGACATCTTCGTGCCCGTGCGCGGCGTTTTCGCCAATCCGACGATCGCCGCCCTGGCCGACTCGCTCCGCCGGCTCGAACCCGAGCGGACGGAGCTTGCCGCCGCCGCGCTCGTCGAGATGGGCCGGGCCGCGGGCGAGGAGCCCGCCCCGCTCGGCGGGGACCAGCCGTGACCGCGTCCCGCCGGGTTCGGGCCCTCCGCCTGCCCGCCGGCCGGGTCACGCCCACCGACCGCTCACGGGGCGGTCCTGCGCGCCTACCGCGCGCCGACCGGAGCGGACGGCTCCCGCTGTCGCACGCGCAGGAGCAGCTCTGGCTCGGCGAGCGGTTGCGGCTGAGCGTTCCGCTGTACAACGTCCCCCTCGCCGTGCGCCTCCCGGCCTCGCTCTCGCGCGAGGACCTGTCCTCGGCCCTGACCGAGCTGGTACTCAGGCACGAGGCGCTGCGGACCGCCTTCGGCGAGGACGACGGCGTGCCGTACCAGTGCGTCCGTCCGGTCCGCGAGCCTCCGATCAAGATGATCGAGCTGACCGGCGAGGACCCCGCCGCCGCGGAGGCCCGGCTGGCCGGGCTGCTGGAGGAGTTCGGGCAGGCCCCCTTCGACCTGGTGTCCGGGCAACTGCTGCGGGCGCTGGCCGTACGGCTGGGCCCGGCGGAGACGGTCCTAGCCCTCTGCGTGCACCACCTCGCATGCGACGGGCACTCCCTGAACCGGCTCCTGGACGAGCTGGCGGCCCTGGCCGAGGGCGTCACCCTGCCGCCGATCGAGGTGCAGTACGGCGACTTCGCCGTCTGGGACCGCTCGGAACCGCCGGAGCGGGCCTCGGGCATCGCGTACTGGCGCGACCGCCTGCGGGACCTGCCCATGGTGCTGGACCTGCCACTCGACCGCCCCCGGCCCGCGACCTGGACCGGGCGCGGCGCGCGGCTGGTGCGCACGCTCCCCGGCGACCTGGCCGCCCGGCTGCGGGAGACGGCGCGACGGCTCGGAGTGACCCCGTTCACGGTCCTGTTCACCGCGTGCCAGGTGGTGGTCAGCCGGTACAGCGGCGCGCCGGACTTCCTGCTCGGCGTGCCGACGCTGGGCCGGGGCCACCCCGAGGTCGCCGGAGTGGTCGGGAACTTCGTCACCATGCTGCCCGTCGGCTGCCGGGTCGAGCCCGGCGCGTCCTTCGCCGAGCTGGCCGCGCGGACCGCCGCGGACCTCGCCGCGGACCTGGCCCACGAGCACGTCCCCCTGCAGGTCATCGCCAGGGAGCTGGCCGTTCCCCGGGACCTCTCCCGGGCGCCGCTCACGCAGGCGGTGTTCACCCACAACGCGGTGAGGATGCGGACGGACGGCGTCGAGCGCCTGCACGTGGACACGGCTACCGCCAAGTACGACCTCACCTTCTCCGCCGCCGAGTACGACGCGGAGATCGACATCGGGCTCGAATGTGCCGAGGACCTGTTCGAGCGGGCGACCGCGGAGTCGTTGCTCTCGTCGTACGGCCAGGTGCTGGCCGCCGTCGCGGCCGATCCGGATCGCCGCGTCGCCGACCTGCTCACGCCCGCCCCGGCCGCCGCGCCCGGGGCGGCGGAGGCGGACGCGGCGCTCTTGGAGCCGGACGGCCTGCACCTGCGCCTCGCCGAGACGGCTCGTCGGCGCCCCGGCGCGCTCGCCGTCAGCGGAGGCGGCGTCTCGATGTCGTACGGCGAGCTCGACGCCCGCGCCCGGCTGATCGCCGGGTGGCTCCACGCCCGCGGAGTGGGACGGGGCGACCTGGTCGCCGTTCACCTCGCCCGTACTCCCGACCTCATCGCCGCCCTGGCCGGCGTCCTGTACGCGGGGGCGGGCTACCTGCCGCTCGAACCCGCGCATCCCGACGAGCGCGTCCTCGCCCTGATCGACGACGCCGGGGTGGCCGCCGTGATGTGCGAGCGGGATCTGGCCGGCGAAGTCGCACACCGCATGCCCGTCATGCCCGTCCTCCTGCCCGGTGCCGAGGCCGGCTCGGCGCCGTACGGCCCCGAGTCCACGCTGCCGGACGAGACGGCCTACGTCATCTACACCTCGGGCTCGACCGGGACTCCCAAGGGGGTGGTGATCACCCACGGCAACGCCCTGGCCCTGCTGGCGGACGCGGGCGGCAGGATCGCCCCCACGGAGGACGAAGTGTGGACACTGTTCCACTCCGTCGCCTTCGACTTCTCCGTGTGGGAGATCTGGGGCGCGCTGCTCTCGGGCGGCCGGCTGGTCGTCGTGCCCTGGGAGACCGCCCGCATACCCGAGAGCTTCGCAGCGCTGCTCCGGGACGAAGGCGTGACCGTGCTCAGCCAGACGCCCACGGCGTTCCGCGAACTCGCCGCGCTGGCGGCCGCGGGGGCCTGCCCGCCGCTGGCTCTGCGCTGGGTGGTCTTCGGCGGCGAGGCCCTGGACCCGGCGACCGTCAGGCTCTGGTGGAGCAACCGGGGAGCCGAGCGCCCGCGGCTCGCCAACCTGTACGGCATCACCGAGACCACGGTGCACGTCACGTTCCACGAGCTGACCCCGGAGACGCTGCCGCCCTCCGTGGGAACCCCGATCGGGCGCCCCCTCGACCGCTGGGAGGTCCTCCTCCTCGACGCCGATGGCCGCGAAGTGATACCCGGCGCCGTCGGCGAGATCCATGTGTCGGGGGCCGGTCTCGCCCGTGGCTACCTGAACCGCCCGCGGCTGACCGCCGAACGCTTCGTCCCGCATCCCCACCGGCCCGGGCGGCGGCTCTACCGATCCGGCGACCTGGCGCGGCTCCGGCCGGACGGGACACTGGAGTACCTCGGACGCGGCGACCAGCAGATCAAGATCAGGGGGGTCCGCGTCGAGCTGGGCGAGGTCGAGGCCGTTCTGGCGGTCCAGCCGGGAGTGACCGCGGCGGCGGCCGCCCTGCGGACCTCGGCGAGCGGGCGGCCGGTGCTCGTCGGCTACCTCGCCGGATCCGCCGACCCCACCGAGGTCCGCCGCCGGATGACGCGGCTGCTGCCCGAGCCGATGGTGCCGTCGGTGATGGTCGTCGTCGACCGCCTGCCCCTGACTGGGAACGGCAAGCTCGACCGCGCCGCCCTTCCCGCGCCCGGTCGTAGGCGAGAGGGCGTGGACGACGCGCCGGTCACGCCCGCCGAAAAGGAGGTCGCCGCCGTCTGGTCGGAGCTCCTCGGCCTGGAACCCGGCAGGGTGGGGCGCGACGACAACTTCTTCGGGCTGGGGGGCGACTCCATCCTCGCTCTGCGGGTCGTCGCGCGGCTGGCGGAGCGCGGCCTCCGCCTGCGGGTCGAGGACGTCTTCGCCGCCCAGACCCTGGCCGAGCAGGCCGCGGAGGCCACGGCGAAGACCCCCGGGCCCGAGGCTGCTCCGGCACGGGTGGCGCGCTTCGCGGGCGTCTCCGCGGACGACGTCCACCGCATGCCCCCGGGCCTGGCGGACGCGTATCCGCTGACCATGCTCCAGGCCGGGATGCTCTACCACCAAGAGAGCGGCGGGGAGCACCCTCCTTACCACAACGTCACGACGCTGCGCGTGGCCGGACCGGTTGACCTAGCGGCGCTTCAGCAGGCGTACGACCTGGTCGTGGCCCGCCATCCGGTGCTTCGCACCTCCTTCGACCTGGCGTCCTACGGTGAGCCGCTGCAACTGGTCCACGAGCGGGTCAGGGGCCCCATCGGATACGTGGACCTGGGATCCCTCGACCTAGACGGCCAGGAGGAGGCCGTCCGGGCGTGGATGACCGACCGTCAGCGCCAGCCCCTCGACCTGAGCGCCCCGCCCCTGCTCCGGCTGCACGTCCTGCGGTGCGGTCCGGAGGAGATGTGGCTGGGCCTGGTCGAGTGCCATGCGATCCTGGACGGCTGGAGCCTCACCTCGACGTTGCAGGAGATCCTGGACCGCTACGGGGAACTGCTGGTCGGGTCGCCGCCCACGGTCGAGGCGCCGCCCGAGCCCTCGTTCCACGAGTACGTGCTCGCCGAGCGGGCCGCCGCCGCGAACCAGGAGGCCGCGGCGTACTGGGACGGCCTCGTCTCCGGGGTCGAGCCGCCCCGGCTCCCCGCTGCGGCCGAGAACCCCCGTCCGGCGCGACGGAGGGTGATTCCCCTCGGCGAGGAGGTCGCCGCCGGTCTCGCGGGCCTCGCCGTACGGGCGGGCGTCCCGCTCAAGAGCGTTCTCCTCGCCGCGCACGCCGTGGCCGTATCACGGCTGGCCGGAGTGTCTGAGGTGCTGACCGGGCTGGTCACCAACGGACGCCTGGAACACGGCCGCGGCGACGAGACGCGCGGACTGTTCCTCAACACCGTGCCGGTGCGACTGCCGGGGGCCGCCGCCTCGTGGGAGGAGGCGGCCATGGCGGCCTTCGACGCCGAGCGTGAGCTCCAGCCGTACCGCAGAAGGCCGGGCGGGCTGCTGCAGCGCGCCGTGGGCGGCAGAGCCCTGCTGGAGACGTTCTTCAACTACACCAGCTTTCACTCCATGAGCCTCGGCACAAAGCACGGCGGGATCCGGCTGACCTCGGGGTTCAGAGAGCAGGCCAGCACCGACTTCCCGCTGATGGCCTCGTTCGACCGCGTGGTCGCCGACGGGGTCGAGCACCTCACGCTGCTGCTCGGCGTCAACGAGCCGTACGCCGAAGAAGAGCAGATCGCGGAGATGTACGCCTCCGTGCTGCGCGCCGCGGCCCGGGGACACCCCGCACCGGCTGCGCACGCCGAACTCCCCCCCGGCGACAGGCTGCTGACGGAAGGTGAGGGGGAGCACGTGACGTGGCCGCCGGGCGAGACCCTGGTCGGGGTCATCGGGGCGAAGTCCCGTGCGTGCGAGGGCGCCGTCGCCGTGACGGAGGGAGCCACCGGCCTGACGCTGACCTATGCCGAGCTCTGGGCGCGGGCCGGCGCCCTCGCGGAGCGCCTGCGGGCGATCGGGGTGACGGGCGAGTCCCACGTGGGGGTCCGAATGTCGCGCTCGGCGCGTCAGGTCGTTGCCGTGCTCGGCATCGCCATGAGCGGCGCTGCGTATGTGCCCCTTGAACCCGACGCGGCGGAGCTGCGGCTGCGGATGATCCTCGACGATGCCGACCCCGTCCTGGTGCTGGACGACGACGCCGACCTCTCGCCGCCCGCCGGTCCGAGGCCCCCCGCGGTCGCCGCGGACGCGGACGCCCGCACCGCCGCGTACGTGATCTTCACGTCGGGCTCGACCGGCCGGCCCAAGGGCGTGGTGGTCGAGCAGGCGGCCCTCTACAACCGCATTGCCTGGGCCCAGCGGGCCTTTCCGCTCGGCCCCGGCGACCGCGTGCTGATGAAGACGCCGATCGGGTTCGACGTGTCGGTCTGGGAGTTCTTCTGGCCTCTGCTCGCGGGCGCGCGGATCGTCGTCGCCCCGCCCGAGGCGCATCGGGACCTGGGGGAGCTCGTCCGGCTGATTCGCCGCGAAGAGCCCACAGTCGTGCACTTCGTGCCGTCCGTACTCGAACGCTTCCTCGCGGAGCCCGGCTCCGACTGCCCGAGCCTGCGCCTGATCGTCTGCAGCGGCGAGGCCCTCCATGCGGACCTGGCGGCGAGAACGCTCGCGCGGATGCCGTGGGCGCGGCTGGAGAACCTGTACGGGCCGACCGAGGCCGCCATCGACGTCACGAGCGCCACGGCCGGAGCGGGCGCGGGCGCGGGCGCGGGGACCGTGCCCATCGGCCGTCCCATCGCCAACACCGTGGTCCGGGTGCTCGACCCGGCGGGCCGCCCCGTGCCCGTGGGCGCCGCCGGAGAGCTGTACCTCGGAGGGGCCGGCCTGGCCAGGGGATACCTCGGACGCCCCGCCCTGACCGCCGCGCGGTTCGTACCCGACCCGTACGGCCGGCCGGGCGGGCGGCTGTATCGCACGGGGGATCGGGTCCGCTGGACGCGCCGTGAGGGACTGGAGTTCCTCGGCCGCCTCGACGACCAGATCAAGATCGGTGGCATGCGGCTCGAACCGGGTGAGATCGAGGCGGCGCTCGCGAGCGCGCCCGGGATCGCGGCCGCGGCGGCCGTCCTGCGCCCGCTCGGCGGCGGACGGCACGGACTCGCCGCGTTCGTGGTGCCCGAGCACACCGCGGTCGACGCTCAGGCCGTCCGCCGCCACCTGGGTCGTCGCCTGCCCGCCGCCGCGCAGCCGGCGCGCCTGGAGACGATCGGTTCCCTGCCGCTGACGCCCAATGGCAAGCTGGACCGCGCGGCCCTGCGCGCCCTTCCCCTCACCGGCGACGAGCGGGACGAGCGGGTCCCGCCGCGCACTCCGGAGGAACGGCTGCTCGCGGACCTGTGGCGGCAGGTGCTCGGCGTGGCCGTGGTCGGTGTGCACGACGACTTCTACGCCCTGGGCGGCGACTCCATCCTGGCACTGCAGATCGCGGGCCGCGCCCGGGCGGCCGGGCTGCCCGTACAGCCTCGCGACGTGTTGACCTCGTCCACCATCGCGCGTCTGGCCGAGGCCGGGGCACGGGCGGCCGGGGACGAGCCCGGCGGGGACGAGCCCGGCGTGCCGGCCGATCCGCTCAGGGCGCCGCTGACGCCGATCCAGCGCTGGTTCCTCGACGTCGCCGCGAGCAATCCGGGCCGTATCGACCAGTACGCGCTGCTGGAGCTCTCCGGCCCGGTCGACCCCAACCGACTCGCCGACGCGGTGCGGCTCCTGCTGGAGACCCACCCCATGCTGAGGTCGCGGCTGACCGGCGACGGCTGGTTCGAGGTGTGCCCGGTGCCGGACGACGGCCTGGTCGAGACGATCGACCTCGCGGACGTGGCTCCCGAGCGGCACGCGGAGCGCGTCCAGGAGATCGCCTGGGCCGCGGTGCGCGACTGGCCCCTCGACCGCCCGCCGCGCATCCGCTTCTTTCTCCTCAACCGCGGCCACGGCCGGCCGCCGTGGTTGCTCGTCGCCGCGCACCACCTGGCCACCGACGCCGTGTCCTGGCAGGTGATCTTCGACGATCTCGCGGCTATCGCCACCGGCACGCCGCCCCGGCCCGTGGCGACCGGCTTCCCCGCGTACGCCCGCGCGCTCGCCGACTACGCGTCCTCCCCGCGGGCGCTCGCCCAGCGCCCGTACTGGCGCGCGATCCAAGGGGGCGCGACCACGCGGCTTCCCGCCGCGCCGATGGCCGACCCCGGCGACCTTCTCAGCGAGGAGGTCGTACGCTGCCGGCTCGAACGGGACGCGACCGGGGTGCTGCTGGCCCGCGCGGGCGGGCACGACATCATGGCGAGCCTGCTCGGCGCGCTGTCCTGGGCGTTCGGGGGATGGGTCCCCGACGGGGAGCTGGCCGTCATGCGGCTGCACCACGGCCGCACCCTGCCCCACCTCCCCCAGGCCGATCTCAGCCGGGCCGTCGGCTGGTGCACCGGAATGCACCCCGTCCTGCTTCCGGTGCGCGGCGCCGGCTCGCCGGCGGACGCCGCGGCGCGGATGGCGGGCCGGCTGACCGAGGTGCCCGACGACGGGGTGGGCTTCGGCGCCCTGCGCTGGCATGGAGGGCACTTCGCAGACGTACCCCCTCCCGATGTGGCCTTCAACTACATCGGGCAGGGGAGGGACCGCCCGGCCTGGAACGCGGTCGCGCGGCTCGTGACGCCGGGACCTCGGGACCGCAGGATCCCTGGTGAGAAGCGCGGCTTCCGGCTGTGGGTGCAGGTCGCCGTCGCGGACGGAGAACTGGTCGCCGACTGGCAGTACTCCGTGGACCGTGACCGGCGAGAGGTCGTCGCCGCCGCTGCGGACCGGTTCGCCGCGGCGCTGCGGGCGCTCGCGGCGGAACGGGGGCACGCGTGACCGCGCCGGAGACCTGGACCAGGTACACCCGCGCCCTCCCCGGCGCGCATGATCGCCTGCTTTGCTTCCCGTACGCCGGAGGCGGTGCGGCGGCGTTCCGCGCCTGGGTCGGAGAGCTGGCGGCGTCGGGGACGGAGGTCTGGCCGGTCCAGCTCCCGGGCCGGGAGAACCGGCTCGGGGAGCCGCCGGTCAGCGACCTCCCGCGCCTGGTCGCCGAGCTGGCCGACGTGTTCGAGGACCGCCTGGACGAGCTTCCGTACACGCTGTTCGGGCACAGCATGGGCGCCCGCGTGGCCTTCGAGCTCGCGCACGAGCTGCGCCGGCGCGATCGGCCGCCGCCCAGACTGCTGATCGTATCCGCGCACCGCCCGCCCCACCGCCTGGATCCCGATCCACCCGCACACGCACTGCCGCGCGATCGCTTCCTCGCCAGGCTCCGCACATACGGGGGCGTCTCCGAGGCGGTCCTGGCCGAGCCGTCCCTGCTGGACCTGATGTTGCCGGTTGTCAGGGCCGACTTCGCCCTGTTCGAACGCCATCCATGGCAGCCCGAGCCGCTCCTCGGGTGCCCGATGACCGTCCTCGGCGGGCGTACCGACGCCCGGGTGCCCGCCGCCGAGCTGACCAACTGGGCCGAGCTCACCGAGGGCCCCTGCGAGCTGCGGATGTTCGACGGGGGGCACTTCTTCCTCGCTGAATCCCCCCACCAGGTGGTCGGAGCGGTTCGGGACGCCATCCTGCGGACGAGAGAAGGGACTGGACATGTCGGAGACATGCGGTGAACCGCCACCCGCCATTCACATCGACGGGCTGACCAAGACCTTCCATCAGGGCCGGCGGACCCTGATGGATCGGTTGGCCCGCCGCCCGGACCAGCGGGCCGAGGTGGCGGCGGTGGACGGGCTGGATCTCACGATCGGCCAGGCGGAGATCTTCGGGCTTCTCGGGCCCAACGGCGCGGGCAAGTCCACCACCGTACGGATGATCGCGACCCTCCTGGAGCCGACGGCGGGCACCGTGCGGCTGGGCGGGGTGGACGTCGCCGCCGACCCGGAGGCGGCCCGGCGGCACCTCGGCGTCGTTCTCGGCGGAGAGCGCAGCGTCTACTGGAAGCTCACCGGCCGGGAGAACCTGGAATATTTCGCCGCGCTCTACCAGATTCCTCGCGCACAGTGGGGTCCGCGGATCCAGGCCGTCCTGGAGGAGATGGACCTGTCGGAGCGCGCGGACGACTACGTCGAGCGCTACTCGACCGGCATGCGCCAGCGCCTGGCCATCGCCCGGGCACTGCTGCCCGAGCCCGCCGTGCTGCTGCTCGACGAGCCGACCGCGGGCCTGGATCCCCAGGCCGCGCTCCACCTCCGCGAGCGGATATCGCGCTTGCGCGCCGCCGGCCGGTCCGTCGTGCTGACGACGCACTACATGGACGAGGCCGAGGAGCTGTGCGATCGCGTCGCCATCATCGACGGGGGGCGGATCGTCGCGCTGGGGACACCTGCGGAGCTGCGATCCCTGGTGAACGCGGCGCAGGTGGTACGTGTGCAGTTCGAGGACGTCAGCGCGGACGCCGAGGCCGCTCTCGTTGAGCGGATCGGGCGGGTCGCCGACGTGGTGGACAAGGAGCACGAGGGGGCGGCCCTCACGCTGACGCTCCACGTCTCCGCCGGAGAGGAACCGCTCCCGCGCGTCATCGACGTCTCCCTGAGCCTGGGCGTGACGCTCCGCCGGGTGGACGTCGAGCCGGTGACGCTGGAGGACGTCTTCCTGTCCGTGACCGGGAGGAGCCTGCGCGAATGAGCCGATCGACCCCCCGAGAACGCGAAGAGAGGTCGTCCGAGTGAATCTGAGAGCCGAGGCACGGGCCTTCGCGGCGAGCACGGTCAAGGAGTGGGCGGTGATCAGACGCTATCCCGTCGTCTTCGTCTCGCTCGGCGCCTGGGCCCTGATCCTGCCCTTAGCGTACGTCGCCCAGGCGAGCGGGTACGCGGGCGGTGACCCGCGGGCGACCGCCGCCTTCGCCGAACGCGCCGGGACCGGCCAGGTGGTCGGCTACCTGTACCTCGGCTGGGCCATCCATCTGTGGATCTCGGTCGTCCTGTGGGGACCGGGGATGCTGCTCCGCGAGGAGCGGCAGCGCGGCACCCTGGAGGCGATCTTCCTCACACCCACGTCGCGGTTCACCGTCCTCTTCGGTCCCGCGCCCGCCCACCTCCTGCCCGCGCTGGTCGTCTTCGGCACGGTCTTCGCGGCCCTGCGCTTCGCGTTCGGGGTGCCCATCGGACCCGGCGAGCTCGCTCGCGGCCTGCTCGTCCTGGCGGCGGCCACCCCCGCCCTGCTGGCCATGGGCGCGCTCTTCGCGACCGCGGCCCTCCGCTTCCAGGACGCTGGCGGCGTGGTCCAGGTCGTCCGCGGGCTGCTGACCCTGCTGTGCGGGGTCACGTACCCGCTGGCGGTGCTTCCCGCATGGGCGCAACGGATCGGGGAGCTGCTGGCGCCGACGCACGTCATCGCCGAACTACGCGGAGCGGTCCTCGAAGGCGGGCGCTGGCAGCCGGACCGCCTCGGCGTGATCGTCCTCGCCGTCTCGCCCGTCGTGCTGGCCGTCGCCGCCATGGTGGTGTTCGCCGTGAGCATCAGGCACGCGCGGAGGACAGGAAGGCTCGGGTACCTCTGATGCGAATCAGCCTCAGCGTCATCGCGGCGGTCGCGGCGCGGGAGCTCCGGGTGGCCGCGCGCTACCCGGTCAGCGTCGCCAACCTCCTGGTGCTCGTGCCCCTATACCAGCTCGTCCTCCCGGCCCTTCTCCTCGGCGCGGCGTTCCTCGTCGCGGGCCGTGCCATCGGCCTCGCCGGCCTCACCGGCACCACCGACCTGGCAGGCTGGCTCACGATCGGAATGGCGTTCAGCCCGCTCATCGTCGGGGTGACGTGGGGCGTGGCGAACGCGATCGAGACAGACCGGGAACTGGGCACAATCGAACACAGCTGGGCGGCGCCCGTTTCCCGTGACTCGCTGCTCCTCGGCTCGATGACGAGCAGCACCCTGCTCGCGGCCGTCGCCGCGCTGATCATGGTCGCCATGGGGTGGCTGATCTTCGGAGCGTCGTACGGCACCGGCCTGCTGCTGATCCCGCTGGCCGCCGCGCTGGCCCTGCCCGGCGTGGCGGGCCTCGGCTACCTCGTGGCCGCCCTCGTGCTGCGCTGGCGTCATGCGGGCGAGGTCGTGGACGGCCTGGGGTACGTCCTCGCGATGCTGGCCGGCATCGCGTTCCCCGTCTCGGTGCTGCCCTCGGCGCTCCAGGCTGTCGCATACGCACTGCCCGCGACCTGGGCCATCGACTTCTCCCGGGCGGCGGCGCTCGGGGCCACACCCATCCAGCCTGTGCCCGTCGAGATCGGGTTGCTGGCGGTCACGTCGGCCGCCTGGTTGCTCGCCGGGCGCTGGCAGTTCCTGCGCGTCGAGCGTCGCCTCCTGGCCGACGGGACGCTCGGCCAGCACTGAGCGCATGGCCGGTACCGAGATCATGACCCGCGCGGAGGGCACGGCCGGCACGGCGTCCTATCCGAGAAGCACGGCCGCCGAAAGGACATGACGCGGATGCACGTGAACGGATCCACCGACGCCGGCGACCGGCCCCTGTCCGAGCGCGAACCGGAAGATCGTGAGGCGGTGCCGTACGGCGATCCCCTCGCCGCAGGCGGCGGGTCGCCGTATCTGGCGTACGGTCGCATCGACCTGCTGCTGTCGCTGCAGCGCCCTCGCACGGACATGCCGGCCGAGTTGTGCTTCGTCGTCGTGTGGCAGATCCAGGAACTGCTGTTCAAGCTGCTGCGGGAGGAGTTCGCGGCCGCCCGCGACCAGCTCGCGGCCGACCGCGTTCCCGACGCGCTGTGGACGCTGCGCCGCGCCGTGCCCGCGCAGCGGCTCCTGGTGGACACCTGGGAGGTGCTGCGGGGGATCGGCCCTGACGAGTTCGCCGCCTTCCGTGCCCACTTCGGCGGCGCGTCCGGCGTCCAGTCCTTCATGTACCGCCGGTTGGAGTTCGTCCTGGGGGAGAAGACGGCCCGCGCGATCAGAGCGTACGCCGACATCCCCGCGATCGCCGCCGAGCTGGCCGCCGACCTGGCCGCCCCCAGCCTGTACGACGCGGCGCTCGGGCTGCTCGCCCGGCGTGCCGGACTCGTGCCGCCGGACCACCTCAATCGAGATCTGACGCGGCCATACGAGCCGCGCCCCGAGGTCGAGCGGGCGTGGGCGGCGGTCTACCGCCCCGGCGGGGACGGCGAACTGCGCCTGATGGCCGAGACCCTGTGCGACGTCTCCTACGAGTTCGGCCGCTGGCGCTCTGTGCACCTGCTCGTGACGGAGCGGATGATCGGCGGCAAACCGGGCTCCGGCGCCAGCGCCGGGATCGCCTGGCTGCGGCAGAACGCCGATCGCCGTCTGTTCCCCGAGCTCTGGAGGGCGCGGGACCTGCTCTGAAGGCCGCTCGAACGCAAGGCGGGCGCTCAGGTGTGGCTTCGCACCGCCCGCACCGGCAGGCTGCTGTAGCCGGAGAGGAAGTTGGAGAAGACCCTGTTCCCCGGACCGGTCGGCTCGAAGCGGACCGCGGAGTCTCTGAGCAGCGTCAGCAGGATGCGCAGCGCCGCCCGCCCCAGGTGGGCACCGACGCAGAAGTGCGGCCCGCGGCCGAGCGACAGGTGCCGGTTGGGCCACCGGGCGAGGTCGAACGCCGACGGATCGGCGAACGCCCGCTCGTCGAAGTTGGCGGACGAGATCCACACTGTGACGATGTCCCCTGCCTGGATGCGCACCCCGCCCAGCAGGGTGTCGCTCACGGCGTGGCGGCCGAGGTGCATGGCGGGTGCCGTCCAGCGCAGGACCTCCTCCACGGCGTGGTCGGGGGAGACGGTGCCCGCCCGCAAGGCCCGCCACTGCGCCGGGTGCTCGATGAGACCCTGGACGGCGCCGCCGGCGACCATACGGCTCGATTCGTCGCCGCCGATCAGTACGCTGTAGCAGTTGGCCGCGATCTCCTCGGCGGTCAACGGGCCGCCGGGAGGGGTGGCGGCGCCCAGGGCGCTCACCAGGTCGTCGCCGCCATCGGAGCGCCGGCGGCGGGCCAGCGTGTGGAAATAGGCCAGGATCTCGCTGCGGGCGACCATCGCGTCCCATTCGGTCGTCTCGTCCGTGTCCGAGCTGAGCGCCATCTTGCTCCAGGCCAGTAGGGCCGGCCGGTCGGATTCGGGGACCCCCATCAGTTCGCAGACCGTCGCGATCGGCACGTGGTCCGCGACGTCGGCCATGAAGTCGAACTCGCCTTGGGCGACGGCGCGGGCCAGCAGGCTCCGGGTCCGCTCGCGTACGCCGGCGAGAACCGGCGCGAGCGCGTTCGGCGCCAGCACTGTCCGGAGGAGGTGGCGAATCTCCCTGTGCCGCGGGCCGTCGCTCACCCCGGCCATCCGCCCTGACGCGGAGTCACCGCCCTTGAGCAGGGTGGCCAGCACATTCCCTCCGCAGGAGGTGAACCGGTCGGGGGCGGAGCAGACCTCGGTTCCCTCGGCGTGCGTCACGACGACCCAGAATCCCGGCCGGTCAGGGCCCTCCGGATGCCAGTGCACCGGCGCGGCGTCGCGGAGCGCACGCCACACAGGGCGCATGCCGTCTCCCGCGAAGGTCCGCGGGTCGGTGAGGTCGACCGGCATTCTCGGCGGCCCGTTGACCCCCGCTTCGCGCTCAGGGCCCGCGGGCACCTCCAGCAGGCATGCCGACTCCGAACCCGCTCGTCGCGGGTGATCACTCTCCGATTCGGCCATGCTCACTGCCTCCTAGACGGACGAAGACGCCCGGGACGGGCGCGAGACCACCCAGGTCGCGGGACATCCGTTTCGGAGGTTATGGCAGCCGGCCCGCCCCGTCCCTAGCGATCGCCGTCGTGGCGACAAGTCGCCACGACGGTCCCCGCCGCTGGCCATGTCTGAGCAAGCACGGCGAGCATGGGGGGACGTTGCGAACGAAACCGGAGGCACATGTCCAAAACGTGGCGATTGCTGCCCGACGCCGTGGTTCGCAGCGCCGGCCTGCCCGTCGAGCGGCTTCTCGCGCTGGGCGACCCCGAGGCGGCCGAGGCGGTGCTGGCCAGCCCACCGGAACGCCGTGACGAGATGTGGGAGCGATGGGCGCGCGCCAGTGCGGACCGGCTCATCGAACTGTCGGAGCACGACGTCTTCCACCGGGCCCTGCTCTGGCAGAACCCGGGAATCCTCGAACGGGTGTGCGCCTGGTTTAGCCGTCACGCGGGAGACGAACGCAGGAACGCGGTGTGGCGGCGCAACGAGGACCTGCTCGCCCGGTACGCGCAGCGCTACTGCGCGAGGAACGAGACCATCGGCTTCTTTGGCCCCACGGCGTGGGCCCTCTTCGACGACGCGGCCGCCCATGCCGAGATCGTGCCCGGGCCGGAGATCGTCGCGCGCCGGGAGATCTTCTTCGAGGACTGGCTGATGGACGACCTCGGAGCGCTGCTCGCCGAGAACGACCTCCTGCGCCGCCACCTTCCGCCCGCTCGCCCGGCGGGACTCATGGTCAGCGGTGGGTTCGCCGTACGCTCCGGAGCGGCCCCGCGGCGACTGGCGCCCGTGGAGGCGGCCGTCCTCGCCGCGGCGGACGGGTCGCGCTCCGCCCGCACGATTGCCGCCGACCTGCGCTGGCGTGGGGTGGCGGGGGTGCGGGGCGAGAGCGACGTGCTCGATGTGCTGGAGCGACTGCGAGAGCACGAGCTGATCCGCTGGCGGCCGCCGGTGCCGCAGAATCGGCGGCCGGAGGTCGCGCTCCGCGACCGGCTGAAAGCGCTCCCCGCCTCCCAGGAGCGCGATGAGGCCTTGGACGTCCTGCGGCGGTTCGACGAGGCGCGGACGCGGATCGCCGCCGCAGACCGGCCGGAGGCGCTGGCCCACGCGCTCGCCGGGATGGACGTCCTCGTCGAGGAAATCATCGGCGCGTCGGCGCGACACACTCGTGATCGGCGACCGCTGGGCCGCAGCGCCGTTTTCGAGGAGTGCGAGCGCGATGTCAGGGTGGTGATGGGCAGGTCCATCGTCGATGCGCTGCTGCCGCCGGTGACCGTGGTCCTGGAGAGCGCGAAATGGCTCACATGGCGTTTCGGCCAGTGCCTTGAGGCGCTGTTCGCGGATCTGTACGACCGGTTCGCCGGTGGAGCGCAAGGCGTGCCCGTGCCACTGGGCCCGCTGGTCGCGGAGTTCCTCGAGCGTCGGCTCGATCCCGCGTGGTTCGGCCATGTTCTGGAGGAGTTCCAGGACTGCTGGGCAGCGGTGCTGGCTGTCGAACCCGGGGTCCGCCGACTCCAGTTCGGGGCAGAAGACCTCGCGGAACGGGTTCGGGCCGCGTTTCCCGCGCCCCCTCCCACCTGGTATGGGGCGGCCTACCACAGCCCTGACGTGATGCTGGCCGCAGCGGATGCCGAGGCGGTGGCCCGAGGCGAATTCGAGCTGGTCATGGGAGAGTTGCACCTTGCCGGGCTGACGTACGACGCCGAGACGTTCACCCTGTTCCACCCGGACGAGAGCAGGCTCCGCGACGCCGTCGAGGATGCCTTGTCCACGCACCCCAGGGTGGTGCCCGCCTATCCGCGGTCGCCCGAGTTCACCGGTCGCGACTCGCCCAACTCGACGCTGACCTCCGAGCGCTTCTGGTACTTGACCTTCGGGAGCGCGGACGACTCGCGCTCTGTCCCGCCGGGAAGACGGCTCGATCTCGTCGATATGGTCGCGATCAGAGACGGGGACATCGAGATCCGGACCGCGGAGGGACTGCGCCTCGGTGTGCTCGACGTCCTCGGCGAGATGGCGTACGAGAGCGTCGTCGATCTGTTCCACCCGCTGCGCCCGGCCGCGCACACGCCGCGGGTCACCGTGGACCGGCTGGTCATCTCCAGGGAGACATGGCGGCTGGCCGCGGACGACGTGCCGGGGGTGGCCGAGGACGGCGAGGCGGCGGCTTTCGCGGCGCTGTGGCGCTGGGCCCGTGACCAGGGGCTGCCCCGATTCGTCTTCTGGCGCGCCGCGTCCCAGGACAAGCCGGTCTACCTGGACTTCGACAGCCCGCTGTTCGTCAACAACTTCCTGTCCGCGGTCAGGCGCATACGCCGTCGCGGCGGCGGACTCATCCGGCTGACGGAAATGCTCCCAGCCCCTGAGCAGGCCTGGCTCCCCGATGCCGAGGGTCACGCCTACACCAGCGAACTGCGTCTCGGGTTCGTCTACGCGGGCGGCGACCCGTCTCCGGACAGATCAGCGGCCACGGGGTGAAGGGAGGGGAGAACATGCGCGTTGCCGTCGTCGTGGGCGACCTGCCCGGCCAGAGACGGATTTTCGAAGCCCCCCTGACGGCGCGATGCCTCTCCAGGTGGGTGACCACACCACGCTGGGCGACCTGCTCCGCGCCATGACAACCCGCGCCGACGTGGCCGCGAGCCGGTGCACGACGCTCGCCAACCTTCCGGCTCGCGCGGCTGGCGGCTTCTTCCAGGCGGCTGTCTTAGGCGAAACGAACCGTGAACCGCGCTGAGTGCGGGGGAATGGGCGGAGCCTCTGGCCGACGGTCTGGAAGTTTGACGAAGATCAGGGCCATGCATCCACTTTTCAGACCGTCCCGAGCCGCGAGACGCGAGGACCCCCGCGGAGTTCATCGCGCCAGATGCGGCGGCTCAGGGCGTGGTCAGGACTGACGTTCCGGATCCCGCTGTGGCTGCGCCTCTGTACCCCCGGGGCTCCGGAACTGGTCTGCATCTTCGAGCCCGGACACCGATCCTCGACCTACGCGGCAGAGCACGGACGAGGTCACCGGGGGCGATGGGCGGTTGTGAGATCGGTGCCGGCGGAGAGCGAGGCTCTCACCGGCTGTCGTGAATGTGGCGGTACTGACTGGGCGGTGTTCCGTAGGTGGCGCGGAAGGCACGGCTGAAGTGCGCCGAACTGGTGAACCCCCATTTGCGGGCGATCGCGTGAACGGGGTAGGAGCGGAGCCGGGGGTCGGCCAGATCCTGACGGCAGTGTTCCAGCCGGAGGTGCCGGATCCACGCCGACACCGTCATCTCGTTCTCGGTGAAGAGGTCGTGCAGATGCCGTACCGAGATCTGGTGGGTGCTGGCTATGGTGGCCGGGGACAGGCGCGGGTCGCCCAGTTGCTGTTGGATGAAGTCACGGATCCGCAGCCGGAGCAGGTCTCGCTGCGCTTCGGGCGTTTGCGCCGAGGCACTGTCCAGGTGCTGTGCCAGGACGGCGGTGAGCAGGTCGGTGGTGAGCGAGGCCAGACAGGGGGCGTCCTGGGAGTCGAACTCCTCGGCTTTTTCGACGAGGTCGGTCAGCCACCGCGCGAAGACGGCCCCCAAGCCCCGCCTCGCAGAGAAGGGAACGGCGGTGATCCGGTCAGCCGCGTCCGAGAGGATAGGAAGCGCCCGCCGGGGGATCTGGACGACCAGGGTCGAGGTGCTCTCTCGCGCGCACCTGCGCCAGCCGTCAAAGGGCCGGGATGTGTCGAACAAAGCGAACTCGCCCGTGCCGAAGATGGCCTCGCGCCCGGCTTGGCGCAGCGCCGCATCCCCGACGAGGATGAGCGTGACCACGAATTCCTCCGGGTCGTTCCGCTGGATCAGCGCCGGGGGCCTGCACACCTGAACCGAATCGTGTGCCAGCGCATAAACCTGCAGGCGCCCCATGTCCACCCGTCGGCCGCGGATGCGGAAGCCGCCCTCCTTGTCGCTGTGGACCAAGACTGGGGCCTGGAATAGAGGTTTCACCTCTTGCCAGTACCCAATGCGCTCTCCTGAGGCGAGCGTCTCAATATTGAACTCGGAGACCTGCAAACCGCACCTCTGAATCAGATTCTCGAGCAATGCTTGAAACCTGTGAGTCTGCCGGGAAGGGGCATACCTCCGGATTATCCGTTGAAGGTTTCGAGATAAGCCGACGCGCGGACGTCGGTCGGGAAGGCGCACCTGAGGAGCCCGGCTACGCCAAATAAACCCTCGCAGACAGTTACGTCCAACCGCCTCATCCTGGTAGGCAGCGGCGGCGAAGGCTGCTATTGCGTAGGTCCCTGCGGTAGGAACGCCATTCGGAGGGCCCATCGTCTGCGACGGCCGGGAATGCTTCGGAGTCATCCTCATTGACCCCTCGATAATCGTCGAATGGAACCCTGAGTGGGATGAAGCAGAAGCCCGCCGAGTGAACGTCGTGCCGGGCGGGGACGAGGCTGGTCGTGACGTCCCTAAGAGCTTCTGGAAAGGGACTCAGAAGAATTTTGCGGGCTCGACAGGCTTATATCGAACTCTATGATCCTATGAATCCGTGGCAGGACGAGGAGTTGCGTCAGCCCGGAGTAGCCCTTGGTCGGGAAGACAATCTTGTCGAAGTCGGCGGCGCCGTCGAAGGCGCGGGTGATGACCGACCGGCCCGGGGAACTCGTCGCTGCCCGCGAGCCGCTTGACGAGTCGCCGGTTGGCCACGTCCCAGGCGCCGGCGAGGAAGTCGAAGTCATTCATGCGCGAGACGGTAGGACAGGATCACTGACAGGTAATGTCAGTGAACATGCACGCATCTCGCCTTGTTTCGATCTTGCTGCTCCTGCAGACGCGCGGCCGCATGGACCGCTTCGTTGACGTCGTACAAGACGATGACCGATCGGCCCGCGCGGTCGCGCAGGGCCAGCCAGATGACGGCGGGTGCGCTGATCGGGATGATGAGCAACCCCCAGCCACCGATCGCTAGAGGCCGATGAGGCGTCCCAGCCGAGCACCTTAGGCTTGCCGCCGGGGGTCGGTGTTCCCCCGCACCTCGTAGTCCACGGGATTCACCGCGACGGCCGCCACCCGGACGAGCAGGTCGCGCGGCTCTGGCTCGGGGGATGGGCAGATCGACGTCCACAGGCTCTCGGTGTCGTACCCGGGCCGGTTCTGCCGGTACGCGACGGTGCGTCTTCTGCTGGCATTCGGAAATCTCCCTCATCGTCAGCTCAAAGGACGGCCTGATCCCGCCGGTCTGCGTCGAACCGATCAGCGGCCGGCGCATTTCCGCGCCATCCTCTCTGAGTGACAGTCTTCTCACTATCTGCTGCCGCCCAAGCGGTCGCGCTCGGTAGCGTCGGTGTTTCACGGCGTCGAAGATCCAATCCGACGGACATGACGGCTTGCGGTCATGACATCGGCACCCCGGTGAAGCACAACCACTGGCGCCCACGGACGCGGGCGTATACACAGACAACCACGGGCTCCTGGCCTCACCCAGCCGAAGGGAACCGGCGATGACGATGAATGGTGAGGACCTGGCGCGTTTCGGAAGGGAGAGGTGGGCCGCCGGCGATCGCCGTGGCGTGGGCCTCGGAGCGGTTATCCGGCGTATTGCGGTCCTGGCACATGTGCTCGCCGATGAGTTTCAGCGCCGCCGCCGGTCACCACCATCATGACAACCTTCGCACTCATTCACGGCGCCGGCGGGAGTGCCTTCGACTGGCACTTGCTCGGAGCCGAGCTTCGCGGCCGTGGGCATGACACGGTCGCGGTGGACCTGCCCATGTCCGACCCGCAGGCGGGACTGTGGGACTACGCAGATGCTGTCGTCCAGGCGGCCGGCGAGCGCCAAGACCTCGTCGTGGTGGCTCATTCGTGGGGCGGCTTCGTGGGCCCGCTCGTCTGCGCGCGTGCCAAAGCCGCCGCGCTTGTGCTGGTGACCGCCATGATCCCGAGTCCTGGCGAGACGCCGGACGACTGGTGGGAACGCAGCGGCCGGCCCTCGTCCGGCATCGATGACGACTACGAGCTCTACCTGCACGACGTTCCGCGTGAGCTGGCTGAGCGGGTGCTGGCCCACGACGGCGCGCTCGCCGAGAACATGAGCATGGACCGGGCGGGTCGCGAGCCCTGGCCGCTGGACGCCTGGCCGGACGTTCCGACGAGGTACCTGCTCTGTCGCGACGACCGCTGCTTTATCCCTGACTTCGTGCGCCGCCATGTGAAGGAGCGACTCGGCATCATTCCGGACGAGATGCCCGGCAGCCACATGGTGATGCTGTCGCGGCCGCGCGAGCTGGCCGACTATCTGGTCCAGCTCCTGCCGTGATCGCCCGGAGATCCTACTTCTCCGGGAAATATCCGGCGCAGACCCAGCCCGACTATCCTGCGCCGGCAGGCTGGATGAACTGCGACGAGTACCCCTTCGCCACGACCAAGCAAGGAGCGGCCTCCGCGAACGGCCACTACTCCCTGCGTGCGGTGAGCGCCAAACAGAACCGCGCCCAAGGGGATGCCCTGGGGCCTTCTACGCGCATTACCGCGTAGGCTCGAAAAACCCCTTCTGGGTGGCGATCGTAGACTAGCCGCTTTTCACGGTGACCATGATGAAGGGAGGGTGCCCATGGCCCCTCCCTTCGTGCCCGTTTTGCCGTGAGATCCTATGGCTGAAAAATGCGTGGTCTGAAAATTTGCTGATCACGCAATAATTGCGCTAGGTTCGCACCAATGAGCGGACTGAGAGAGCGGAAGAAGCAGGCCACGCGCGACGCGCTGATGACGGCCGCCCTCCGGCTGGCTCTGGCGCGAGGGCTGGAGAACGTGCGGGTCGAGGACATCGCGGCCGAGGCCGGGGTCTCGCCCAGGACGTACAACAACTACTTCGCCAGCAAATACGAGGCGATCACCGCCCGTCACACCGACCGCGTCCGCGCGTCCGTGGCGGAGCTGCGCGCCCGGCCGCCCGGTGAGCCCTTCTGGGAGGCCATGACGGAGGCCATGGTGCGGCCGTGGGCGCAGCACGCGGGCACCACCGACACACCTCCGTCCCCCGAGCTGCTGGCGAGCATCCGCATGCTGAATGACGAGCCGGCGCTGCGGGCGGAGGCGCTGCGGGTGGCGTTCGCGGCCGACGGCGAGCTGGCCGCGGCCGTGGGCGAGCGTACGGGCACCGATCCCGACCGTGATCCCTATCCCCGCCTGGTCGCCGTCACCGCGATCGCCGCCGTGCAGACCGGCGTCGCGCACTGGCTGCGCACCGACCCTCCGGTCCCGCTCGTGCCGCTGTTGCGCGACTGCCTGCGCGCGCTGGCCGCGGGACTGCCCGACCCTTCACGATGAGGAGATCGTCCATGGACATCGTCATCGCCGGCGGCGGCCCCAACGGGCTCATGCTGGCCTGCGAGCTGAGCCTGGCCGGGGTCCGGCCCATCGTGGTCGAGCGCCTGCCCAGGCGCAGCGACCAGCCCAAGGCCAACGGGATCGTCGGCCAGGTCGTCAGGCTGCTGCGCGGGCGCGGCCTGGCCGACCAGGAGGCGCCCATGCCCATGTTCATCTTCGGCGCGATGCCGCTGGACCTGACCGAGATCGACGACAACCCGCTCCACGGGATGGGGATCAGGCAGCCCGACCTGGAGGAGCTGCTGGAGCGGCGCGCGCTGGAGCTGGGCGTGGAGATCAGGCGCAGGCACGAGCTGGCCGGCTTCGCCCAGGACGCCGAGGGCGTGAGCCTCGCGCTGGCCGGGCCGGACGGCGCCTACGAGCTGCGCACCCGCTACCTGGTGGGCTGCGACGGCGCGCACAGCAGGGTCAGGAAGCTGGCCGGCATCGGCTTCCCCGGCGTGCACGCGACCGACGTCGTGAGCAGGACCGCGCATGTCACCGTGCCGGGCGCGGTGATCAGGCCCGAGCGGGCCGAGCTGGAGGTGCCGGGAGCGGGCACGTTCGTCCTGTACGCCTGGCACCGGACCGAGCGCGGCGCGTATGCGATCATGCCGGCCGGTGGCGACATGCTGACCGTCGCCTCGATGGAGTGGGAGGCCGGCGCGCCCGGCGACGACGTGCCGATGACCGTTGCGGAGCTGCGCGGGAGCCTGGCCCGCGTCCTCGGGCGGGACCTGCCGCTGGCGGCGCCGCAGGGCCCCGGGCCCCACCTGCTCAGGAGGCTGAACGGCCGCGACACCCGGGTGGCCGACCGCTACCGCGCGGGCCGGGTGTTCGTCGCGGGCGACGCCGCCCACGTGCACTCCGCCATGGGCGCGCCCGGCCTCAACCTGGGCCTCCAGGACGTCGTCAACCTGGCCTGGAAGCTGGCCGCCGAGGTGCGCGGCTGGGCGCCGCCCGGGCTGCTGGACACCTATGACGCCGAGCGCCGCCCGGCCGCCGGGCGGGTCGCCATGCACTCCCAGGCCCAGCTCGCGCTGGCCGCGCCGGGGCCGGAGGTCACCGCACTGCGCGAGGTGTTCGGCGAGCTGCTGGGCGACGAGCCCGCCCGCCGCCGCGTGGCCTCCCTCGTGGCCGGATCGGACCTGGCCTACCCGATGCCCGGCCCGCCGCACCCGCTGCTCGGCCGCTTCCTGCCCGAGCTGCCCGCCGAAGTGCCCGCCGGGTCCGCCGCATCGCCCGCTGGGCCTGCTGGGTTGCCCGCCGGGCCGGTAGGCCGGGCGCGGCCCGTGTTGCTCGACGTGACGGGCGGCCTGCGGGTGCGCCACGGGCGGGTGGACGTCGTGCCGTTCGACGGGCCCGAGTCCGTGCTGGTGCGGCCCGACGGCTACGTGGCCTGGGCGGGCACGCCGGACGGGTCGCTGGCGCGGGCCCTGGAGACCTGGTTCGCGGAGGAGCTCGAAACGGCGTGAGGGCCGGGGCTCAGGCGTCGGGGCTCAGGCGCTGGCCATGCTGATCCCCCAGGCCGGGGTGCTGGACCCCGACGGGCACGCCTACCTGCCGGTGCCGTACCGGACGCCGTCGCGCCCGCCGATCAGCGTGTGGGAGCAGCGCGCCGCGATCACCTGGCTGCGGGAGAGCGGCCGCGCCCAGGTCGATGAGAACGCCCTGTTCGCCATGGTGGAGCAGATGCGGCAGATCACCGACACCGCGGCGGCCAAGACCCGCCGGGCCCGCCGGGAGGTCGAGCGCCGCTCCGCGACTCCCGCCACGCGACGGACCCCACCTGCGCCACTACCGCCGCCGGCGGCGGAGGGTCCGGCGGGCGGGGAGCCGGTGCGTCCGTTCGAGGTGATCGAGCAGTGGTGAGCAGAGAGCCGGACGTCGAGCTGGAGCCGGGCTCGCCAGAGGAGTTGTCTCATCTGCATGAGACTGCCCGGCTGGTGGCGCGGCTGCCGGCCTCCGAGAGGCTGGCACGGGTGCGGGCGGATCGGTGGATCGGCTGCACCCGCGCCGCGCAGGCACAGGCCCGGCTGCAGAAGCTGCTGACCTGGCCGGCCAAGCAACGGATGCCGAACCTGCTGGTGATCGGGCCGACCAACAACGGCAAGTCGATGATCGTGGAGAAGTTCCGGCGCTCCCACCCGCCGATCTCGCACCCGGACGCCGAGGAGATCCCGGTGCTGATGGTGCAGATGCCCTCCGACCCGCGCGTGGCGCGCTTCTACACCGCGCTGCTGACCGCGCTTGGCGCACCGCTGCGACCCCGCCGGCGACTGGCGGAACTGGAGCAGCTCGCGGTGCGGCTGCTGCCGCAGACCGGTGTGCGTTGCTCACCGAGGCCGCTGGATCGGGGGACGCGGTGGCCGTCGGCGAGGTCGTCTCGGGAACGGTCGTGGAGGACGAACGGGCGTTCGGGCCACGGATACGGCTCGACGGAAACCTCGCATCGATGCCCGCGCACATCAGCGACTTTCCCTGGCGTGGAAGCCGGGCCGATGCGGTCAGGGTTGGGCAGCGCGTCACCGCTGAAGTCGTCTCCGTCGATACGGCCGCCGGGCGGATCTGGCTGTCCTCGGCGGCGGCCGAGCAGCCGGAGCTCTGGACGTTCTTGAAGGGGCTGCGTGCAGGGGACGTGCTCACCGGCCGGGTCGCCGACATCCAGAACTTCGGTGTGTTCGGTCGCCCTGGACGAAGGCCCACTGCACCCCACCTACGCCGGCGTCGGGTTCGTGACGATCCCCGAACTGTCCTGGAAGCGCTTTGAGCACGTGGGCGACGTCGTCCGTACCGGGCAGCGAGTCCGCGGCGAAGTGCTCGCCTTCGACACCACCAACGGCGAAGCCAGGCTCTCCCTCCGTGCCTTGCAGCCGGATCCGTTCCAGTCGTTCGCTGACAATGTCGGGGTGGGACACCGGTTCTCGGGCACCGTCACCAAGATTGTCCCGTTTGGGGTGTTCGTCGAACACGACCCGCGCGCAACTTGAACCGAGAGGCCTGTTCGGAGACGGGCGGTGACGGCCTGAATCAGACCTCGTGGCGGAGTGGGCTGAGCCAGATCGGTATCCAGCTGAGCGCCATGATCGCTGCGCCTGTCCACATTGCCGTCCCGATGCCCCAGACCTCGCCGAGGAGGCCCGCCAGCAGACCACCGACGCCGACGGCGCCCATCAGGATCAGGCGCATGGTGGCGTTCATCCGACCGAGCATCGGGTCGGGTGTGACCTTCTGCCTGAAGCTGACGAGCAGCACGTTGTTCACCCCTGTCCGGAAGCACAGGATGCTCCATGCGGCCGCCGAGATCCAGACGCTCCAGCCGACGAACGGCACCAGGAGCGCGAACGGCGCAGTGGCCACACCGACGATCCACACGGCACGCCCGCGGCCGAACCGGCGGCCGATCAGGTGAGCCGTCGAGGAACCGGCCAGCACACCCAGCCCACCGATGGCAAGGTAGACCCCAAGCACCCAGGCGGGATGTCCGAGCTCGTTGACGAGTAGCACGGGCAGCAGCGTCGAGCAGAGCGGGAACGCGAGGTTCGTCATGCCGCCTTGTGTCGCGATGGCGACGAGGACCCGGTTGCCGAAGAGGAATCGCACCCCCTCGCCGATCTGCCGTCCGAGTCGCTCGCCGGGTACGGGGGCGGGCGCGGGTTCGGGCTTACTGATCCGGCGTAGCCACACGGCCGACCACAGGTAGGTGAGCGCGTTGAGCAGGATCGCCGCTGGCGCGCCTGCGATGGCCACCAACACTCCGGCGGTGCTTCTGCCGCCCACGTCCATCGCCGCGTTCGTGCCGACGAGCACCGAGTTGGCGGCGGTGAGCCGGTCGCGGCCGACCAGGTGCGGGACCGTGCTCTGAGAGGCGACGTCGAAGAAGAGCGTGCCGACTCCCGTCACGATGGCGACGCCGTACAACTGGGTCATCGTGAGAGCGTCCAGCCACCACGTGACCGTTACCGACACCAGGAACGCAGCGCGAACCAGGTCCGTCGCGATCATCACCGGGCGGCGTCTGACCCGGTCCACCCATGCTCCGGCGGGCAGGCCGAGCACGAGCACGGTGATGGTGGTGAGGGCGCTGAGCAGTCCCACTTCGCCGGGCCCCGCGTTGAGGGCGGTCACCGCGAGCAGGGGCATCGCCACGTAGCCGACTTGGCTGCCGAACTGGCTGACCGCCGACGCCAGGTAGAGGTTTCTGAAGGAGGGGTCACGCAGGAGCGGAGTCTCGGCAACGGTTGTCACCCCACATTGATGATGGAAGAGTCGGCCAACGCGCTATCGATTAAGTAGAGAGCGAATCAAATGGGCCTTGAGCTGACGTTCACCGCACAAGATGCCGCCAATGTCCGTTTCGCCGTTTCTCCTTTGTGGGAGGTCGTCGCCAGCGTGCGGGTGGTGAAGAACCCGGCCGCGCATGCCGTACTCAAGCCCTGGGCCGAGCGGGTGCGACGGCGGCTCGCCGATGTCGACTGGCGGTTGCTGTCCGACCTGGTGCCGGTGCCGACGATCTCGATTGTCGGCTTCGTCTGCCCGCCGCCCTCGACCTCCGTGCCCGACCTGGAGGTGGAGCTTGCCACGATGGCGGCGATGGCACCCCTGGTTCAGGAGGGTCTGGACGCCTGGGACGGCCCACGCACCCAAGCACTCCAAGCGCTCCATGCCGACCCCGCGGGAGGCCTCGAACGGTTGGCCGAGGAGATCCGCGACTACTGGGAAGCGGCCATCGCGCCTTACTGGCCCCGAATCAGGGCCCTGCTCGAAGGAGATGTGCTCTACCGCGCCAGGTTGCTGGCCGAGGGTGGCCTGCGGCGCATGCTCAGCGACCTTGACACCGCCGTGACATGGGAGGAAGAGAAGCTGCGCCTGCCGAAGGCGGTCTGCGAAGGAGTGCGCCCGCTGGGCGGGCTGGGGCTGTTGCTGGTGCCGTCGGTATTTGCCTGGCCGCGTGTCTTCTCCATCACGACCCCGCCCTGGCAGCCCACGATCCGCTACCCTCCGCGCGGCGTCGCGACGCTCTGGGAGCACCGCGAGTGTGACCCCCCACAGGCGCTGGCCGCCGTGCTCGGCCGGACCCGCACCCGACTGCTGGCCGAACTCGACCAGCCCGCCTCGACCAAGGAACTGGCCGCCCGCCTCGACCTGTCAGAACCAGGCGCGAACCAGCACCTCACCGCTCTCCGCAGGGCCGGACTGGCCAGCGCGCACCGCACCGGGAGATACGTGCTCTATGCCCGTACGGCCATCGCCGAGACACTACTTGCCGGCGACGCAAGTCCCATACCGGGCAGTCACGGGTACCCACGTGCGGGAATCACCGAACTCCTCGACCCACCCCGCCCCCACTGACAACCAGGCCCTCAGCCTGCGGAACACGCTTCAAGATCCACTCCACGCCCCTGCCTCGTCCCCGGCCGGCGGCTGGAACGGCCTGGCGGACCCACCCCGCGCGCGATGTCCGTGCTCATCGCCAATGATTGTCGCGGTCCGCGGGTGCTGCTTGGATCGGGCTCATGGTCCTCGACGAATTGCGCGATCTTCTCAACCGCCATGCTCGGCCTGATCTGAGGACTTCCATCGAGGACGTGCTGATCTTCAAGGCCGAACACCCCCGGCCGCCGACGCCGACGACCTACGGCAAGGTGCTGGCTGTGGTCGCGCAAGGAGTGAAACGGTTCGCGTTGGGCGACACGGTCTACGAGTACCGGGAGGGGCAGTACCTCGTCGCCTCGGTCGACCTGCCGGTGACCGTCCACTTCGCCAAGGCCAGCCCGGAGCTGCCGGGGCTCGGGGTCGGGCTGACCCTGCATCCGGCCACCGTCGCCGAGGTACTGCTGCAGGCGGCTCCCGGCGACCTCCCGGAGCTCGGTGACGACGCTCCGCCGGGCCTGGCCGTCAGCACCGCTTCGGCCGAACTCCTCGACGCCGTCGTCCGCCTGGTGCGCCTGCTCGACCGCCCTCAAGACATCGCCGTCCTCGCGCCCCTCATCAAACGAGAGATTCTCTGGCGGCTCATCACCAGCGACCAGGGCCCCGTCATCCGCCAGTTCGGCCTGCCTGACAGCAGCCTCAGCCACATCGCGCGCGCTGTTCAGTGGATCCGTGACCACTACGCGCAGCCGTTCCGGGTCGAGGACGTGGCCAAGCTGGCGGGGATGAGCGTCTCCGCTTTCCACCGGAACTTCCATGCAATCACCGCGATGAGCCCGATCCAGTTCCAGAAACAGATCCGGCTCCAGCAGGCGCGACTCCAGCTTGCGGCGGCTCCCGCCGACATCGCCGCTGTCGGCCGCCGCGTGGGCTACGACAGTCCGTCGCAGTTCAGCCGCGAATACCGTCGCCAGTTCGGGGCATCCCCCAGCCAGGACGCCATGCGCCTGCGCGCCACGAGCTGAGTTCCGTGGTGGTCAGTCCTCCAAGACGCGGTCGAGACGGATCGGCAGCTGCCGCTGCCGGACCCCGGTGGCATGCCAGACAGCGTTGGCGATCGCAGCCGCGGTGCCGACGTTCCCGATCTCACCGGCACCTTTGACTCCCATGGGGAGGCCGGGTTCGTGGTCAGGCACGAATTCGGCTTCGATGTCGGGAACGTCGGCGTGTCCGGCGATGTGATAGCCGGCGAAGTCAGGGTTGACGTGCCGCCCCGAGACCGGGTCACGGACGCCCTCTTCGTGCAGAGCCATGGACAGCCCGCCGACCATTCCCCCGATGACCTGGCTGCGGGCCATGAGCGGGTTGATCACCCGGCCCACGGCGAACAGCCCGAGCAGTCGCCGCACGCGCACCTCACCGGTCGCCGGGTCGACGGTGACCTCGGCGAAGACGGCGCTGTAGGCGTGTCGTTCCCTGGATGGCAGCTCGCCGAGCAGGTGCGTCGTGTCGACCGTGACCGTCGCCGGCCGTTCCGGGCCGCGCATCTTCGCCGCGGCCTCGGTGATCGCCCACGCCCAGGACGCGGTCCCGCGGGACCCGCCCGCGCTCCACGCGGGGCCGAGGTCGCTGTCGGAGATCCGAAGCCCGATCTTCTCCACGCCGACCTCCAGCGCATCGGCGGCGATCGCGGTCAGCGCGGTGCGGGCGCCCGTGCCGAGGTCGGTGGCGGCGACGACCACGGTGAAGGTGCCGTCCGGCTCGGCCGTGATGGACGCCGTCGAGGGGAACGCCCCGGTGCTGAAGGACGTGGCGGCCAGCCCGGTGCCGACGAGCAGGGATCCCTCCCGCCGCATCCGCGGCCGGTGGTCGCGATCTGCCCAGCCGAACCGGCGTGCGCCTTGACGCAGGCACGCGACCAGATTCCGGCTGCTGAACGGCAGTCCGGACACGGGACCGACGACGGGCTCGTTGCGCAGCCTGAGCTCGAGCGGGTCCATCTCCAGGCGCTCCGCCAGCTCGTCCATGGCCGATTCGAGCGCGAACGAGCCGGGCGCCGCGCCGGGGGCACGCATGGAGTACGGCGGCAGGATGTCGAGCGGGACCGCCGTGAGCCGGGTGCGGATCGCGGGCGCCGCGTAGAGCGTCTTGGTGAGCTCGGTGCACCCCTCGATGTACTCCGCGAGCGGGGACAGCTCGAACGCGGCCACGTGGTCGATCGCCCGCAGGCGCCCATCGGCATCGGCTCCGATCCGGATCACCTGGTCCGTGGCCGGCCTCTGCGCGGTGGCCAGGAACACCTGGTCGCGGGTGAGCGTGACCCGCACGGGCCGCCCGAACCGCGTCGCGGCCATCACGGCCAGGATCAGCTGCGGCCCGCACATGCCTTTGGACCCGAAGCCTCCGCCGACATGCTCGACACGGATACGCACCCGCTCCGGAGGCAGGCAGAAGAGCGTGGCCAGGGTGACGGCGATCTGGTACGGCCCCTGGTTGGAGTCGACGATCTGCAGGCGTTCTCCCTCCCACCAGGCGGTCGCCGAGTGCGGCTCCATGGCGCTGCAGTGCTCCTCGGGCGTGCCGTACCTCTCGTCGACCACTACCGCGGAGGCGGCCAGCTCGGCGTCCACATCGCCGACGTCCACTGGCCCGTCGAAGAGGGCCGATGCCGGACGGCCCGCCGGGTGGCCGAAGAAGAACTCCGTGTCATGCGGTTGCACGTCATAGACCACCGGCAGCGCCTGGGCGGCGGCACGGGCCTGTTCGGGCGTCTCGCCCACCACGAGGGCGATGGGGCGGCCCGCGTGCGGGATCACGTCATCCTGCAGGAGTCGCAGCCCTCCGTCCGGACCGAAGAAGTGCCCTGCTTCCGGGTTGAGCCGGGGCGCATTCCTGTGGTCGATCACGCCCAGCACGCCGGGCATGTCCTGAACGGCCGCGACGTCGATGTCGAGGACGCGCCCGCGGGTGATGGTGGAGACGACGACTGCGCCGAAGGCCAGGCCCGGCACCGGCTCGTCGGCGGAGTAGCGGGCGCCGCCGGTGACCTTGGCTCGGCCCTCGACGCGGGGCCGCGCGGCCCCCCCCGCGCCCCCGATTCAGCGTTCATGGGTGATCTCCTTCAGCACGGTGAAGCCGCCAGGTCGGTCAAGACGGCCACGATGAGATTGCGCGCCAGCGTCACCTTGTAGGCGTTGCCGGGCAACGGCTCGGCGGCGGCCAGTTCGGCTTCGGCGGCCGTCCGGAACCGGTCGGCGGTGGCGGGGCCGTCCAGCAGCAGGCTCTCGGCGGTCCTGGCGCGCCAGGACCGTGACGCGACCCCGCCGAGGGCGATCCGCGAGCTGCGCACCACCCCGTCGCGGATGTCCAGGTCGGCGGCGATGGACACGGTCGTGAAGGCGTACGACGCGCGCTCGCGGACCTTCCGATACCGCGAGAGCGGCGAGATGGCGGACTCCGGGAGACGCACCGCGGTGATCAGGGCTCCGGGCGGCAACGCCGTCTCCCGCTCTGGCGTGTCGCCGACGGGCAGGTAGAACTCCTCCAGTGGGATGTCCCCGGCGCCGTCGAGCGTCTCGTAGTGCACGACCGCGTCGAACGCGGCCAGCGCGACCGCCATGTCCGACGGGTTCGTGGCCACGCAGTGCGGCGACCAGCTGAGGACGGCGTGGTTGTGGTGCGCGCCGGCGATCGCTGAGCATCCGCTGCCGGGGGCGCGTTTGTTGCACGGCTGCGAGGGGTCGGCAAAGTAGGAGCACCGGGTCCGCTGCAACAGGTTCCCTGCCACCGTGGCCATGTTGCGCAGCTGGCCTGACGCGCCCGCCAGCACTGCCTGGCTCAGCGCCGGATACCGGCGCCGCACCTCGGGGTGGGCGGCGAGATCGCTGTTGGTCGTCGTCGCACCGATCTCCAGCCCACCGCCGGGTACCTGCCGGATGCCGTCCAGCGGAAGGAAACGAACGTCCACCAGCCGGGTGGGGGACTCGACACCGGCTTTCATCAGGTCGACGAGGTTCGTGCCGCCGCCGAGGTAGCGGACGTCGTCGTTCCCGGCGACCAGTCTGAGCGCCTCCCTGATCCCCGAGGCGCGCTGATAGGCGAACTCCTTCATCGGGCCTCCTCCAGGATCGCGCGCACGATCGACGGGTATGCGCCGCAGCGGCACAGGTTGCCGCTCATCCGCTCGCGCACCTCTGCCGCGTCCAACGCCGGCGCCGGGCCGTCCGGGCAGAGATCGGCGGTGACCGCGCTGGGCCAGCCCGCCCCGTGCTCGGCCAGCATCCCGACGGCCGAGCAGAGCTGCCCGGACGTGCAGTAGCCGCACTGGAACCCGTCGAGCCGTACGAAAGCCTGCTGGATCGGCCTCAGCTCGCCGTCACCGGCGAGGCCTTCGACGGTTGTGACCTCGGCGCCCTCGGCGGCGACCGCCAGCGTCAGGCAGGACAGCACCCGCCTGCCGTCCAGCAGCACGGTGCAGGCGCCGCACTGGCCGTGGTCGCAGCCCTTCTTCGGCCCGGTGTGGCCGGTGTCCTCGCGCAACGCGTCGAGCAGCGTCCTGCGATTGTCGAGGCACAAACGATGTGTCGCGTCGTTGACGCGCAGCGAGATCACGCTGCGGGTGTCGTTGGTCATGGTCTTCCTTCCTTCAGGCGCGGCATGCCCGGGCGCGTGAGGCCGGATGGCAGGGGGCTGGCGGCGCATGCGTCGCGGCTGGCCCGCTCGCGCGCGTACCGGGTGGTCTCGACGACGATCAGAGTGATCAGGATGGTCACCAGTCCCGCCAGCCCGGCCAGCGGCGGCAGGACGACGGCAGCCGGCGTGGCCGCGAGGATGGCGCAGACCGTCAGCAGCCGGGGGCGGCTCAGCGTGTGGTGCATGCGGCGCTCGAACAGCAGATGCCCGACGAGGTACAGCGTGAAGCCACCGAAGAGAGCGAGCGCGGAGAACACGCCCAGCGGCCGGCTGTCCCCGGCGTGTGCGAGCACGCCCTCCACACCCAGGGCGGTGAGCAGGATGCCGGCGATGAGAGGCAGGTGCCCGTAGGTGTAGGCCTCGACAGCCAGGCGCAGCCTCGTTTCGCCCCGTGCCCGCCCGAGCCGGTGCTCGGCCGCACGTGCCACCACCTCGAAGTACAGCCACCACAGGCACACCGCGACGGCGACGCCGAGGACGGCGGCGAGCAGCAGGGCCCCGCTCATGGGCCGGTCGGCGGCGCCGACGCCGATGGCCAGGAACGACTCGCCGATGGCCAGGATGACGAACAGGCCATGACGCTCGCTCAGGTGGGCCGGGCTGTGCAGCCGCCACTGGCCGTGCCTAGCCGTGAGGTAGATGCCGACCCAGTCCACCAGGAGGGCGACGGAGAACAGAAGCACCTGTGTCCAGCCCCCGAGCAACGCCCCGGACACCAGCAGAACCGCGCTCGTCAGCATGGGCAGCCAGGTGATCGCGATCTGCCGTCGCAGCCCGGCGTCACCGGTCGCGGCCACCGCGAAGACCGCGAGGTGCACCCAGCGGACCAGCAGGCAGGCGCCCACCAGCACCACAGGGCCGTTCAGGCCGCCCGGCTCGTCGTCCCATGCTTCGGGGATGGTCAGGCCGACGACGAACATCGCCGTCATCGCGACGACCATTCCCGCCCGCGGTAGACCCTGGTCGGCTCGTGAGTGGTTGCCCAGCCAGGTGTAGCCGGACCAGGTGCCCCACAACAGTGCGAGCATCAGCAGCCCCCGGAGCACGCCGGGAGCGCTGTGCTGCTGGGCCATATAGCCGTTGAGCTGCGTTATCGCGAAGACGTAGACCAGGTCGAAGAACAACTCGAAAGGCGTCGCACGATGGCCCTCACCGGTGGAGCGAACGTTGCCGTGTCCACGTTTCACACCCATGGTCACCCCTCCAGGTCATGCGACGCATGCGCGTCCATCGGGGATCAGTGGGCGCGTCTGCGCCGGGACGCGGGGCCTTCGGCAGAAGTAAACGAATGCGGGCGGCACGTTGGCCCACACCGTGCGGCTGACCACGACCTCATCGAACCGCTCGCCCAAGGAATGCCGTAGCCGGCGAGCCGGGGGAGCCCACCGCGTGTAGGTGTACGCGAACGTGGTGAACACGCCATGCGGGGCGAGAGCGTGGGTGACGGCGCAGAGGAGGTCGTCCTGCAGGCCCGGCGCGAAGGCCGCCCAGGGCAGCCCGCTCACGATCACGTCCGCGTGGTCGAGGCCGCGATCGGTCAGCTTCTCACGCAGGTGGCGCGCGTCGGCGACGGAGACGTCGACCTGTGGGTAGCGGGCGGCGAGCAGGTCCGCGAATCGTTGGTTGAGCTCGATGGCCAGGTGGTGGCCGCGGCCGGCGAGCCGCTGCTGGATGGCCCCGGTGAACGCGCCTGTACCGGGGCCGAGTTCGACGACGAGCGGATCACCGTCGCGTGGGATGGGCGAGGTGATCAAGTCGGCCAACGGCTCACCGCTCGGCGCGACAGCGCCGACGGTGAAGGGGGACCGGAGGAACTCTCGCAGGAACGCGGCACGGTTGACGGCGCTCATCGGTTGGCCCCTTGCGCTGACTGAAGGGCCTCGTCCGGCGAGGCGGGGGTCAGGACGCGGGCGAGCCAGTCGTTGCGGGTACGGCGGGCGGTGGCGGAGATCCGGGCATGGGGGTAGAGCGCGTCGAATCCGTGGAAGCCGCCCGCCCAGACATGCAGCTCTGCCTGGCCGCCGGCCGCCCAGATCCTGGTGGCGTAGGTGACGTCCTCATCGCGGAAGACCTCTGCCGTGCCGGCGTCGATGTAGGTGGTCGGCAGGCCGGACAGGTCGCCGGCGATCGCAGGTGAGACATAGATGGACACAGCCTGGTCGGCCAGGGGGCCGAGGACCGATCGCCATCCGAACTCGTTCATCTCGCGGGTCCAGACACCGGGGTCGCCGGAGAACTGGTGGCTGGAGACGGTGATGTTGCGATGGTCGAGCATGGGACAGATCAGCACCTGCGCGGCGATGGCGGGGGCGCCGCGGTCACGCGCCAGAAGGGCGAGCCCGGCAGCGAGACCACCGCCGGCGCTGGCCCCCGCGACGATGATGCGCCCCGGGTTGACACCGAGCTCGCCAGCGTGCTCGGCGATCCAGAGCAGGCCCTGGTAGCAGTCTTCGACCAAGGCCGAGCCGGTTGCCTCCGGTGCCAGCCGGTAGTCGACGGTGGCCACGACGGCGCCGAACAGTTCGAGCCATTCCAGCGGGATGTCGATGTTCGAGAACCGGTCACCCATGATCATTCCGCCACCGTGGATCCAGTAGACGCACGGCGCCGCCGCCGTGGAACGGCCGGGGGTGAAGATCGAAAGGGGGATCTGGGCGCCGTCTTGGCCGGTCACCGTCACCTCGCGCCGGTCGATCGCGCGACCCTCGAGGTACGGTTCCACCGATGTCACGGACAGGTGGCGCATCTGGGCGAGCATCTCGGGGTCGAGCCGGGATACCAGGGGCATGTCCGCAAGAAGCTCCCGCAGTTCGGGATCGAGGTCGGGTCTGGCCAATGTCACGATCAGCTCCTCCTGGTTCAGGTTCAGAAAGCGGCTTTGCCGCCGACCGGCACCGCGTCGGCGTATTCGGACTCGCCGGCGAGCAGCGACTGGAGGCGTGCGACCAACGCCTGCGCCTGCGGGGTGGCGAAGAACCTCGCGTGCGCCTCCCGGCTGACCCACCCTTCCGTGACGTACACGACGTCCCGGTTGCCGGACGAACGGCTGACCAGGAACACGACGCAGTCCTTGTTCGGTAGTGACGGTGCGTTGAGCAGAAGCTGGACCAGTTCGTCGCCCTTACCCGGCTGCGCCGTCATCGTCGCGTGAAATCCATGGCCGACAGACATGGGGACGACCTCCTCACTGTGGTGCGCTGTTCGCTTGTCTCGCCCCCCACTTTCGGCGCCGCCCGGGCGGCCCCACATCAGTCATTCGACTCCGAGTTCACGGCCTTTCACCGGGGCAGGCGACCTACTTGTGTGTGGAGTCACGCCGCTGGAAAACGGCCTGTCCAGGGACCAGCGCCCCTGGGCGATTAGGTCATATGACAGATGCCTCGGTGCGACTCTGTGTCTCACCATCGAGGGTGTGACGAGGCTTCCAAGTCCAGAGCAGCTGTCCAAGCGCGAGGTCCGGGACCGTGCCCTGTTCGATCTGGAGGACGGGCCGGTGACCCCGTCGAACCGTGCTGAGCTGACGGCTGTCGCGCGTCTGCTCAACGTGCTGCTGGTGAGCCTGGTCGTGTCCTCGTTGCAGTACGAGCAGCATGCGCACCTCGTCCGCGCGCCGTCATACCGGCCGATCTCCGAGTTTCTCCACGCCTGCGCGGACCAGGACCGAGGTGGGGCCAGGCTGCTCGCGGCGCGGATCTGGCAGCTCGGCTTCGCCGCCGACTACGACCCGCAGCACCTGTCCGCCCGGTCGTGCGTCACCTTCCAGACCTTCCCCGACGGGGACCTCACGGGCATCGTTACGCAGGATCTCCTCACGGCGCGGATCCTCGTCCAGACCCTGCAGGAGGCGGTGCGCTGGGTCGGGAACAGCGATCCGACCACTCGGCAACTGCTGGAGCGGCTGCTCGAAGAGAAGGAGAGCCAAGCTGACGCGCTCAGCGCGCAGGCGGCTGCGACTCGTCGGGATGCGACGACAGCGCATCCCTGAGCCCCGCGCGGGAGGTGACGCCAAGCTTGGGGAAGATCCGGTACAGATGCGCGCCGACCGTTCGGTGCGACAGGTACAGGCGCTCGGCGATCTGCTTGTTGCTCAGGCCGCTCGCCGCCAGCTGCGCGATCTGAGCCTCCTGCGCAGTCAGGGCGGTCGGACCACCCGACGGCACGTCAACCTGCCGGTGGCCGGCCGCGCTCAGCTCGCTCCGGGTGCGCGCCAGCCACGGCTCCGCGCCCATGGCGGCGAACCCGTCACAGGCGAGGAGCAGCTGCCGACGAGCCTCCGACGCCGATCGGCCACGGCGGAGCCTCTCGCCGAACGCGAGCCGTACCCGCGACGCGTCGAACAACCACCGCTCGCTCGCCGGACTGGCCAGCAGAGCCTCCAGCCGCGACATCGCCGCGTCGTCATCGAGAACGAGAGCCTCCGCGCCGGCCTGGATCAGCGCCATCCTGCTCGACAGCGAGGCCACGTCGGCAGCCCGCATCGCCTCTACGTGCGCCCTGGCCTCGACCGTGCGTCCGACTCGCACCGCCGCCTCGACCAGGTCGAACATGACCCAGGTGCAGTGCGGTGCATGCGAGGCCAGGACGCCGGGCGGGCTCATCGCGGCGGCGTGCCGGAAGGCGGCGTCGTAGTCGCCCCGGCCCAGCGCAGCCAGGGCGCGCGGATGATGCGCGAACAGGGCCGCAGCCGAAACACCGCGCGGCAGCGCCCAGTGCGTGATCTCGTCGGCCAGTGTGTACGCCTCGTCGAAACGTCCCCGGCCGGCGGCGACGATCGCCCTGTTGTACAGGAAATACCATTCGAAGAACGAGAAGCCGCTGGCGTCACAGACCCGATGCCCCTCCAAAGCGAGTTCCTCGGCCTCGTCCCACCGGCCGACGAGGTAGTCGTCCAGGCACAGGTGCATCAGGGCGCCGAGGTGCCGGCGGGGTGCTCCGCCGTCCCGCCCCTGCTGGACCAGGCGCCATGAGGACTCGCGGCAGTCGGCCAGGCGGTCCAGGTAGACCGATGCCGTACCGATCCGCATGATGCGCGTGGGATCCCCCTCGTCGGGGAGGGTGCGGAGGATTTCGTCGATCGCCGGCCGGGCCGAAGCCGCGGTGCGTACGGGGTCGGGGAACGTCTTGCTCGCCAGTGCGAGCACGTCGGGCGGCGATGGCTTCAGCCTGCGCAGCGCCCGGTGGAACGGTTCCCAGTACTCCGGATCGCTGCCGTACCAGCACAGCAGCAGCAAGGTGTGCATGGCTTCGATCAGGGCGGGGTTGTCGGCGCGGAATCCGTGGTCGCCGGTCTCGATGGCTCCCACCAGGAGGCGGTGCGCGGTGTTCACATCGCCGTCTCCGTTGAGCATCAGGAAGGCGGCCGCGTTGGCGGCCAGCAGGGAACCCGCCGAGTCAGGGTCCGACCGGCGCGCATCCGTCAGGAGCGACTGGGCGTCCTCGACGGCGCCGCCGGCTTCGGCACCGATGTAGGCGGCCTCGGCGAGCCGCCGGCCACGGCTCGCGCTGGTCGAGCTGAGTTCGGCGGCGCGGATCAGCGCCGCGACCGCGGCGAAGGCGTCTCCGCGGAGCATGACGCGGTGCGCCGAGTCCTCCAGCAGCTGCGCCACCGTCTCATCCGGTCCGATGGCAGCCGCCGCGAGGTGCCACGCGCGGCGTTCCTGGTCGACGTCCAACGCTCCGGCGAGAGCGAGGTGCGCGCTGCGTCGCTCCTCGTGGGTGGACACCGCCACGATCGCCGACCGGATCAGCGGGTGCCGGAACGCGATCCGCGCCGTGGCGTCGTCCACGCGTACCAACTGCGCCCGCTCGGCCGGGGCGAGGCCGGCCAGGCCGTGCCCGGCCCCCACGGCGGCCCTGAGCACCCTGATGTCGCCGTTGCCCTCGAACGTGGCCAGCAGTAGCAGCCTGCGGGTCGGCTCCGGCAGATCAGCCATCCGCGTGGCGAACATCGCCTGGAGCCTGTCGCTGAGCGGAACCATCTCAAGGTGGGTCACCGGGTGATGCGCAGCACCCAGCAGCGTGGACGGCAGCTCAGTCAGCGCCAGCGGATTGCCTTGGGCGAGGTCGAGCAGCCGTCGCCGGACGCGCGGCGGCATCTCCGGAAAACCAGCGTCGACCAACTGCCCGGACGCCTCATGGTCCAGCGGCCGGACCGTCATCTCGGTCAGTCCCCGCGGATCCAGGAAGCTCGCCGCGCCCGTTCTGGCGGAGACCAGCAGCCCGGCCTGGGTACCCTCCAGGCGGCGGGCGACGAAGCTCAAGACGACGGCGCTGGCCCGGTCGATCCAGTGCACATCGTCCACCAGAAGAGCGAGCGGCGCATCGGCGGCTACCGCCTTGACGAGCAAGAGCGTCGCGTTGCAGACCAGGAGCGCGTCCGTGGGCGCCCCCACACCGAAACCGAGCGCCACCGACAACACCTCCCGCAGACCGGGCGGGAGGCGCTCGATGTCGGCGTTCAGCGGCAGAAGCAGCTGGTTGAGGCAGGAGTAACTGACTTCCGCCTCGAACTCCGACCCTGACGCTCGCAGAACCCGCATGTCCGCCGTGATGGCGAGCTCTGCCACGGCGGCCATGAGAGCGGATTTGCCCACCCCGGGCTCACCCCAGAGCAACCGCGCGTCGCCGCGTTGCCGGGCGGCATCGAGAAAACTGGCGAGCTGGTCGAGCTCGGCACGGCGTCCGAAGAGTTCACCGCCGCCCACAGGCACCTCACAGCGTCGGCCATGTCCTACCTGCCCGACCCGACTCGCCGCACCACGACGGCTGTCGCATAAGGCGTCGCGAGCATATCCCGCGATGCGGCGGACATGGCGGCGTCATTGGCCTCCTTCGGCCGAGAAGGCAGGATCGGGCAACAGTTAGCGAGAATCGAACAAGCCAAAGCCCTGGAAGCGCCAATAACCCAAGTTAACGATCGAAGCCCGTGCCGAGTAGGCCCGGAGCGCGGTGTCGGGATCGCTCCCGGCCCGTTTCTCCGGACCTCTCGCCGAACCCGCCGTGCGTCTTTCAACGCAACGTGCGGAGAACCGTTCGCCCAGAACCTGACCCGCCCGTGACGGATGATCACCCGCCATGATTACCGGGCACCAGCAGCACGAGTACACCCAACCGCGATCACACCAGACCCCTGACCTGCGGGTTCAAGGTGAAACGAGCCCAATGTGACGGGCTATGCGCCCCAGCCTCGGTCGCCGGCTTGGACGAGGCCTGATTCGTACGCGAGGACTGCGAGTTGCACGCGGTCGCGGAGGTTCAGCTTGGTCAGCAGACGGGAGACATAGGTCTTGACCGTGGCCTCGGTGAGGAACAGTGCGCTGGCGATCTCGGTGTTCGATCGGCCTCGTGCGACCTGCCGCAGCACGGCCGCTTCTCGTTCGGTCACGTTGGGCAGCGGAGCTGGACTGGTGGAAGGCGCGGTGGCGAACCGGTCGAGTAACCGGCGGGTGAGTTTGGGAGCCAGCATCGCCTCGCCCCGGGCCACGACGCGCACCGCGTGTACCAGGTCATCGGGAGGGACGTCTTTGAGGAGGAACCCGCTGGCGCCCGCCCGCAGGGCGCCGTACACATACTCATCGAGATCGAAGGTGGTCAGCGCCATCACGCGGACGCCGGGCTGCTGCGCCACGATCCGCCGGGTGGCTTCGATGCCGTCCAGCCGAGGCATCCGTACGTCCATGAGGACGACGTCGGGGCGGTGTTCGGCGCAGGCGGTGATGGCTTCGATTCCGTCTCTGGCCTCGGCGACGACCTCCAGGCCGCTTCTTTCGAGGATGAGTCGGAAGCCTTCCCGTAGAAGCGCCTGGTCGTCGACGATCATCACGCGGGTCATGCCGGTTCCAGGGGAAGGACGGCGGCGACGGCGAACCCGCGGTCGGGTAGTGGGGCGGCTTGCAGCGTTCCGCCGTACAGCGCCGCGCGTTCCCGCATTCCGATCAGGCCGTGTCCGGTTCCAGCGGTGCCCGGGCGCCCGCAGCCGTCGTCACGTACGTCGATGCGCAGCTTGTCGGTGCTGAATGTCACTCCCACGCTGACCTCGGTGGCGGCGTTGGCGTGGCGGCGCGCGTTGGTCAGCGCCTCCTGCACGATCCGGAATGCTGCGAGGTCGAGGCCGGCGGGCAGTGCCCGCGGCGCGCCGGCCACGGCGAACTCCACGGGGAGCCCGGATTTCCGAGCGTCGTCGACCAGTGTCTGCAGGCCCGACAGTCCGGGCTGGGGTGAGAGCAGGCCGACCTCGTCGGTGTCGCGAAGCATGGTGACTACCCGTCGCATTTCAGCGAGGGCGCCGTTGCCGGTGCGTCGGATAGTGGCGAGAGTACTGCGTACCCGGTCGGGGTCGTCGGTGACCATCTGTTCGGCCGCGCCTGCCTGTACCACCATCACGCTCATCGCGTGTGCGACGATATCATGCAGTTCGCGGGCGATGCGGGTGCGTTCCTCGATGACGGCCTGTGCCGCCTGTTCGGCTGCGGCGACCTCGGCCGCCACCGCCCGCCGCTGGGAGGACTGGGCGTGACGGGCCATGATGGACTGCCAGCGCCCGAAGGCGAAGCAGACGCCCACAACACCCCAGTGGTACAGCATTTCGTTGAACCCGCCGAGCAGCTCAATGAACAGGTCGGCGTAGATGAGGGCCGCGCTGGCCATAGCCGCACCGATCCACGGTTCGCGTCCCTTGCCATGGCGCGCCACCGAGAACACGGCGATCAGGAACGGCACGAACTGCCCGAAGAACAGCAGGAACCCAAGCTGGCCCGAGGCGCATAGCCCGGCAATCGTCACGGCGGTCGTCGGGATCGGGTGGGTGCGTCGCCACCACAGCGAAGCCGCGACGACCAGCACCTGCACGCTCGTCGCGAGCGGATCCCCGTCGCCCTGCCGCGATCCGAGCGGAAGCCACACCTCGGTGAGGCCCGTGACCAGTACGGTCAGACACAGGCCGGCATCGACGGTCCGGCGCCACCACACGTCCATGGGGGTCAACTGTAGGGGACGGGGAGGTCGAAGAGATCAGTCCGGAGTTGACATGTGCTGACCACTTTCGGCCGACTACAGCGACGGGCCGCTCAGACTTGACTGTCGCACATGACACGACACCTTCGATTCCTCGTAGCGGTCTGCCTCCTCGCGTTTGCCCTGCTCAGCGTTGGCTTCATGGCCTTGCAGCCCGAGCTGCCCGATGACCGGGCGCAGTGGCTCGCCACGATCGCTGACGCACGTGCGGGCGCGTCGGCCGCCGCCCAGATGTTCCTCTGGTCCCAACTGCCGTTCGCGGTCTCGGTCGTGGGGCTGGTCGCCTGGCTGCGGCCGAGGTTCCCGCGGCTCACGATCACCGGTGGTGTGTTCGGGGTGCTCGGCGCGTTCGGCCACACCGTAGCCGGCGGTTGGACGCTCACCCAGGTCGTGATGGCCGACGAGCCTGCCCACCGTGACGCCTACTCCCAACTGATCGCCGCGCAGGAGCAGTCGGCCCTGATCGTCTCGTTCCTCATGATCGGTGTGGTCGGCACCGTGGTGGGCATGCTGCTGCTGTCGATCGCCCACTTCCGTTCGCACGTGCATCCGCGATGGGTCGGCCCGGTGCTGTGGGTGTGGCTCGCGGTGGAGTTCGTCGGCAGCGGCATCAGCCCGTGGGCGACGTACCTGTCCGGGCTGCTGCTCCTTGCCGGTTGCAGTGGGCTCGCGGCCGGCCTGCTCGCCGCACGCCAGGACGGGTGCAGGTCTTTGCAGTGACTGGCTGAGCTGGGCGTTCGCTGTCCTGGCTGTTTGATCGTGAAACCGGGCCGCCAAGGGACTGACCGCCGGGGAGATCTCCGTGCGCCTGGCCGAGGTGTACGGCGCGGAGGTGTCCAAGCAGACGATTTCCACCATCACCGACAAGGTGCTGGAGGGGATGGCCGAGTGGCAGAACCGGCCGCTCGACGTCGCTTGAGTTCTATCGGTGGTTGCGAACACTCCAGAAGGAGATGTTCGGATGCCTCGATGGGCTCACAACAAGATGCCGACAGCGGTCAAGAAGCGGTACTTCGAGCTGTTGCGGGAGGGTTATAAGGGCGCGGCGGCAGCTCGTGTGGTCGGCGTGTCGACCAGCTGCGGACCGTCCTGCGCCGAACAGCGCGATGAAGTATCCGCCGGAGCGCCGGGCGGCGGCCCGCTCGATGACGACCGGCGTCCAGCCGATCTGCCGCAACCGCAGAGCGGTCGCGATCCCGCTGATGCCCAGCCCGACCACCAGAGCCCGGCGGCCGGTGTTGTCCGTTGCGTCCATGGTGAACTCCCTTGCCGGTTCGCTGTCACTCCCGCGACGAAGCGGCCCGGCACGCCGGGACGGCGGCGAGTGTGATCTGCGTCTCCCCCGCCTCCGCGCCGCGCAGGCGGGGCTGGGAAAATGGCGGAGAACGTCCCTTGCGGGGTTGCTCGTTCGTCGGGAAGGTGAGAGCCCACTGGCTGGAGGTTGCGATGCAGTACGCCCTGATGATCTACGCCGAGCCCGGCTACCTGGAGGCCCTGCCCGAGGCCGAGCGAGAGACGACGTACGCGGAGTATTTCGCGCTGGCCGATGAGGCGAGCTATGTCGGCGCCACGCAGTTGCAGCCCGCGGAGACGGCCACCTGCGTGCGGGTGAGCGGTGGCCGGACGCTGATGACCGACGGCCCGTTCGCCGACACCAAGGAGGTGCTCGGCGGATTCTGCCTGGTCGAGGCGGACAACCTGGACGAGGCGATCGAGATGGCGGCGCGCATCCCGGCCGCCAGGCTCGGCGGCACGGTGGAGGTCAGGCCGGTGATGCGGTTCTGAGCGTGCTGGAGGAGGTGTTCCGCGACGAGTGGGGCCGGGTACTGGCCTCGCTGGTCGGGTTCCTCGGTGACTTCGATCGGGCCGAGGAGGCCGCGCAGGAGGCGTTCGCCATCGCGGCGCAGCGCTGGCCGGCGACCGGCGTGCCGGACACGCCGGTCGCGTGGCTGGTGACGACGGCTCGCAACCGGGCGATCGACCGGTTCCGCAGGGAGCGCACCCTGGCCGACAAGCTCCATCTGCTGCCGGTGCCGGAGGCCATCGTGGATGAGTTCGACGACACACTGATCAAGGACGAACGGCTCGAGCTGATCTTCACCTGCTGCCACCCGGCGCTGCCGCTGGAGGGGCAGGTGGCGCTCACGCTGCGGACTCTCGGAGGGCTGGAGACCGCCGATATCGCCCGGGCCTTTCTGGTCCCCGAGGAGACCATGAAGCGGCGCCTGACCCGCGCCAAGGCCAAGATCAAGGCGACCGGGATCCCGTTCGCGGTCCCGGAAGCGCGCCTGCTGCCCGAACGCATCGACGCGGTGCTCGCCGTCATTTACCTGATCTACAACGAGGGCTACCGCGGCCGGGTCGACCTGGAAGCCGAAGCCATCCGCCTGGGGAGGGTGCTGGCCGCGCTGATGCCGGAGGAGGCGGAGGTGCACGGGGTGCTGGCGCTGATGATGATCCACCACGCCCGGCGGCGGGCCCGGTTCTCCGGCGAGGACCTCGTGCTGCTCGACGACCAGGACCGTTCACTGTGGGACGTGAGCCAGATCGCGGCCGGCCGGGCGGTGCTCGATCGGGCGATCGCGCTGGGCGGGCGCGGCGCCTACGTCGTTCAGGCCGCGATCGCGTCGTTGCAGGCCCGCGAGCGGATCGACTGGCCGCAGATCGCCGAGCTGTACCGGCGGCTGGCCGGCCTCACCGGCTCGCCGGTGATCGAGCTCAACCGCGCCGTGGCGGTCGCCCAGGCCGGCGACCCCGGCGCTGCGCTGCGCGCCGTAGACCGCCTCGACCTGGACGGCTACCTCTACTTCCACTCCACCCGCGGCGAGCTGCTGCGCCGCCTCGGCCGCGACGCCGAGGCCAGGACGGCCTACTGCCGCGCCCTCGACCTGGCCACCTCGACGCCCGAGCGGCGGTTTCTGACCCACCGGCTCGAACAGCTCTGAATTCCCCGGGTCCGGGGTGTCCCCCGGGAGGCCGCCCGTTCGTCGCCTGGATATGAGCGACAACTTTCCGGCCTTCCGCGCGGGCGGCACAGCCGCATCGACGCCGGCCTCCAGCCCCTACGCCGGGTGACCGCCCTCGGCCGGCGTGGGCGTCCGGTGCTTGGAGCACCTCGCCCGGCACGACACCATCACGAAGGGAAAGAGAGACCATGAGCGGTAAGCTCGACATGACCGCGATGTACGCCGCGCACGACGCGCTCCGGCGGGAGCTGGAGCTCCTCGCCCGGACCGCGGCCAGGGCCGACGACGACCCCCGGCGCATCCTGGGCACCGCCGTCGGCTGGGAGCTGTTCAAGAAGGTCCTGCACGTGCACCACACCGCCGAGGACGACGCGCTCTGGCCGGCGATGCGCGAGGCCGCGGCCGGGCGCCCCGACGACCTGGCCCTGCTGGCAGCCATGGAGGCCGAGCACGAGGCGATCGACCCGCTCATCGACGCGATCGACGCCGCGCTGGCCGACCGGGATTTCGGGCCGCAGCGCCTGGGTGACCTCACCGACGCGCTCGTCGCCGGCCTGACCGAGCACCTCAGGCACGAGGAGGATGAGGCGCTGCCGCTGGTCCAGTCGATCGTCACCGAGCCGCAGTGGCTGCACTTCGGCCAGGTCAACGCCCGCCTGGCCGGCCCGGACGCCTCGCGGATCCTGCCCTGGATGCTGGACGGCGCGAGCGAGCGGGCCATCGCCACGATGCTGGCCCCGCTGCCAGAACCGGCGCGCAGGGCCTACCTGGACGAGTGGCAACCCGCCTACGCTGCCCTGGACCTGTGGGCCGCCGGAACGACCGGCTCACAGACGGCCTATTCCCCGCCCCAGGCGGACACCCCCACCCGAACACCCCTATGAGCCCGAGGAGAGACCACATGTCGATCATCACCACGGCGGCACGCAACAAGGAGACGCTCCGCCGCTTCCACGACGCCGTCAGCACCGGTGACGAAGAGATCGTCTCTAGGACGATCGACGAGGTCGTCCGACCGGACGTGCAGATTCGCACGCCGCTGCCGATCGAGACGACGGGGACGCAGGCGATGAAGGAGGTGCTCGCGATGCTGCACCGGGCCTTCCCCGACCTCCACGTCGAGATCGAGGACGTGATCGCAGAAGGGGACAGGGTCGTCACCAGGAACACGGTCACCGGGACGCACCGGGGTGAGTACATGGGCGTGCCACCGACCGGCAAGTCCATCACGTACAAGGAGATCCTCATCGCCCGTTTCGCCGACGGACGGGTCGCCGAGACCTGGGCGGTCGTCGATGTCATGTCGCAGATGCGGCAGCTCGGCGTGTTCGCGGGACCGAACGCCTAGCGAAGCGTTCATCCCCCGCAGGAGACCGCGCAGCAGGACAGCAGCGGAGCGAAGAACGCGGAGCCGACCGCGAGGGCACCCGGCTCAAGGTCAGCCAGCGTGCGGTGGTCCCCCTACCGGAAGGGCAACCGCGAGCCTGCCGAGGCGGTCCGCCGGCGCGTGCACCACCTTGGGGCCGCAGTTCACACCGCACAAAGACGCTGAATACCAATCACAGGACGGGTAGACGGACGATGACGCAAGCGAACGAAGCGCCGCTGCAGATGCGGCGGAACGGGTTCGATCCGGCAGAGGAGCTGGCCCGGGCCCGCGACGGCGAGGGCGTGGTCCGGGTGGAGACGCCCTGGGGCCTGCCCGGGTACCTGGTATGCCGCCACGAGGACGTCCGCCGGGTGCTTGCGGATCCGGCCCGATTCAGCAGCGCCCTAACCCCGCTCCGCGGAGCCGGCGCGTTACACCCCGACGAGTTGGCCAGGATGCGCGCCGGGCAACTGATCGGGTTGGACCCGCCCGAGCACACCCGGCTGCGCCGGATGCTCACCTCGGAGTTCACCGGGCACCGGATGCGCCGGCTCGAACCGCGGATCACCGAGATCGTCCAGGCTGCCCTGGACGATCTGGAACGGGCCGGTAAGCCGGCCGACCTCGTGGCGAACTTCGCCCTGCCGGTCCCGTCCCTGGTGATCTGCGAGCTGCTGGGCGTGCCTTACGCCGACCGCGCCGGGTTCCAGGATCGTTCCGCGCGCCTGCTGGACACCTCCTTGTCGGCGGAGGAGCTGACCGCGGTGCGGCGGGAGGAGCGCGCCTACCTGGCCGGCCTGGTCGCCCGCGCGCAGGCCGACCCGGGCCAGGACCTGCTCGGCATGCTGGTGCGTGAGCACGGCGACGATCTCAGCACCGACGAGCTCATCGGTGTCGCCGGGCAGTTGCTGCTGGCCGGGCACGAGACCACCTCGAACATGCTCGGCCTGGGCACCCTGGCCCTGCTGCAGCACCCGGACCAGCTCGTGATGATCCGCGAGGACCCGGCGCGGATCGAGCCCGCCGTCGAGGAGCTGCTGCGGTGGCTGTCCATTGCTCAGTCGCCTCCGCCCCGCACCACCACGACCGAGGTGGAGATCGCCGGGCAGGTCATCCCCGCGGGAGCGCTGGTGATCTGCTCGCTTCCCGCCGCCAACCGCGACTACGCATTCATCGGCGACCCGGACCGACTCGACGTCACCCGGGAGGCCGCCGGTCATGTCGCGTTCGGCCACGGCGTGCACCACTGCCTCGGGGCGCCGCTGGCTCGGATGGAGATGCGCATCGCCTTCCCCCTCCTGCTCCAGCGGTTCCCCGGCCTCGCCCTGGCCGACCCGTACGAGCAGGTGGACTTCCGGGTCTTCAGCGTCGTGTTCGGCTTGAACTCGCTACGGGTGACCTGGTGAGCTCACGGGTCTTGGGGGTTGACACCGCCCGCGACGATGAACGGATCACTGCGTGTGGCGAGGACCCGCTACCGGCGCTCTGGCGATCGCGGCGGGCTTGGCGGGCGCGTCGATGGTGCGACCAGGCCAAGGCGCCCGGACGTACGAGCCGGGATTTGTGCCCTCCGCAACCGGCGGACGGCGTCCTGTCCTGAAAGGAGGTGTGGCCGATGCGACGCGACCCCACCTGGAGCTGATGAGGTGATCCCGCTGCTCGACTCTGCGCCTGGCGAATATTTCATCCGGCCAGGTCATAGCCTTGTGGCATTTCACGGTCTCCGGCCGCCGGGGGAGGGGAGACGCGTGCGGCATGATAACCGGTCGTGCTCATTCGCCTCGCCTATCTCGCGCTCACGAACACTTTCGCCGCGCTGCGACTCCTGCCGAGGAGCGATCGGGACAGAGACGTCGAGATCCTCGCGCTGCGTCACCAGGTCACCGTTCTTGAGCGGCAGCTCGGCGCCGACACGGGGCTTGAGCGACAACGGAACGGCCAGTGGCGATAGCGAGCCGACGTGGGCGGGGTTACCACCAATCACCGTTCCGATGTCGATGGGCGTCAGACTGATGGGAATCCCATAACGGTTCTGTCGCTGTGCGTTGATTACGCGAGGTTGCCGGTGCCGTACCCCTACTTCTTGGTCTTCCCCTTCAATCGTCTCAGTCGATCTCAACTAGTCCTTAAGTGCCGCCGTCCACGATCTGATCATGGCGAAGACGACGCGGGAGCGCCGCAACAGGCGGCAGCGATGGGAGGCAGCCCGAGCGTACGCGGGAGCGCGGGAGCGGCGACAGCGGGAGGCTGCCCGACCGCACGCGAAGGCGCAGGAGCAGCGCCTCAACGCGGACGGGTCTTCTTCGACGGCTCGAAAGGCCGGCGAGATCAGCGCGAACTTGTTCGCTGCGCTGGGGATGCTCATGCTGCTCTTCGCTCTGGTGGGATTTCCGTTTTTCATCATCGACTCCACCCTGCCCGACGTACGGACGGCACTCGGCATGAAAGGCGCGCCCGGGACCGCGACTGTCCTGTCCTGCAGGGAGTACCGGATCGGACGCCACGGCACCCGCAACGACTGCAAGGCCCGGTTCGTGTTCGAGGACCCGGCCAGAGCACCGATTGTCCTGCAGACCGTGGCGGACACGGAGGTGGGCGAGACATTCCCGGCCGCGATCAGCACGCTGGGAGACCAAGTCATCCCCACCGGCACCCGAGGCGTATGGAGGGTCGTGCCGGTGATGAGCGTCGTCCTGCTCATACCGGCCATACTGCTGTTCTGCTTCGGCCTCCTGGCAGAATCCAGGGCGATAAAGAGATCGATGAGGATCGGAGCGGGCGTGCTGGTGGCGGTCATGGCTGCGGCCGTGATCGGAGGATTCACACTCGGCCGGTGAACCGCTGGTCGGACCGGTGCGGCCCCGGCTTTAGGGCCGGCTCGTCGCCAAACAGACCGCACTCCGCCACGTGCAGGTCGCCGTCGGACCTGTACAGGTGCCGACGGCCATCAACGCGCCAGGAGGCCCTCCGCGTCAGAACGCTGACTGGAGGCAACTTCTGCGGTATGGAGCTGGTGGACGGACACTGAGGTTCCCCCGGTTTCCCGGAGTGTTTCCTATCTGGTTTCGGTCAGCTCGGTGTGACTGCTGACCGTGTCGGGACGCGTCAGGCAACCTCCATCACCCTCCCCACCCACGGTGCGGCAAGTCACCGGGTGGCTGCTGCGCAACCCCGCCACCCTCACAGATGACGAGCAGAGACATCTGGACGCGCCCGCCTGATCGGCTGGACCAACATCGCCGCCACCGATCACTACCGCAGCCACCCCCGCCGATGGCCTCCAGCTACTCGGTTTCGCAACATGAGAACGCTTTGGCCCTGATCACCCTGGGCATGCTCCCCTTGGCCATCCTCGCGGTCACCGGCGCCGCCCTCAAAACCGAACCCGTCCCACCGGCCGGCACCGGCCAGCTCGGCGCGATCTCCGCGAACGAGATCCGCCGCCTCTTCGCGGTGCTGACCCGGCCACCCATCGACGAAGATCGCATCCTAATTCCCGGTCGTAGAATCGCCCAGTGATTCTGCCCATCATGATGAGGTACTGCTCCAGCTCTTCTGCTGTTGGCATGAATGGCCTGGATTTGAGGTCGTCCCAATATGACATGTATTCGGGAACTTCAAAGAAATCTTCATCGGATACCCCGTCATATGTGTAAGACAGAGGATAGATTTCGTCTATTCCTCCATTGCATGCGAGTTCAAAAGCGCGATCGCGGTGGGTGGACGGCGAACTGGAGGAAAGCGTTCTGACGGTGGCCAGGCAACTGTCCAACGTGGGCCGCCGGGTGGAGGAGGGGAAGCCGAAGTCGCGGGCGTCGGAGGCGGCGGTGGCGTTGGACTCGGGGACGTTGGCCGTGCTGCAGGCGCACCGCGAGCGGCAGTTAAAGGAGAAGCGGACGTCGGGCGGCTCGTGGCAGGAGACGGGCCGCATCTTCACACGGGAGGACGGTTCGGAGTTGACTCCGGACTGGGTGTCGGAGCACTTCTACCGGCTGACTTTCGCGGCCGGGCTGCCGCCGATCCGTCTTCATGATCTTCGTCATGGTGCGGCCACGCTCAGCTTGGCGGCGGGAACGGACATGAAGTATGTCTCGGCGATGCTGCGGCACTCGTCGATCGGGATCACGTCTGACATCTACACGGCAGTATTGCCGGAGATGGCGCGTTCAGCGGCCGAGGCATCGGTTGCTCTGGTGCCTCGGAAGATCGCGTTGGGGGAGGCGTCCGAAACTGGCGGTCCCCCTTCGGTCCCCCACCCGGCGGATCGACGACCCGCGGATACGAAGTTGAGTGCTGCACCGCAGGTGGAGTAGGTAGGGCGGGTGGGACTTGAACCCACGACCCACGGATTATGAGAATCCTCGGTTGATGTTGCTCAGTGTCACGGAGTGCTGTTTTGTATTGTGGTGGCTGGGATTATCCCCGTCGTCGTGTCGGTCTGTGCCGACGCGTGCCGTGCTGTATCGCGTACACGCGAGTAACCACCGAGCAACCATGCGTTCTTGACCATCGGCACTATGTGCCCTTTGTCCCCCGTCTCGGCGCGGCTGTCTGGGGCCGGGCTTGCGTGGTGAACTCGAACTTTACGGTGGACCGAACGTGTGCGAGCAACCACCGAGCAGCCATCGCCTGGTCATTTGCGTCCACAGGCAGGATGGCTCGCAGCGGACCTCGGATGCGATGCATGGTCTGCCTGACGTGCATGGACGTGATTTTCGGCAGGCGCAGGGCCGCGGCCTTCACGTTCGCCCATGACAAGATCGTGAAGATCGAACGCATCTCCGCCCGGGACCGCCTCCGCCGCGTCGAAGCGGAAGGCACGGCCGGTCGATGAACCGGCCGCTTGACATGCCGGTGACGGAGTGGATCAATGGCGGACTTGTGCGCATCATTGCCGGAACGTTAGTCCTCGCCACCATGATCGCCGGGTGCTCGGGCGCGCCCGTGGACAGGACCCAGCACGTCGTAGTCGCGCCCCCTTCACCCACGACCGCGATCCCCTCCCCACGGGCGATCCCCTCCCCACGGGCGACCCCCTCGTCACGGGCGACGCCGAGTCGGACGCCGTTGACCAACGATCAGGCGGCCCGGCGTTATCTGGGCATCGTGCGCCCGTACAACATCGCCCTCGAGCGACTCGAACAGGCGATCAACGGCGGCCAGTCCGTCACGGTGCTACGCCGCCGGGCGGCGCAGGTCGCCACCACGAACCAGACGCAGATCCGGCAGTTGACCGATACCGCCTGGTCCAGGGCACTGCGCGGTCCCATGGGCCGGCTCAAGGCCGAATCGCTGAAGGCGCAACGCCACTGGCTCGGGGCCGCCCGTGCCCGTACCCGCGACGCACTCGTCCAAGAGGTGCTGAACGCCATCCGTTACGACGGAAAACCAGCGGTGGGAAAGATCCGCACTCTGCTGCACCTGGAGCAGTACGACGAGGACGACTATTCATAGGTCGGGCGCCCCGGTGGACCACCCCGGCGGGCGGCACTCCAGCCGTGGATGCCGCCCACCGCCTCATCACGCCGGCTCGGGCACGCGGGTACGCCGCCTGCTGATCAGGCGTACCACCATGATGATCCAGGCCACCGCCGCGATCGCGCCCGCCGCGACGAGACCCGTCGTGAGCAGCCAGGTGTACCCGCCCGTCGTGGAGAACACGCCATTACGGGCACCCGTGTCACGCGCGGGCACCGCCTTACCTTCCGCCATTCCGTCGGGCTCGTCATAAAGAATGACGTCGGCCCGCTTGGCGCCGCCCTCCGTGGCGGTGAAGTCGCCGTACCAGGAGCAAGAACGCCGGCCGCAATTCTCGTGGACCGCGGTGAAAGTACCGAGCGTGCCGTTCCCGGCGTTGGCCTGCCATGCGGGAACCACATCGGCCGCACTGAAGACCAGCCCGATAATGGCGATGGCGGGGAGCCCGATCCAGACGAAGATCTTCGTCCGCCAGCTACTGATCTTTTCTAAGCCAACCATGGCCGGTGACCTTAGCACGGGCGACCGGCTACCGCAGGCGCAGTAGATTCGCGATTCCTGCAGCGGACGCGGCAGTGACAAGTACCTCCGTCAGCCTGATGTCCGCCGCTGCGTTCGGCGGACATTGCGCCTGCCGATAATGCCATCCGCCCAGGTCATGGCATTGGCCATGGCTTCACCTGACGTACGTGATCTTTGGCCGTCAGGGAGAGGGGTGGGAGTTCGGCATGATGTTCGGCTGTGCTCTTTCGCCTGGCCTATCTAGCCGTCACGAACACCTTCGCGGCGCTGCGGTTGCTGCCAATGGGAGATCGTGACAAGGATGCCGAGATTCTCGCCCTGCGTCACCAGATCACTGTCCTTGAACGGCAACTCGGCGCCGGCACCAGGGTGAGGTTCGCTCCCGAAGACCGGGCCTTCTCGCTGCCCTTCTGACGTCGCTGCCCCCACGAGGTCCTACGTCGGCTGCAGCTCCTGGTCCGCCCGGACACCGTCCTGCGCTGGCATCGCGATCTGATGAAACAGCGTTACGCCCGTACCTGCCGACCAAAACGGCGCGGGCGTCCGCCAACCGTCCGCTCTATCCGCGTTCTCATTCTGCGTCTGGTCCGGGAGAACCCGTCTTGGGGCGGGTGCACGGCGAGTTGGTCACGCTGGGCATCACGGTGGCTCCATCCACCGTCTGGGAGATCGTCAAACAGGAAGGTGTCGATCCCGCTCCCGAGCGGGCGTCCACCATGTGGGCCGATTTCCTGCGTTCGCAAGCCGAAGCTATTTTGGCCTGCGACTTCATCGAGGCCGTCACGCTCAATGGACAACGTCAGTACATCCTGGCCGTCATCGAGCACGCCACCCGGCACATCCGTGTGTTGAGCACCACCGCCCACCCGACCGCGAGCTGGGTGCTCCAGGCGATGAAGAATCTCATGATGGATTTGGACGACGCGGGCTGCCGGGCGCGTTATCTGATCCGTGACCGGGATGGGAAGTTCCCCGCTCGGATGGAGGAGATCCTCGCCGGGGCCGGCATCCAGACCGTGCTCACCGGTATCCGGATGCCGCGGATGAACGCGGTCATGGAGCGGTGGATGCAATTGTGTCGCCGTGAGCTTCTCGACCGCTGCCTGCTATGGAACGAACGCCACCTGCGGCACGCCCTGCGCGAGTACGAACGGTTCTACAACCGGCACCGCGCCCATCAAGCCTTGGCCCAGGCGGCCCCGCTGCGTACCGTCCCGGATCCGATCACCGATCCAGAGCGAATCGCCGGCTTGAACGTTCGCCGACGAGACCGGCTCGGTGGAGTCCTCAACGAGTACTCGCAAGTCGCTTGAACTGCATGGATGGAGTTCGGCAGGCACAGCACCCAGTGCTCGGCCGGAAGCCGTGTGAAGGCGATCAGGGGCAACGGCTGCGACACCTCGCCACGGATGCTTGTCCAGGGTTGCTGTGGCCGCACTACGGCGATGTCGCTTTCCGCGCTTGGCCGGGTGGGGTGTGCAGGTCCTGGGAGGGCTGGTCATCCACAGGTAGTTGTGCTGATTTCTTCTCTTGTCCCGGTGGTTGTCCGCCTTGGCCGGGTGGGGTGTGCGAAGGGCTGGTCTCGGGAGGCGCACTCAATGACGCCTGCTGCGTGCCGGTCGCAGTGGGCCGGCTGTCGGATTCCGATGGCTTGGGGACGTCCGGCGGCGCGGCTGGAGTATGGGGCTGGTGCCGTGGAGGCGTTGCCTGGGCGGCGGCAGCAGGTGGAGTGGTGCGGTTTCGGCGCGCAGTGGGGGTCGGGCGCGGGCGGCTCGTCGGAGCAATGGCGGAGGCGATGATCCGGCGTGGGGCCGAGGTGGCTCTTGTCGGTGTGGCGTTGGGGTGGGCGGATAGGGCGGCTGGGGGCGGGCTGGTGGTGTTGCTCTCCGGGGTCGGCACTTCGTCGAATGTGGGGGAGCTGGCGGGAATGCCGATCAGGAGGGCGGCCGCGACGAGGTGGAGGAGGCCGGCCAGGACGGTGGCGGTCCTGATCGCCTGTCCGCGGGTGTGCCGCCGTTCGGTGGTGGCTTGGTGGGGCCGGGTCGTCACCGTGGACGGGTTCTGGTCGCTGGCATGGGTGTTCTCCCGGGGCGTGGGTGGGCAACGGCAAACCTTATCGATCTAGACATGGATGGTGACGGCGGTCAAGAGCGTCGGGCAAAGATTCGTCGCCGTATGCCTGCCTGACGTGCGTTTCTGCACGTCGAGGGCTTCGGGAGAAGGGGTTTACGGACTGAGTCAGTTGCTGTGAGTTCGCTGGGAGTTGACTCCCAGGTACTTTGCGGAGCGGTTTCAGCGACCTGGACCTTTCACTCTCCGTTACATCTTCTGAGGGTTGGCTGGAACCCCACCTTCGGGCGGATCTTCGCAGCCTGACAGGCCCTCGCTGGCCATTCAACAGTGTGTTCGACTCTTTGGGTGGGTCACTTTCTGTGGTTCTTGACCGAATGTGCCGATTTGTGGCGTGATGCGGGTGTTTTGCCTCAGGGGATCTTTAGGTCCTCCTTATCTGCGGCCCCTGGCGGGTCGCGTGAGCATGGAGTGTGTCCGTGTCGCAATTACCCGTCCCACGACCGAAACCGGCCCCACAGCCCCGACCTAGACGTCACGCACGGTTACGTCGGCATGTCGTCCTCATCACCGCCCTCGCGCTGGTGGCCTCGCTCGCTTCGGCACCGCCCGCCGCGGCGCAGAGCGGACCGGCCGAGCCCGGGCTGCTGTCACGCGCGTCGAGTTGGCTGACCACGCAGTCGAGCTGGCTAGCCGGGCAGGTGGCCGGCTGGTTCGCCGAGGAGCCGAAGGGAGAGATACGCCCGGCTCAGGCGCCGATCACGTTGCCGGGGCGAGATGGCACACCGGCGCAGCTGAAGCTGGATCCGGTCAAGGAGCCGGGCAAGCGGGTCAAGGAACTGACCGGGCAGCGCACCGCGGTGAGTAAGACCTTCGAGCTGGAGGACGGCCGCCGCCAGGTGGAGATCTCGGCGGTGCGCCAGCACGTGCGGGACGAGTCCGGCACATGGCAGCCGGTGGACACCCGGGTGCGGGAGCAGGCCGAGGACGGTTTCACGCTGGCGGCCGAGCGGACCGGGTACGTCGCCCGGTTCGGCGAGCGCAGTGACCGGCTGGTACGGGTCGGGCTCGGCGAGGCGCAGGTGACCTTCGGGCTGCCGGGCGAGCCGCGGACGATCAAGCCGGAGGTGGACGGAGCGAAGGTCATCTACCGGGGCGCGTTCGGTGAGGGCGCGGACCTGGTGTACGAGGTGACCGCGTCCGGGGTGAAAGAGGGCATCGTGCTCGCCCGCGCCCCGCAGGGCACCCCGTCGTACCAGTTCACCGTCAGCATGTCCGGCGGGCTGCAGGCCAAGGCGAACCCGGACGGGTCGATCGGTTTCGTGCCGCCGTCCGGCAAGGGAGCGGTGTTCACGATCCCGAAGCCGTACATGATCGATACGGCCGACGACGCGGCCTCGCCGTACGGCAAGCGCTTCTCTGCCGCCGTCACCCAGACGCTGGGCGAGCAGTCGACCTTGACGGTCACCCCCGACGCGGGCTGGCTGGCCGCTCCCGAGCGGTCCTGGCCGGTGACCATCGACCCGACCGTCGTGATCGCGCCGGACTGGTCAACCTCCAGCGACGCGATGATCGTCTCCACCTCGCCGACTACGAACTACGACGTCGACCTGCGGCTGAGCGTGGGCCGTTCCGGGACAAGCGTGTACCGCGGGCTGGTGCGCTTCGACCTGGCGGGGCTGGTCCCCGAGGGGACGACGATCGACAAGGCCGAGATGGGGCTGTACTACGACCAGACGCTGGCCGGCTCGACGGGATCGGTGGCGCTGGAGGCCCGGCGGGTGACCCAGCCGTGGGACCCCAGCACGGTGACCTGGAACTCGATCAACACCGCGATGGGCGAGGTCGCTGCCACCGCGACCTTCCAGGCTGCCGAGGCCAACCTCTGGCACACCTACACCGTCACCGACCTGGCCCGCGCCTGGCTGGCCGGGACGACGCCGAACCACGGCGTGATGGTCAAGGCGGTCAACGAGACGGTGGCGGCGGGCGGTCCGCAGTACGCGGAGGGTGAATGGGCCAAGGGTTTCCCGGAGAACCCGATGCCCAAGCTGACCCTCACGTACGGGACCCCGTCGGTGCAGCTCGGACGGCCGCTGGTGGTACACGCCACCGGCGCGGAGCTGGCCTGGAAGCCTTATGACGGGCCTGGCGAGGTCACCGAGTACCAAATACATCGCAGCCGGGACCTGTCCTTCACCCCGTCCCCGGCCACCCTGGTGGCGCCGCTGGACAGCGAGGCGACCACGTACGTGGACACCTCGGCCACGCCGAACACGAGGGTGGCCTACCAGGTGGTCGCGGTGCGTTCGGCCGGGCAGGCCTCGACGTCGGGGCCGTTGATCGTGGAGCTGCCCAACGCGGGCATCACCGCGGCCACCATCCCGCCCAGCGCCGACACCACGTTGACCAGCTGCCAGCCCAGCGTCGGGCACGACAAGCTTGGCGAGCGCGCGAACCTGTCGGCCGGATTCGGCGGGACCGCCTTCGGCACCACCAGGGCGCTGCTGAAGTTCGACACCTCCATCATCCCGGCAGGCATCAAGGAGGTCATGGCGAACCTGCGGATCTTCCAGGTCGCCCATCGTGGCCTCGAGCCGAGCTACCACTTCTACCCGCTGACCCGTTCCTTCGACGAGGCCACCGCCTCCTGGCAGCAGGCCGCACCCGGCGTGCCCTGGACGAAGGCCGGCGGCGATCATGAGACCGCCTCGGTGGGGCAGGGCTTCTTCACCTCCCCGACCGACCCAGACTTCTCAAGCTGGTGGGCGCCGCGCGGGTTCGACGCGCTGGTGCAGCGCTGGATCAGCGACCCGTCCACCAACCACGGCCTGCTGCTGCGCGCCGACAGCGAGTCGTCCAAGGCCTGCCCGACCAGCGGCGACGGCGACTCCTTCACCTCATCCGAGGCGGCCGAGCCGGAGGTACGGCCGTGGCTGCACGTCCTCTACTACGACCCGACGCAGACCTACAGCGCCCCCGGCACCCCATCCCGGATGGCCGGCGGCGAGCAGCGGACGGTCGACGTCACGATCACCAACACCACCAGCGAGACCTGGCCGGCCGGCTCCACCCGGCTGGGCTACTTCTGGAAACTGCCGGACGGCACGGACGTGACCGGCGACACCCAGCTGTTCACCCCGCTGGAAGCAGCGCTGGAGCCACGTGACACCGTCACCGTTCAGGCCCAGGTCAAGGCCCCCACGCTGGCCTCGGGCAACCTGGCGGACGCCGCCTCGCTGGTGTGGGACGTGCACGACACCACTACCAACAGCTGGAAGTCCGCCAGCCACCAACTGCCGCAACTGCCGCAGCAGATCCGCCTGGAGTCCCCGACCAGCGACCTGCTGGGGCTGGAGAAGTTCTACGCCTACACCGGCAAGAACACCGGCGCCGGAGCAACCGCCCTGGTCAACCCGTACGCGGGCAACGTGGTGTGGAACTACAACGCCTTTTCCAACCCCTCCCGCGGCGCGCAGACGTTCGTCCGGATGACCTACAACAGCCTGGACACCAGCGCATCGTCGATGGGTTACGGCTGGTCGCTGCAGACCTCCACGCTGCAGCGCCTCGGCTCGCAACTGCACCTCCATCCGCCCGGCCAGCCCTGGCCCGAGCAGGTGCGGCTGACCGACGGGGACGGCACCACCCACGTGTGGCTGCGCGACCCGCCCACCTGCACCTCCAACTGCGAGTACAAGCACCCGCGCGGCGTGCATCTGTACCTGCAGAAGACCGGCTCGGCCGACCCACTGCGGCAGTGGGTGTTCACCAAGCCGGACCGGACCCAGTTCTTCTTCGACGACGAGGGCTTCCAGTCGGCGATCGTGGACAAGAACGGCAACACCATGTCGTTCACCTACGAACGCCGCCGCTCCAACAACAAGCCAACCAAGTTCCTGCAGTACATCACCGACGCGGCCGGGCGTCGCACCCTGACCTTCGACTACTACGCCAAGGGCCAGGACTACACCTACATCAACGACGCCGGCCAGCCGGTCAACGACACCAAGCTGACCAACCCGCACATCATCGACAACGTCGAGTCGATCATCGACATCGCCGGTCGGAAGGTGACCTTCACCTACACCGACAAGGGCCTGATGGCCAAGATGGTCGACGGCGCCGGCGACGAGCAAGCGAAGACGTTCGCCTTCACCTACGACGCCACCCAGGGCAACAAGAACGTCAAGCTCGTGGCGGTCAAGGACCCGCGCGGCAACAGCACCAAGCTGGACTACTACGACGCGACGGAAGACCCGGAAGATCTGTGGAAGATCCAGACCCTCACCGACCGGCTCGACGGAGTCACCAAGTTCGACTACGTCGACCCGGACGGCCCGCAGGGCGGCGTCATCAACGCCACCGTCACCGACCCGCTTCAGCAAGGCACGAACAAGGCCACCAAGTACGTGCTGGACAAGTACGGCCGCCCGGATTTGATCACGAACGCCAACAACGAGATCACTGATCTGGAGTGGGACGACGATCACAACGTCACCACGCTGATCGAGAAGGGCAAGGACGCCGGCACGACGGAAGACGCCGTCACGACGTGGGAGTACGACCCGAAGACCGGCTACCCACTGAAGATCACTGACGCGGAGGCCAACAAGAACGGCACCGCCCCCACCACCCTGACCTACGAGGGCCCGGAAAACTTCAAGGGTTTCGTCGCCGACCTGGTCTTCAAGACCAGCCCGAACGGCAACACCCTGGGGTCCGGTGACGGTGCCAAGCATTACACGTGGAAGTTCGGCTACGACGGCAACGGCAACCTGAAGACGGTCACCGATCCCCTCGGCGTCTTAACCAACGATCCTGACGACTACACCACCACCTACACCTACGACCCCTTAGGCCAGCTGGCCACGTCAGTCGATGCCAAGGGCAACACCACCGCGTACACCGACTACCACCCGACCGGCTACCCGCAGAAGATCACCGATGCGTACGAGCACAGCACCGTCACCGAATACGACGTGCGCGGCAACGTGCGGTCGGTCACCGACGCACTGGGCAAGACCACCAGCCAGACCTACGACATCTTCAAGCGGCCGCTCGAGTCCAAGGTCCCCAAGGACCAGGACGCCTCTCCACCGGTGTTCATCGTCACCCCGGCCCTGGAATACGACGCCAACGACAACGTCACCAAGACCACCGCGCCCAACGGTGCCGTGTCCACCGCCGTCTACGATGAGGCCGACCAGCTGACCGAGTCGTTCCTGCCCAAGGACAGCGACGACGGGCCGGTACGCAAGGCCACCTTCACGTGGGACCTGGCCGGCAATCTGAAGAACCAGATCGAGCCCAAGGGCAACCTGCCCGGCGCGGACCCGGCCCAGTTCACCACCACGTACACGTACGACGACATCTACCAGCTGATCGGCGTCACTGCCACCGATGTCGCCAACGCTCGACAGAACAAGATCACCTATGAGTACGACGACGTCGGCAACGTCATCAAGGTCATCGACCCGCGCAAGAACGCCACCGCCGACGCCGGCGACTACGCGGCGTTCTACACCTACGACCGCAACCACCGCGTCACCGCCGTCAAGGACGCCGCCGGATACGAGACCTCCACCGAGTACGACCTCGATGGCCGGGTCGTAGGTCAGACCGACCAGGACAACAACAAGGCGATCACCACCTACAACGACCGCGGCGACGTGGTCGAAACCAAGGTCCCGCACTCCGAGACCGACGGGGTCATCAAGTACGTCACCACCCAGTTCGCCTACGACCAGGTCGGCAACAAGACCAAGACCATCACCCCGCGCGGGGTGGAACGCGGCGGCGACCTGGTCGACTTCGTCGCTGAAACAAAGTACGACAAGCTGAACCGGCCGACCGAGGAGATCTACCCCTACGACCGGTCCGACCCGGTCTACAACACGCCCGACAGCGTCTTGTACGTCTACGACGCGGTCTCCCGGCTGAAGGAGATCTCGCAACCGCCCTCGCACGGGCAGACCATCCGCAACCTCTCCACGATGACCTACTGGGATAACGGCTGGTCCAAGACCACCACCGACCCGTGGGACATCAAGACCACTTACGACTACAACGAGCTCGGCCTGCAGAAAAACCGCACCGTCACCTCGGCGGGCGGCTCCTCGCAGCGGGCGCTGGACTGGTCGTACTACCCCGACGGCAAACTCAAGACCCACTCCGACGACGGCGTCCCCCTCGGCCTCGACGTCGTCCTGTCCGACAACTCCGACACCGGCCAGACCGTCACCACCGGCACCTGGACCCTCGCCGGCAGCGGCAGCTCGGCATCCAACATCGTCGGCCCCCAGGTGGAGGCGGCCACCGGGTTCGTCGGCTACGACTACGCCACCGCGCCCGCGGGCACCGGCCAATCGTCATTCGCCTGGAACCTCACCACCCCCTCGGACGGCATCTACAAGGTGCAGGTCCGGTACCCGTCCGGCGCCACGGCCACCAACGCCACCTACAAGGTCAAGCACCAGGGCGGCGAGGCCACCGTCACCCTCGACCAGACCAAGAACCCCGGCACCTGGGTCGAACTCGGCTCCTACGCCTTCACCGCCGGCACCGCCCACAGCGTCAGTCTCACCAATGAGGCCAACGGCACCGTCGCGGCCGATGCGGTCAAGCTGGTGCGCGACAACAGCGGTGACACCGACGGTGAGAAGAAGGACTTCTCCTACACCTACGACGCCAACGCCAACCTCATGAAGATCGAGGACAACTCCCCGACCGCGAAGATCGATCTGTGGGACATCTCCTACACCAACCTCAACCAGATCGACACCGTCAAGGAGTCGTTCAACGGGACGCTGAAGAACACCACCAGCTATCGCTACAACGAAAACAGCGCCGTCACCGAGCGCACGCACGACAAGACGGTCGCCACCTATGGCTACGACGTGCGTGACCTGGTCGAGCAGGTGGTCAACAAGAAGAGCGCCTCGGACCCGGCGCCGAAGACCACCCGCTACACCTACACCAAGCGTGGTGAACGCTTCACCGAGACCAAGGCCAACGGCAACACCGTCACCTACGACTACTTCCTGTCCGGCGTCCTGCGCCAGTCGATCGAGAAGAAGCCCAACGCCACGGTCGTGGCCGAGCACACCATCGGCTACCAGGGCAACCTGCAACGCGCCAGCGACCACGCCAAGATCCAGAACGCCGACAACCCCGGCGCCTACCTCGAACACGACTACGCCTATACCTACGACCCCCGCGACCGCATCACCAAGACCGTCAAAACTCCCGTCAGTGGCGGGGCGGCCGAGATCGAGACTTACTCCCACGACGCCAACAGCAACGTCTGGGAGCAGGAGGTCCTCGGCAAGAAGACCACCTTCACCTACGACCGCAACCGCCTGATGACCTCCGTCACCGACGGCCAGACGTCGACGTACACCTACGACCCGTACGGGCGGCTGCGCACCATCCAGGGCGGCGGCAAGACACAGGAGAAGTACACCTACGACGGCTTCGACCACGTCACCCGCCACGAAAAGCTCGGGACCGACGGTGTCACTAGCACGGTGACCACCTACACCTATGACCCGCTCGACCGCACCACCACCAAGACTGAGAAGGAAGGCACCGCCTCAGCCAAAACCACCACGTACTCCTACCTCGGCCTGTCCGGCGAGGTTCTGGATGAAGAGGTGGCCGGCAAACTCACCAAGTCCTTCCAATACAGCCCGTGGGGCGAACGCCTCTCACAGGTGAAGGTCACCGGCGACGGGTCGGAGGAGTCGTCCTACTACGGCTATAACCCGCACACCGACGTCGAACAGATCACCTCAGAGTCGGGTGACACCCGGGCCACTTACGGCTACACCGCCTACGGCAGCAACGACGACAAGCTCTTCACCGGCGTCGACAAGCCCGACCCCGTCGACCCCACCGCCAAGGAGGAGTACAACCCCTACCGCTTCAACGCCAAGCGCTGGGACAACTCCACCGGCATGTACGACATGGGGTTCCGCGACTACAACCCCGGCCTCAACCGCTTCCTCAACCTCGACCGCTACAACGGCGCCCTCGCCGACCTCTCCCTTGGCCTCGACCCCTGGACGGCTAACCGTTACGCCTTCGCCGGCGGCAATCCCATCACAGGCATCGAACATGATGGGCACGAGCCACGCCCCTGGCACAATCGCAAGTTCGAGGGATGGTCACAGAAACAATACAACGAATACTGGGCATGTGAGAAGGATCCCGGCAACTGCGGTAAGAAGCCAGGCGCGGAAAAAAACGGTGACACGCCGGTGGTGCAGCTTGACTGCGCCGGCTCTGGCGGCCACAAGACCTGCGAACCCAACTCGGGTCTGAATCCGCTCGAAAAAGTCGGCATCCTCATAGTGTGGAACTGGTTCACCACCGTAACTTCAACGACGGAGTGCATCGAAGGAACCGGCCTCGATGACTGCGTAGAAGCTCTGACGGACGCAAAATTCAAGAACAGGGTCCACATCCCCAAAAATGGCAAATCGGGGAAGGATTTCCCCTGCCATAGCTTCGTGCCCGGTACCGAAGTGCTCATGGCCGATGGCACGCGTAAGCCGATCGAGGATGTAAAGGTCGGCGATGAGGTTCTGGCCACCGATCCAGAAACCGGGGAGACCAGAGCCGAAGTCGTTACCGTGGTGATGACCAGCAAGGGCGACAAGAACCTCGTTCAGATCAGCGTCGACACTGATGGTGACCGGGGCACCGCTCGCGGCAGCATTATCGCTACCGATCACCATCCATTCTGGATTCCTACGCTGCGAAAGTGGATCGGCGCCGGCGACCTCGAGCCGTATCCATTCAGGCTCGTTGTTGATCGTGTCTGGTTTGGGGTAGACGCGCCGGTTTCGCAGTGATTGTGGATGTTGTCAGGCAAGGATCGTAGTTTGAGCTCGTGTCCGACCCCCGGGACCCCAGCCGTGAGGAACTGCTGGCTGC
>NZ_JBEZFS010000020.1:0-124829 GCF_040649575.1 Nonomuraea sp. NPDC048916
GCCCGGCCGCCATCATCCGCGACCTCGACCTGCTGCGCCCGATCTACTCCGAGACCGCCGCCTACGGCCACTTCGGCCGCGAGGGCTTCTCCTGGGAGTCCACCGACCGCGCCGAGGCACTCAGGACCGCCGCCGGTCTCTGACCCGTCAGACCGCGGCGGTCGCCTGCTCCTCACCCGCCGCGGTCTCCGACCGTCACCCTCCGAGGTGTCCTACTCCTCACCCGCCGCGGTCTCCGACCGTCACGCGTCACCCGCCGACTGCCGCACCCCACCCGCCGGGGCTGCGGCAGTCGCCGTGTTCGCGGGCCATCCCCCCGGGAGACGGCGGTGATCCGGCATGGGCTGTCGCCCGCGGCTGGTGGAGGCGCCCGGGGTTCCCGTGACGGGCGTTCGGGGTCTCGGGGTCTGGTAGACGTAGGGCGTGACCGACTCCGACGACGCCCTCCTGCCGCTCGACGCCGTGCGGCCCGCGGCGGCGCCGTCGAAGGGAGCCCCGGTCCCTGCGCCCTCGCTGCCGGTGGCCAAGGTGGCCGTGGACAATCCGCTGTCCCACCTCGACCGGCCTTTCGACTACCTGGTGCCCGCCTCGATGCACGAGACGGCCCGGGCCGGGGTGCGGGTGCGGGTGCGGTTCGCCGGGAAGCTGGTCGACGGGTTCCTGCTGGAGCGGGCCGAGCAGAGCGAGCACACCGGCAAGCTGGCGCCCCTGGAGCGGGTGGTCTCTCCGGAACGGGTGCTGACGCCGGAGATCACGGGGCTCGCCCGGGCGGTCGCCGACCGGTACGCGGGGACACTGGCCGACGTGCTGCGCCTCGCCGTGCCGCCCCGCCACGCCAGGGCCGAGGCCGAGACCCCGCCCACCACCCACCCACCCGAAGACACGCCGCCGGCGGGCGCCCGGCCATCCGGGGCCGAGCCACAGGTGTCCGGGCTCGTATCCGATGTCCCGTCGTCCGGGGCTGGCTCGCAGGTGTCCGGGCTCGTATCCGGTGTTCTGCCGTCCGGCGCTGAGCCACAGGTGTCCGGGCCCGTATCCGATGTCCGGTCGTCCGGGGCTGGCTCGCAGGTGTCCGGGCCCGTATCCGATGTCCGGTCGTCCGGGGCTGGCTCGCAGGTGTCCGGGCCCGTATCCGGTGTCCGGACGGACGGGGGCCTTCGCCGGCCGCGGGATCCTCAGCCGGAGGCGGGTGAAAGGCTTGGCGCCGGGGCGTGGGAGGCGTACTCGATGGGGGGCTCGTTCCTCGACGCGCTCCGCGAGGGGAGGGCCCCGCGGGCGGTGTGGCAGGCGCTGCCCGGCGCCAGGGGATGGGCCGAGCCGGTGGCCGAGGCGGTGCGGGCCACGCTCGACGGCGGCCGGGGGGCGCTGGTCGTCGTCCCCGACGGCAAGGACGTGGCGCTGGCCGAGGCGGCGTTCGGCGGGGTGCTGGGGCCGGAGGCGTATGTGGCGCTCACCGCGGACCTCGGGCCCGCCGAGCGCTACCGCCGGTGGCTGCGGGTGCTCAGGGGGCAGGCGCGGGCGGTCGTGGGCACGCGGGCCGCGATGTTCGCCCCGGTGCCCGGCCTCGGGCTGGTGGCCATCTGGGACGACGGCGACGACCTGCACGCCGAGCGGCTGGCGCCCTACCCGCACGCCCGTGAGGTGCTCGCGCTCCGGGCCCACCGCACCGGCGCGGCCATGCTGATCGGCGGCTACTCCCGCACCGCGGAGGCCACCCAGCTCGTCGCCACCGGATGGGCCAGGCCGATCGTCGCCGCCCGGCAGACGATCAGGAGCCTCGCCCCCCGGGTGAAGCCCGCGGGGGAGGACGCCGAGCTGGCCAAGGACCAGGCGGCCAGGGCGGCGCGGCTGCCCAGCCTGGCCTGGCGGGCGCTGCGCCAGGGGCTGGAGAGCGGGCCCGTGCTGGTGCACGTGCCCCGGCGCGGCTACCTGCCCGCCGTGGCCTGCCAGCGCTGCCGCGCTCCCGCCCGCTGCGCGCTGCCGCCCACCCGGTCCGGCGGCCGGCCGGAGGAGGCCGGGACTCTCGAAGCAGGGGAGAGCGAGCCGCGCTGCCACGGCCCGCTCGCCCTCAGGAGCGGTCACGCGGCCCCCTACTGCCGCTGGTGCGGACGGGTGGATCCCGGCTGGCGCTGTTCGAGCTGCGGGGGCCCGAGGCTGCGGGCCATGGTCGTCGGCGCCCGGCGCACCGCCGAGGAGCTGGGCCGTGCCTTCCCCTCGGTGCCGGTGCGGACGTCGGGCCGCGACGGCGTCCTGGCGACCGTCCCCGCCGCCCGCGCGCTGGTGGTCGCCACCCCCGGCGCCGAGCCGGTGGCCGAGGGAGGCTACGCGGCGGCCGTGCTGCTCGACGCGTGGGCACTGCTCGGCCGGGCCGACCTGCGGGCGGGGGAGGAGGCGCTGCGCCGCTGGATGAACGCCGCCGCGCTGCTCCGGCCCGGGGCCGAGCTGGTGGTGCTCGGCGACGCCGCGCTGCCCGCCGTACAGGCTCTGCTGCGGTGGGATCCGATCACCCACGCCGAGCGCGAGCTGGCGGACCGCGCCGAGCTGGGCTTCCCGCCCGCGGTGCGGATGGCGACGCTCACCGGCGCCGCCGCGGCGGTCAGGCAGATGCTCGACGAGGTACGCCTGCCCGCCGAGGCGCAGGTGCTCGGCCCGGTTCCGATCGACGAGGCCGGCAGGGAACGTGCCATGATCCGTGTTCCCCGCGGCGGAGGGGCCGGTCTGGCCACCGCGCTGAAGGGGGCCAGCGGAGTGCGTGCGGCGCGTAAGGCGCCGGATGTCGTGAGGGTGAGTGTCGACCCACTCGACCTGATTTAGGTCATATCCCCGATTCGCTCATCTGTAAGTCAGCCGTTAGCGTGCCTGTGTGTCGATCGAATGGGTGAACCGAGCCATCGACCACCTGCGCGCCTGGGGCCGCACGCGGGGCGTCGAGGTGGACGCGGACGAGGTCCGCCTGCTCTGCGACTACGCCAGCGACTACCTCGACGTCCACGAGCTCGGCGACTTCACCCCCGACACCTTCGACGAGCTGCTGCTGTCCATCTATCCCCGCAAGGTCATCGCGCCGCCCGAGAGCGCCCCCGAGACCGTGGCCGCCGCCCGCACGCTGGTCGACTACCTGCGCGACGCCGGTGAGGTGAGCGAGGAGACCGCGGCCGCGATGCGCGAGCGGATCGCCGACATCGCGCCCAGGATGCCCGAGGCGCTCGCCGACCCGGCCAACTTCGGCATGGCCAAGAGCCTGTTCAGCGCGATCGGCCCCGAGTCGCTCGAGCAGTCGATCGCCGTCCCCTCCAGTGAGCCGCCCGATCTCGGGGAGGCGCCGTGCGACTGCCCGGGCTGCTCCCCGCTGCCCGCCGTACGGCTCGCGCCGCCCGGCGACCTGCTGGCCGGCCTGGCCGGTGTTCCGCTCTGGGCGGAGCTCACTGGGCCGGGGCCGCACCGGGGGCTGGCCGGAGACCTGCGCCGGAGCACCGGCGGCGAGCCGCTGCAGAGGTGGGCGGAGATCGTCGCCCATCTCGTCGAGCAGGACACCGGGGGCGCCGTCACCGGCAGCGCCGAGCTGGACGACGAGCTCTACGACCTGTTCGACATGCTCTACCGGCTGCAGGCGCGGGTGCCGGTCACCGTGATCGGCGAATACCTCGAAGAGCTCGCCGAGGAGGGCGAGGTCGACGTGGCGGGCACGCTCGGCCGGCTGGCCTGGTGCGGCCTGGTCGAGGAGGAGGGCGGCACGGCGGGGCTGACCCCGCTCGCCGTCTGGGCGCTGCGCGAGCACTACCTCACCCTCGGCCTCGACGCGCCGCAGGCCGCCGACCTGGCCGAGGCCGACGCGACCGGCCTCATCGAAGGGCTGCTCGAAGGGGTGCAGACCGACCTGGCCGAGGGCGACATCACCCGCTGGCTCGACCGCAGAAGCCCCGGCGCGGCGGCGGCCGAGCTGCTCGCCGCGGCCGTCGGAGCGCCCGCCGTGGCCCGCGGCATCGCGGTCACCATCGTCGACCGGCTGGGCGTGGAGGCCGAGGACGAGGTGCGCGCCTGTCTCGACGACCACGAGCTGCGCCCGCACGCCATCCACTGGCTCGCCAGCCGCGGGCTGCCCGCTCCCGTGCTCACCCAGGAGGAGCTGCTCTGGGTCAGCATCGACATGCTCGCGCTGGCGATGCCCGCCGCCGAGGAGGAGCCCGACGTGTTCGGCGAGAACATGGCCGCCTCCGGCCCGCCCGCCCACCTGATCGAGGAGATGTGGCGCGTCGACCACCCCGACGTCGTCGACGTCCTGGAGCTCCTGGGGCGCTCGCTGCCCGACGGCACGGTGGCCAAGGCCGCCCGCAAGGCCGCCTTCAAAGCCCGCTCGCGGGGCATCCGATGAGTACACCCCTGTGACTCCTGTGCAGTAAGTTTCGTGGGTGGCAAACAACGTCTTCAACCTCGCCGAGCTGCGCAAGCTGATCGATGAGCAGGCCGCCGTGCCGCCACGGCCGCCGCAGGAGACAGCCGTGGAGCGCGAGGCGCTCACCTTCCCGCCGGTCATGCTCGCTCCCGACGAGGAGCTGGCCCTGCTGGTCCCCGGGGTTCCGCTGGTCGCCGACGCCATCCGGCTGGCCACCTGGACCGGTAGCCGCCCGGTGACCCCCGATGGGCTGCTGACCGAGCCCGACGCCGCGGCCGCCGCCGAGGAGCTCGGCGTGCCGGCCGGCCGCGTCCGGCTCGTCTGGATCGTCGCCGTCAACACCGGCCTGCTGCGGATCGTCCGCGGCCAGGCCATGCGCGGCCCGCAGCCGACGCGGCTGACGGCCGAGGCCACCCTGGAGTTCTGGGACGGCGTCGTCATGGACGTGCTCGACCGCGCCGACGAGGGGCTGACCGGCTCGGCCGTGGTCGACGACCACCTCGCCGAGATGCTGGCCACCATCTACTCCGTGCGCTCCGGCGTCGCGGTCGCCAACCTGGCCAGGGGTATCCTGCAGTCGCACGAGGTGGCCTGCGAGCCCGGGGCGGTCCCGATGCGCAGGCTGGCCGCCTCGCTGCCGGCCGAGCTGCTGGAGGCGCTGTCCCTGCTGGCCTACTGCGGGCTGGTCGAGCAGACCGCGGCCGGCCGCACCGCGCTCACCCCGCTCGGCGTCTGGGCCATCCGCCGCGACCTGCTGCGCGAGGGGCACGACGCGCCCACCGCCGCCGAGGTCGAGGTGTTCGCCGACCTGTCCGCCGCCGAGCTGGTCGAATCCCTGGTGAAGGGCGCCGCCACGCAGAGCGCCGTCGCGGGGTGGCTGGAGCGCCGCGCGCCCGAGGAGGCCGCCCGCGAGCTGATCGAGATCGCGGCCACCGGCACCGCCGGGCGGCGCGGCGCGGTCGGCGCCATCCTGGAGGAACTCGGGCCCGAGGCCGAGGGGCCCGTCCGCCAGGCGCTGGAGCTGCCGATGATGCGCCGCTACGCCGCCTCCTGGCTGCACATCCGCGACCTCGACGCCCCGGCGCTCAGCCCCGGCGACCACACCTGGATCGGCGTCGACTCGCTGGCCGCCCTCATGCACCTGTCGGGCCACGCCGCGGGCAGGCTGGACACGCCCGAGCCCCGCGAAGACCTGATCCGGCTCGTCGGGGAGATGCCCGCCGTGGGCCACCCGGACACGCTCGCCGTGCTCGACATGCTCGCCACGGCCCACGACGACCCGGCCGTGGTCAAGGCCGCCCGGAAAGCGGCGATGAAAGCCCGATCCCTGGCGCACACTAAACTGGGCTGATCCTGCCGACGAAACGGAGTAACCCCTTTGGCGATCCAGTCGATCCGGCTGTTCGGAGACCCGGTGCTGCGCACCCCGGCGGCCCCGGTCGTCGACTTCGACAAGGAGCTCCGGAAGCTGGTCAAAGACCTGACCGACACGATGATGGACGCTCCGGGCGCCGGTCTCGCCGCCCCGCAGATCGGCGTCGGCCTGCGGGTGTTCACCTACTACATCGACGAGCGGCTCGGTCACCTGATCAACCCCGACCTCGACCTGTCCGCCGACCTCGACGAGGAGGGCGAGGAGGGCTGCCTGTCCTTTCCGGGCCTGTCGTTCCCGACGCCGCGTGCCGTCCGGGCGGTGGCCAAGGGCTTCGACATGCACGGCGAGCCCGTCACGATCGAGGGCAGCGATCTGATGGCGCGCTGCCTCCAGCACGAGACCGACCACCTCGACGGCATCCTGTTCATCGACCGGATGGACCCCAAGCAGCGCAAGCTCGCGATGAAGGCCGTCCGCGAGGCCGAGTGGAGCGGCCTGACCGCCCCCGTGGTCAGGTTCTCCCCGCACGCCACCGGCGGAAGGGCGCTCTGACCATGCGTCTCGTCTTCGCGGGCACACCCGAGACGGCCCTGCCGTCGCTGCGCGTCCTGATCGACTCGCCGCGCCACGAGGTGGTCGCGGTGGTCACCCGGCCCGACGCCCAGTCCGGCAGGGGCCGCAGGGTCCACCCGTCACCCGTCGCCGAGCTGGCCGAGGAGGCGGGCATCGAGGTGCTGCGCCCCGCGAAGGCCGGCGACCCCCTGTTCCTGGAGCGGCTGGCGGCCCTGCGGCCCGACTGCTGTCCCGTGGTCGCCTACGGCGCGCTGCTGCCGCAGCGGGCGCTCGACGTGCCCCGCTTCGGCTGGATCAACCTGCACTTCTCGATCCTGCCCGCCTGGCGGGGCGCCGCCCCCGTCCAGCACGCGATCCTGCACGGCGACGAGATCACCGGCGCCTCGACGTTCCAGATCGTCAAGGAGCTCGACGCCGGGCCCGTCTACGGCGTGGTCACCGAGGCGATCAGGCCCGGCGACACCAGCGGCGAGCTGCTCGACCGGCTGTCCGTCTCCGGCGCCGAGCTGCTCGCCGCCACACTCGACGGGGTCGAGGACGGCAAGCTGGAGGCGCGCCCGCAGCCCCTCGACGGGGTCAGCCTCGCACCCAAGATCAACGTGGTCGACGCCCAGGTCGACTGGGCCGGGCCGGCCATGCGCGTCGACCGTCTCATCCGGGCCTGCACGCCCGGTCCCGGAGCCTGGAGCACGTTCCGCGGGCATCGGGTGAAGCTCGGTCCCGTCCGGCTCGCGCCCGGCGCCGAGCAGCTCGATCCGGGCGTGGTTGCCGCCGCCAAGAACACCGTTCTGGTCGGCACCGCCACCCACCCCGTCGAGCTGGGCGAGGTCCAGCCCGAGGGCAAGCGGCGGATGAGCGCGGGCGAATGGGCTCGCGGAACGCGGGTCGACAGTGGCGAAAGGTTCGCATGACGCACCGCACGGACCGAAAGCCGGCCGGTGGCCGGGGCGGCCGGAGTCCACGCAGGCCGGCTCGTGACCAGGCGCGCAACGCGGCGTTCGACGTCCTGCGGGCGGTCGACGAGCGAGACGCCTACGCCAACCTGCTGATGCCCCGCCTCCTGCGGGAGCGCGGGCTGAAGGGGCGCGACGCGGCGCTGGCGACCGAGCTGGCCTACGGCACCCTGCGCGGGCTGGGCGGCTACGACGCGATCATCAAGGTGTGCGGCGACCGGGAGCCCGATCCCGGCGTGCGCGACGCCCTGCGGCTCGGCGCCCACCAGCTGCTCAAGATGCGCGTCCCGCCGCACGCCGCCGTCGGCACCACCGTCGACCTCGTCCGCCTGCGCATCGGCGCGGGCGCCGCCAAGTTCGTCAACGCGGTGCTCCGCAAGATCGCGTCCAGGTCGCTCGACGAGTGGATGGCGATCGTCGCCCCCGACCCGGCCGACGACCCGTCGGGCCACCTCGCGATCGTCCACAGCCATCCCCGGTGGATCGTCAGCGCCTTCCGCGACGCTCTGGGCGCCGCCGCCGACGAGACCGCCGCGCTCCTCGAGGCCGACAACACGCGTCCCCTGGTGACGCTGGTGGCCCGGCCGGGCCGCAGCTCGGTGGCGGAGCTCGGGGCCGCCGAGCCGGGCCGTCTGTCGCCGTACGCCGCCTATCTGCCCGAGGGCGACCCCGGCAGGATCACCGCCGTCGCCGAGACCCGGGCCGCCGTGCAGGACGAAGCCAGCCAGCTGGTGGCCCTCGCGCTGACCCGGGTGCCGCTCGATCGCCGCGACGAGCTGTGGCTCGACATGTGCGCCGGCCCCGGCGGCAAGGCCGGGCTGCTCGACGCCATCGCCACCCACGGCGACCTCGCCGGGCTCGACGACGGCGTGCCGGGCGCCGGCGAGGCGTTTCCGGGCGGGGCGCGGCTGCTCGCCTCCGACGCGCAGCACCACCGGTCCCGCCTGGTCTGGCAGACCACCAGGGACGCGGCCGTGATCACCGCCGACGCCACCGAGCCCGCGTGGCGGCCCGCCTCCTTCGACCGGGTCATGCTCGACGCCCCCTGCACCGGTCTCGGCGCGCTGCGCCGGCGGCCCGAGGCGCGCTGGCGGCGTGATCCCTCGGGCGTCGCCGAGCTCGGCAGGCTGCAGCGGCGCCTGCTCGACTCCGCGATCGAGGCCACGCGCCCGGGCGGGGTGGTCGCCTACGTCACGTGCTCGCCGCACCTGGCCGAGACCAGGGTCGTGGTGGGAGACGTGATCGGACGCAGAGACGACGTGCGTCAGCTCGACGCGCGCGACTACCTGCCCGGGATCGAGGGCCTGGGCGACGGGCCGCACGCGCAGTTCTGGCCGCACCGGCACGGCACCGACGCGATGTTCCTCGCCCTGCTCCGCAGGCTGCCCGCCTGATCGGGTCCGGGCCGGGGCGCGGCATGGCGTGCCGGCACCGGATCCGGTCCGAGGGGGTGGGGAGTCGTTCAATAGACTCCCTACATCATGGCCGTACAGATCTCACCCAGCATCCTGTCCGCCGACTTCGCCCGGCTCGCCGACGAAGCCGCCGCGGTCCCCAACGCCGACTGGCTGCACGTCGACGTCATGGACAACCACTTCGTGCCCAACCTCACGCTCGGGCTCCCCGTCGTCGAGGCGCTGCTCAAGGCCACGTCGCTACCGCTCGACTGCCACCTGATGATCGAGGACCCCGACCGGTGGGCGCCGCTCTACGCCGAGTTGGGGGCGGGCAGCGTGACCATTCACGCCGAGGCGTCCAGGGCTCCGGTGCGCACCCTGCGCCAGATCCGCTCGTTCGGCGCCCGGGCGGCGCTCGCCCTCAACCCGGGCACCGCCGTCGAGCCGTACGAGGGCCTGCTGGGCGAGATCGACATGCTCCTGCTCATGACGGTGGAGCCCGGCTTCGGTGGGCAGGAGTTCCTCGACATGGTGCTGCCCAAGATCCGCATCGCCCGCGCGCTCGTCGAGCGGTACGGCGGCGAGATCTGGATCCAGGTGGACGGCGGTGTCACCACCGACACCATCGCCCGCTGCGCCGAGGCGGGCGCCGACGTCTTCGTGGCCGGCAGCGCCGTCTACGGCAGCGCCGACCGGGCCGCCGCCGTCGAGGAGCTGCGCGTCAAGGCCGCCACGGCGTAAGGACCGGTCTCGGCCGGAATATCGATCAGGCCTGGAGCGCCGGGTCGAGGCGGATCGTGCCGCCGGTCGGCTCCAGGAGCCGGGCCGCCGGCCGCCCGGTGGTCGACTTTCCGCAGCCGGACTCGCCGACCAGGCCGAGCGTCTCGCCCGCGTGCACGGTCAGGTCGACGCCGTCCACCGCGTGCACCGCGCCGATCTGGTGCTTGACCAGGAAGCCGCCCCTGACGGGGAAGTGCTTCACCACGCCGGACAGCTCCAGCAGCTTCTCCGTCACGTGTTCTCCTCATCCGGGCGGCCGGGTCGCGGGCGGTGTTCGGCCTTCTGGCCGGGTGGCAGGTAGCAGGCGTCGCCGTGGCCGTGGTGCGGTGACAGCTCGGGCCGGTCGCCCGCGCACACCCCGCGTCCCAGCAGTCCCGTGTAGTCGCAGCGGGCCGGGCGGCATGTACGGCCCGGAGGAGGTGGGCTCCTTGTCGTACTCCTCCTTGATGTCCCTGACCTTGGGCACGATGGCGTAGCCGCCCATGGCGAAGGCGTAGTTGGCGTCGGCGTGCGGCGTCGTGACGGTGAAGACGATCGTCTTGTCGTCGGGCGTCTCGATGCCGTCGAGTCGCTTGCCGTCGTACGGGCCGGAGTAGGCCTTGTTGTAGTCCTCCTGGGTCAGCCACTGCTGGATGTAGCTGGGGCCGAAGGTGATGAAGGGGGCGAACATCCGCTCGATCGACGGGCTCGATGCCGAACCAGAATTCCGAGCTGATGCCGCCGTTCGGCAGGAGCGGGTAGCCGTACTCGTTGAGCAGGCCGGGGAGGTCCTGGCCGTACAGCGTGTACGGGTCCTTTCCGTATAGCGAGGAGATGACGGGCGCGAGGAGCGCGACGAGGAAGAAGAAGATCACGATCACCGCGGACGCCACCCCGGTGCGGTCCTCTTCGGAAGCGCAGCCACATCAACTGGCCCGGCGAACGCCCTACCGATTCGGGGGTTTCGGTCAGGGACGTCACGTCGGTCAATGGCGCTGTGGACATCGGTGTCGTCATCGGACGGGGCTCCCTGGCAATGGCGCCACAACGGAAACTTGCCAGCCTGCTCGTACGTTTGCAGAGGCATGCCACCTGCGGGAATGATTTGTTTAGGTCTCTGTGATTTGTTGTCCAATATCGATTGACTTGATTCTCTTTGTGTGTTGACCTGCTCCACCGCGAAATGTCAAGATGTAGTCCGCTACAGCGTCCGAAATCATGAAAATGGGTCATAACCAAGACATGGCTGTGACATGAACCAGCCGACGAATGGGTAACTATTTACTTATGACGGACCATGGGCTGTTCGGACCCGGATCGGTGACGTGGCGGGTCATGGGGGAGCCGATCCTGCTGGTCGGCGGCTTCCGCGCGCTGCTGATGCAGGGGCTGCACCCGCGCGCGATGCGCGGCGTGCTGCAGAACTCCGCGCTGATGGACCCGGCCGAATCCTGGTCGCGTTTCACGCGGACCACCGAGTTCGTCCGGGTCAGGACCTACGGCACGCGCGCCGAGGTGGAGCGGGCGGGCAGGCGCGTCCGCAAGATCCACGCCACGCTGACCGCGCACGATCCCGACACCGGCCAGGACTACCACCTCGACGACCCCGAGGCGCTGCGCTGGGTCCACGTGGGCGAGGTCGACTCCTACCTGTCGGTGGCCCGCAGGGCGGGAGTTCGGCTGACGGACGACGAGGCGGACCGGTTCGTCGCGGAGTGGCGGCGGGCCGCCGAGGTCGTCGGCCTGGCGCCCGGCGACGTCCCCGGCACGGTGGCGGAGATGCGCGACTACATCCAGGCCGAACGTCCCGGCCTGCGCTTCGTCCCCGAGGCGGCCCATCCGCTGCGACTGTCACTGAACGCCCCGCTCCCGCTGATCCTCACCCCGCTCAGGCCCGCGGTGCCCGCCCTCACGCTCCTCGCCTTCGCCACGCTGCCCCGCTGGGCCAGGAGGCTGTACGGCCTGCCGGCCACCCCCGTCGGCGACCTGTGGGCGACGGCCACGCTGCGCACCCTGCACGCGGGTCTCGGCCTCGTGCCCGCCCAGGTCCGCTACTCTCCGGTGGCCCGCCGGGCCCGTCGCATGACGGCCGCCTAGCACCCGTTGACCTAGCGTTCGCTTGCTTGCCGTGGCGGGGGTGGTCGCGCGCGCCCTTTTCCGGCATGGCAGACTGATGGGAGAGCTAGCGTGCTCCGGGGTCGGTGAAATTCCGAACCGGCGGTGATAGTCCGCGACCCGGCTGATGCCATCAGCCGGTTGACCTGGTGAAACTCCAGGACCGACGGTCAAAGTCCGGATGGGAGGAAGCACGCGGGTGTCCGGTGTCAGGCCGGGCGCCTCACTGGTGCGTACACGCATCGTCATATCCCCCGGGGCCCGCCGTAGCTAGGAGCTACTGGCGAGTAGGAGGCCCGGGGTGGAGACACCCGCCCAGGACGCCGCGCACATGGCGCGAGCCGTCGAACTGGCCGCGCGCGGGCGCGGCGACACCAGCCCCAACCCCGTCGTCGGCTGCGTCATCCTCGACGCCGGCCACGACGTCGCCGGCGAGGGCTTCCACGCCCGAGCCGGTGGCCCGCACGCCGAGGTCGTCGCGCTGCGGCAGGCGGGAGAGCGGGCGCGGGGCGGCACCGCCTACGTGACGCTCGAACCCTGCGACCACACCGGCCGGACCGGCCCGTGCAGCCAGGCGCTGCTCGACGCCGGTGTCGCCCGCGTGGTCGTCGCCGTCGCCGATCCCACCCCCGCCGCCGCCGGAGGCGCCGCCCGCCTCCGCGCGCATGGCGTCACCGTGGAGACGGGGGTGCTCGCCGAGGAGGCCGAGCGGGTCAACGCCGAGTGGCTGACCTTCGCCCGGCTCGGCCGCCCTCACGTGACGTGGAAGTACGCCGCCACCCTCGACGGCAGGTCGGCCGCCGCCGACGGCACCAGCCAGTGGATCACCTCGCCCGAGGCCCGCGCCGACGTCCACCGGCTGCGCGCCCGCTGCGACGCCATCGTCGCCGGCATCGGCACCGTGCTCGCCGACGACCCACTCCTCACCGCCCGCACCCCCCGCCCTTCCGCGCGGCCCATCCTGCGTGTCGTGGTCGACTCGGCCGCGCGAACCCCGCCCACCGCCCGGGTGCTCGACGGCCAGGCGCCCACGCTGGTCGCGATCGCCGACGACACCCGCACCGACCTCAAGGCCGACCTGCTGCGCCTGCCACGTCACGACGACGGCCTGGACCTGCGCAAGCTCCTGGACGAGCTGGCCACGCGCGACGTCGTCAGCGTGTTCCTCGAAGGCGGCCCGGCCCTGGCCGGCTCCTTCCTCCGGCACGGCCTGGTCGACCGGGTCGTCGCCTACGTCGCACCCGCGCTCCTCGGAGCCGGCGCCGCCGCCCTCGGCGACGCCGGAGTGCGCACCATCGCCGGCGCCCACCGGTTCACCTTCGACGACATCTCCGTCATCGGGCCGGACCTCCGGCTGATCGCCCGGCCCGCACCAGCACCCCGCAGGGAGAAGTGATGTTCACCGGAATCATCGAAGAAAAGGGCGAGGTCGTGGCCGTCGAACCGGCCGGAGACTCGGCCCGGCTGTCCGTCCGCGGCCCGATCGTCACCTCCGACGCCGCCCACGGCGACTCGATCGCGGTCAACGGCGTCTGCCTCACCGTCGTGGCCGCCGGCGGAGGCGTGTTCACGGTGGACGTGATCAAGGAGTCGCTCGACCGCAGCTCCCTCGGCCGCCTGCGGGAGGGCTCGGCCGTCAACCTGGAGCGGGCCGTGCGAGCCGACCAGCGCCTCGGCGGCCACATCGTGCAGGGCCACGTCGACGGCACCGCCGTGCTGCTGTCCCGCGAGCCGGGCGACAACTGGGACAACCTGAGGTTCTCGCTGCCCGCCGAGCTCAGCAGGTACGTGGCGGAGAAGGGCTCGATCGCCATCGACGGAATCAGCCTGACGGTCACGACCGTTGACGACGAGAGCTTCGGCGTGAGCCTCATCCCGACCACGCTGAAGCTGACCACCATGGGCGAGCGCCAGGTGGGCGACCTGGTCAACATCGAGGTCGACGTGATCGCGAAGTACGTGGAGAGGCTGGTGGTCAGGCAGTGAACTGGGCCGACGCCGGATTCGAGATCTTCGGCACACGCGTGCTCTGGACGGACCTGGTCGGCAACGCAGCCGCCCTGGCCACCGTCCTGTTCGCCATGCGCAAGTCCATCTGGACCTGGCCGGTGCAGTTCACCGGCGCGGTGCTGCTGTTCGTCGCGTCGATCAACGCGCATATCACCGGCAACGCGCTTAAACAGGCGTTGTTCGGGGCGCTGGCGATCTACGGCTGGTGGGCCTGGCGGCGCGGCACGCAGAACGGCGGCGGGCTGGCCGTGCGGCCCGCCTCGCCGCGGGAACGCGCCGGGCTGATCGCCGTCATGCTGGCCGGCACGGCCGTCGTCGGCGTGCTGTTCTTCGTCACCGGCCTGTCGTGGGGCGCGCGCGTGCCGCTGCCGGAAGGCGCGTTCCTGGTGGCCGCCGACGCCTACATCTTCGTCGGCAGCGCCGTCGCCACCTGGGCGCAGGGCAGGGCGCTGGTCGACTTCTGGATCGTCTGGGTCGCCGTCGACCTGGTCGGGGTGCCGCTGGCGTTCAGCTCGGGACTGGTCGTCTCGGGCACCGTCTACGGCGTGTTCTTCGTTCTCGTGATCGTGGGGTTCGTGAAATGGCTGAGGGAATACCGGTCCGTGCGGAACGCTCCGGGGCAACTGGCGGTGGCGTCGTGACGGACATCACCTTCGACCCCGTCGAGCGGGCCGTCGACGACATCCGCGAGGGCAGGCCCGTCGTGGTGGTCGACGACGAGAACCGGGAGAACGAGGGCGACATCATCTTCGCCGCAGGCAAGGCCACGCCGGAGCTGCTGACGTTCACGATCAGGCACACCAGCGGCGTCATCTGCGTGCCCATGGAGGGCAAGGAGCTCGACCGGCTGGGCCTGCCCCTCATGGTCTTCCAGAACAGGGAGCGCATGCGGACCGCCTACACGATCAGCGTGGACGCGCGCGACGGCGTGACCACCGGCATCTCCGCGGCCGACCGCGCCAAGACGATCCGGGCGCTCGCCGACTCCGCCACCGAGCCCTACGAGCTGGTGCGACCCGGCCACATCTTCCCGCTGCGCTACCACGAGGGCGGCGTGCTGGCCAGGCGCGGCCACACCGAGGCGGCCGTCGACCTGGCCAGGCTGGCCGGGCTGTCGCCCGCGGGCGTGCTGGCCGAGGTCGTCAACGACGACGGCACCATGGCCCGGCTGCCCGAGCTGCGGGCCTTCGCCGACGAGCACGGCCTGGCGCTCATCTCCATCGAGCAACTCGTCGACTACCGGCGCCGGACCGAGAGCATGGTCACCCGGGTCGCCGAGACCAGCCTGCCCAACGCGTACGGGATGTGGAAGACCTACGGCTACGCCAGCGCGCTCGACGGCGGCGAGCACGTGGCGCTCGTCTTCGGCGACCTCGGCGACGGCGAGAACATCCTCGTCCGCGCCCACTCCGAGTGCCTGACCGGCGACGTGTTCGGCTCGCTGCGCTGCGACTGCGGCGTGCAGCTCGGCCACGCGATGTCGGCGATCGCCGCGGAGGGCCGCGGCGTGGTCGTCTACCTGCGCGGCCACGAGGGCAGGGGCATCGGCCTGCTGGCCAAGCTCAGGGCTTACAGCCTGCAGGACAACGGCAGCGACACCGTCGACGCCAACATCGAGCTGGGCCTGCCCATCGACGCGCGGGAGTTCTCCAACGCCGGTCAGATCCTGGCCGACCTCGGCGTCAAGTCGGTGCGGCTGCTCACCAACAACCCGGCCAAGCTCAAGGGCATGGACGGCTACGGCATCAAGGTGCTCGGCCGTGAGCCCATGCCGGTCGCGACGAACCCGCACAACGAGCGTTACCTGAAGGCCAAGCGCGACCGCCTCGGCCACGACATCTCGGAGGCCTCATGAGCGGCGAGGGACGTCCGCAGGCACGCCCGGTGCCGGACGCCGGCGGGCTGGTGGTCGGCGTGGTGGCCGCGGGCTGGCACGCCAAGATCACTGACCAGCTGGTGGCCCGCGCCGTGCAGGCGTGCGACGACAGCGGGGCCACGGTCACCGTGGTGCGGGTGCCGGGGTCGCTGGAGATCCCGGTGGTCGCCCAGGCACTGGCCCGCCGCTGCGACGCGGTGGTGGCGCTGGGGGCCGTCATCCGTGGCGAGACGGCGCACTTCGACTACGTCTGCGACTCGGTGACGGCCGGGCTGACCAGGATCTCGCTCGACGAGGAGACCCCCGTCGGCAACGGCGTGCTGACCTGCGAGACCCTCGATCAGGCACTGGACCGCTCCGGCCTGCCCGGCAGCAAGGAGGACAAGGGCTACGAGTCGGCGGTCGCGGCGCTCGAGACCGCCCTCCTCCTGAGGGACCTACGCTGACCTGCGGTAGGTTTCCCTCGTGGCCGTGCCCGTGACTCCTCCGCCCCTGCCCGTCACCTGGCGCCCGCACCGCACCAGAGTCGTCGCGTACGGCTTCGCCGTGCTGATCGTGCTGGGCGCCGTGGTGATGGCGGTCTTCATCTCCGAGCCGTTCACGCTGATCGACCGGATCGCGCTGGTGATGTTCGGCTGCGCGGTGGCCTTCGTCCTGCACCTGCTCGGCCGGGTGCGGGTCGAGGCCGACGACGAGGGCGTGACCCTCGTCAACGCCCTGCGCACCCATCGCTACACCTGGCCTGAGGTCATCGACGTCACGCTGCTCGTCGGCGACCCCTGGCCCCGGATCGACTTCTCCGACGGCCGCACGATCGGGGCCATGGGCATCCAGGGCTCCGAGAAGGCCCGCGCCCGCCGGTCCACGGCCGAGCTCGCGGCCCTGATCCGCGAGCGGGGCGAGGCGAGGGAGGACTAGTCGTCGCCGAAGACCTCGTCGAGGCTTGACGCGGTGGCGGCGCGGGTGCCCCACCGGAGCAGCAGGCCGGTGTCGGTGCAGGTCTCGATGGCCTCGCGGCGCGCGTACGCGATCTTCAGTCCGCGCGCTTCGAGGACGGTGAGCAGCAACTTGGCCTCACCGCGTGCCTCACCTCGTGCCTCGCCCCGCGCCTCGGCTTCGAGCTCGATGGGGCGGGTGAACCGGAGGCGGGGCTTGGTTTGGACCATGATCTCCTCCAGATCGGCACGGAGCTCCTCCGAGAGCTGTCCGCGCAGGTGATCGTAGTAAACGAGGCTCCGGTCGTCATCGAAAGTGGCCAGGGTCGTCGCCACTGCCACGACCGTTTTGAAGTCGTCCTGGTGTGCGATGGCGCTGAGCGTCGCGATCTCGGGGGAGGCCGGCACGTCCTCCCGTTCGCGCAGGACGGGCAGCTCGTCCGGGCCGACCACCACGGGGCAGAGGATCAGGCGGCTCTCCTTGGGGCTGATCGGCTCCCTGTAGCGATCGGCCGCCGCCCTGCCGGCGCAGGCCACGACCAGCATGACCCCGCACTCGTGCCGGCCCATGAGGCCGCCCACGTAGGCGGCCCAGGACCAGATCTTGCGTTTGCTGAAGCGTCGCTGCACCTCCACGATCACGAAGCGCTTGCGGCCGTCGGGTCCCTTGACGGAGATGACCGAGTCGGCGGCGTACTCCATGGGAAGGCGTTCGTTCAGCTCGACCGACTCCAGACAGGCGTCGTAGTCGTCGACGTGGCCGTGCCGGCGCGTAGCCTGGAGGGGTGCTGCGGCGGACAATCACGGCGATGGACATCGAATCGCCAGAAAAGCTCATCGAGTTGCTCGACCGGCACGCCTACCTGGCGGACGAGGGACTGGCCACGGCCGCGTTCCTCGCGCTCAGGATGGGCAGGCCGCTCTTTCTCGAAGGGGAGGCGGGAGTCGGCAAGACCGAGCTGGCCAAGACGCTGGCGGAGCTGCTGGAGGCGCCCCTGATCCGGCTGCAGTGCTACGAGGGCCTCGACGCCGCCCAGGCGCTCTACGACTGGGACTTCGCGCGGCAGCTGCTCCACCTGAAGGCGGCCGAGGCCGCCGGGATCACCGACGTCGGCAGGCTCGAAGGCGAGATCTACGACCGGCGGTTCCTGATCGCCCGGCCGCTGCTGAAGGCCATCGAGACGCAGCCCAGCGTGCTGCTCGTGGACGAGGTCGACCGGGCCGACGACGAGTTCGAGGCGTTCCTGCTGGAGGTGCTGTCCGACTTCACCATCTCCATCCCGGAGCTCGGCACCATCACGGCCGTGACGCCGCCGGTGGTCGTGGTGACCTCCAACCGGACACGCGAGGTGCACGACGCGCTCAAGCGCCGCTGTCTCTACCACTGGCTGGAGCATCCGAGCTTCGACCGGGAGGTGGCGATCCTGCTGCGCCGCCTGCCCGAGTGCACCGAGACGCTGGCCGTCCAGGTGGCGCGGGCGGCCGAGCGGCTGCGGCAGGCCGACCTGATCAAGCCGCCCGGAGTGGCGGAGACGCTCGACTGGACCGAGGCGCTGCTCACGCTCGGCGCGAGGGAGCTCGACCCCGGCCGGGCGGCCGCCACCCTGGGGGCCGCGCTCAAGTACCGCGAGGACGTCGAGAGCGTCCTCGGCAACGGGCTGCTCGGCGGCGGCAACGGGCAACGGACGGGTCATGGATGAGCTGGCGGCCACCGTCACCGGGTTCGCGACCACACTACGCGCCGCCGGCGTCGGCGCCGACCACGAACGCGCCCGGAACCTGCTGAAGGCCCTCGACCACCTCGACGTGACCAGCCCGCGCGACTTCTACTGGGCCGGCCGGCTCACCCTCTGCGCCACGCCCGACGACCTGCCCAGGTACGACCGGTGCTTCGAGGCCTACTTCGGCGGCCGGAAGGCGACGGCCACCCGGGTGAGCACCACGACGGTCACCCGGCACACCGCGGCCGGCGACGGCGAGCGGGACGACGAGGGCACCGCCGCCCCGGCCACGGCCAGCCGGACCGAGCTCCTCAGGCACCGCGACGTGGCCAGGCTGACCGACAGCGAGCGGGCCGAGGTGCACCGGATGCTGTCGATGCTGAAGAGCGGGCGCGCCCGTCGCCGCTCCCGGCGCTTCGAGGCGTCGCACCGGGGCGAGATGGACCAGCGCCGCACCATCCGCGAGGCGCTGCGGAAGGGCGAGGTGGCCCGGCTGCTGCGCCGGGCGCACACCACCCGGCCGCGCAGGGTCGTGCTGTTCGTCGACGTCAGCGGCTCGATGGCGCCCTACTCCGAGACGCTGCTGCGCTACGCGCACGCCCTGGTCAGGAGCGAGCCGCGTGCCACCAGGGTCTACTCGGTCGGCACCCGGCTCACCTCGATCACCGCCGAGCTGCGTCACCGCGACCCGGGCACGGCGCTGAACGAGGTGTCCAGGACCATCCCCGACTGGAGCGGGGGGACCAGGCTGGGCGAGGAGCTCAGGGAGTATCTCACCCGCTACAGCGCGAGAGGGGCGATCGTGGTGGTCGCCTCGGACGGCTGGGAGCGCGGTGATCCCGAGTTGCTCGGGACACAGCTCGCCAGGCTGTCCCGGCAGGCATACCGGGTGATATGGGTTAACCCACACAAGGGGTACGAGGACTACCAGCCGCTGACCGGGGGCATGCGGGCCGCCCTCCCCTACCTCGACGACCTGGTTGCCGGGCACAGCCTGGCCGCCTACGCGGAACTCAGCGAAAGGCTCGCCCATGCGTGACGTGCTGCCGGAGATCATGCACTGGTGGAACTCGGGGCACAGGTTCGGGCTCGCCACGGTGGTGAGCACGTTCAGCAGCGCGCCCCGGCCACCGGGCGCGGCGATGGCGGTGCGCGGCGACGAGGTCGTCGGCAGCGTGTCCGGAGGGTGCGTCGAGGGCGCGGTGTTCGAGCTGGCCTCCGAGACCGACGTCCCCGTCCTGCAGAGGTACGGCGTGACGGACGACGACGCGTTCTCCGTCGGCCTGACCTGCGGCGGCATCATCGACATCCTGGTCGAGCCCATCTCCAGGGAGACCTTCCCCGAGCTCGGCGAGATCTCCGAGTCGCTGGCCGCGCACGAGCCCGTCGCCATCGCGACCGTCGTCTCCGGGCCCGGCCAGGTCGGCGCCCGCCGCGTCATCTGGCCCGACCGCTCCTCCGGGACGCTCGGCCTGGAGCGGCTGGACGAGGCCGTGGACGACGACGCCCGCGGCATGCTGGCCCAGGGGCTGACCGGGATCCGGCACTACGGCGGGCAGGGCGAGCGGCGGCTGGACGACCTGTCCGTGTTCGTGCACTCCTTCGCGCCGCCGCCGCGGATGCTGGTGTTCGGGGCGATCGACTTCGCCGCGGCCATGGCGCGGATCGGCAAGTTCCTGGGCTACCGGGTGACCGTCTGCGACGCCCGGCCGATCTTCGCCACGGCCAGGCGCTTCCCGGAGGCGGACGAGGTCGTGGTGAAGTGGCCGCACGACTACCTGGCCTCCGTGCGGGTGGACGAGCGCACGGTGATCTGCGTCCTCACCCACGATCCCAAGTTCGACGTGCCGCTGCTGGAGGTGGCGCTGCGCACCGAGGCGGGCTACGTGGGCGCGATGGGCTCCCGCCGCACCCACGACGACCGGCTGGCACGGCTGCGCGAGGCGGGCATGACCGAGGCCGAGCTGGCCCGGTTGCGCTCGCCCATCGGCCTCGACCTCGGCGCCCGGACCCCCGAGGAGACCGCGGTCTCGATCGCCGCCGAGCTGATCCAGCTGAGGTGGGGCGGCTCGGGCAAGCCGCTGACCGAGACCCGGGGCCGCATCCACCACGACGGGTAGGAGCCGGCCATGAACACACCTCACGTGGCGGGGCTGCTGCTCGCGGCCGGGCAGGGTTCCCGGCTCGGCATGCCCAAGGCGCTGGTGACGTACGGGGGAGAGCGGCTGGTCGACCGCGGTGTGCGGCTGCTCGAGGAGGGCGGCTGCCACCCGGTGGTGGTCGTGCTGGGCGCGGCCACCGTGCAGGTGCGCGGCGCCGTGACCGTGCGCAACCCCGACTGGGCCTCCGGCATGGGCTCCTCGCTGCGCACCGGCCTGGCCGCGCTGCCCGAGGCGGCGGAGGCGGTGGTGATCGCGCTGGTCGACCAGCCGTTCATCCGCCCGGAGGCGGTGCGGCGGCTGGTCGCCGCGGGCGCCGAGGTGGCCGTGGCCACCTACGGCGGGCGGCGGCGCAACCCCGTGCTGATCGCGCGCCGTCACTTCGCGGAGGTCGCCGAGCTGGCGGTGGGCGACGTGGGCGCGCGGCCCTTCCTGAAGGCGCACCCCGGGCTGGTCACCGAGGTGCCGTGCGACGGCCTCGGCGACCCGGCCGACATCGACACCCCCGAGGACCTGGACCTGCTAGAAGCGGAATGAGGCGACCGCCGCCCGGTGGTCGCTGCCCGTCGCCGGCGCCACGCCCGCCGTGGTGGCCGTCATCCCCTTGTAGAGGACGTGGTCGGGCCGGGTGATCGGGAACGACGACGGCCAGGTGAAGCCGAAACCGTCGCCGGCCTCCTGCTGGGCGTCGGACAACGGGGGAGTCAGCCCCCGCATCCCCCGGTCGGTGGTGGCGGTGTTGAGGTCGCCGAGCAGCAGGATCCGCTTGCTGGAGTCGCCGTCGACGAGCTCGCGGGCGGCGGCCAGCGAGGCGTCGCGCGAGGTGGTGTGGCCGGGGCGGGCCGAGGCCAGGTGCATCACGTAGACGGTGACCTTGCCCTTCGGGGTGGTCACCACGGCCCGCAGCGCGCGCGGCCAGCCGAGGCCGACGTCGACCGGCCACGAGTCGCTGATCGGGTAGCGGCTCCACAGGCCGACCGTGCTGACCGTGTAGCGATGCCGGAACATCTTGTTGAGCTGTTTGGCCGCCGGGCCGCCCACGGTGAGCTCCTGCGCCGCCAGCAGGTCGAGATCCTTGGCGATGGACCGCACCGCCTCGCCCGAGGCGCTGTTGGTCACTCCCACGTTCACGGTGCCGACCGCCAGGTCGCTGCGCCCGCCGGGCGGGGTGCGCAGCAGCGTCGAGCCGAACATGGCCGCCCACACCAGCCCCGGCACCAGCGCGGCCACAGTGGCGGCCTTGGACCGCGCCGCGAGCGCCGCCACGACCAGGAGCGGCACGGCGACGCCCAGCCAAGGCAGCAGGCTCTCCATCACCGGAGTGAACCCGCCCAGCACCGGGATCAGCCGGTGCCCCGCCATGGCCACGGCCACTACGGCGGACACGACGATGACGACCCGCTTCAGCATTTGATCCACGCTAGCGGCTCGCTGCCCGACACGCCGACGCGCTAACCTGTTGCCGACGCAACGGAACATCATTCGGTTCACGGGAGCCCGGCATGCGCATCGGTATGGCACTCAACTACTCGGGCGGCTTCAAGGAGTCGGTCGCCGAGCTGGCCGACTATGAGAAGGCCGGACTCGACATCGTCTTCGTGGCCGAAGCCTACAGCTTCGACGCCGTCAGCCAGATGGGCTACATCGCGGCCAAGACCGAGCGGCTGGAGATCGCCTCCGGCATCCTGCCGATCTACTCCCGCACGCCGACGCTGCTCGCGATGACCGCGGCGGGCCTCGACTACGTCTCCGACGGGCGCTTCACGCTGGGCATCGGCGCGTCGGGGCCGCAGGTGATCGAGGGCTTCCACGGCGTGCCGTACAACGCCCCGCTGGGCCGCACCCGTGAGGTCATCGAGATCTGCCGCAAGGTGTGGCGGCGCGAGCGGGTGGAGCACGCCGGCAAGCACTACACGCTGCCGCTGCCGCCCGGCCAGGGCACCGGCCTGGGCAAGCCGCTGAAGATCATCAACCACCCGGTACGCCCCCGCATCCCGATCGTCGTCGCGGCCATCGGCCCGAAGAACGTCGAGCTGACCGCCGAGCTGGCCGAGGGCTGGGAGCCGATCTTCTACATGCCGGAGAAGGCGGCCGAGGTGTGGGGCTCGTCGCTGGCCGCCGGCAAGGCGAAGCGGGCGCCCGAGCTGGGCGAGCTCGACGTGATCGCCCAGGCGTCCCTGGCCATCGGCGACGACGTGTCGGGGCTGCTGGAGTTCGGGCGGCCGATGGCGGCCCTGTACATCGGCGGCATGGGCGCCAAGGGCCGCAACTTCTACAACGACCTCGCCCGGCGCTACGGCTACGAGAAGGAGGCGGAGCAGATCCAGGAGCTCTACCTCGACGGCAAGAAGCAGGAGGCTGCGGCGCTGGTGCCGGGCGAGATGCTGGAGAAGATGTCGCTGATCGGCAGCGAGGGCTTCGTCCGCGACCGGGTGCAGGCGATGAAGGAGTCGGGGGTGACGACCCTGAACGTCGCGCCGTTCGGCAAGACGCACGAGGAGCGGGTGAAGCTGATCGAGACGATCAAGGATCTCGCCTCCTGACGTTCCGCCTGCCGCAGGGGCCCTCCGGGGCCCCTTCCCTGGCCGCCGAGGCGGGGTGCGCGGTGGGCCTTGCCCTACAAGATCTTCGCCAACCGCGAGGAGCTCGCGCAGCAGCGGCTCGGCCGCGTCTCCGCCGAGGTCGACGCCCGGGCCTACGGCTTCCTCATCACCGGCGCGGTCCACAACCTCGTCGTGGCCGGCGAGGCCTATCCCAGGCCCGGCCGCGACGAGCTGGAGCGCATGCCGGCCGCCGTCGCCCGCCATCTCGGCCCCGGCTGACCGGCCGGGGGGCCTATGGTGGGTCGGAAATGCCGTTACTCAAGTTATTGGCGGGGATATGTCCGACGAGGCGCCGTCCTTGGTCGCCGGCCGGTACCGGCTGGATGAGCTCATCGGCAGCGGGCCGATGGGGGAGGTGTGGCGCGCCTACGACACGCGCGCCGACTGGACCGTGGCCGTCAAGCTGCTGGGCGCCCAGGCCGCGGGAGCGGCCACGCGCGAGGTGCTCAAGCGCCACGCCCAGGCCGTGGCCAAGGTCATCCATCCCAACGTGGCCATGGTGCTCGACGTCGGAGACCGTGACGGGGCGCCCTTCCTCGTGCTGGAGTTCCTCACCGGCGAGAGCCTGGGGGAGGAGCTGGCCGCGCGGGGCCCGCTGAAGATCGTGGACGTTTGCGACCTCGTCGGGCAGGCCGCGGCCGGGCTCGACGCCGCGCACCGGGCCGGGGTGGTGCACGGGCAGGTGAGCCCCGGCAGCTTCCGGCGGGCCGGCAGCGGGGTGCTCAAGGTCGTGGGGTTCGGGCTGGCCGACCAGCCGCCCGCCGCGGACGCCGTACGGTATCGCGCCCCCGAACTGGCGGACGGGCGCGCCGCGGACGCGTCCGCCGACCTGTATGCGCTCGGCTGCGTCTGCTACGAGCTACTGTGCGGACGCCCGCCGTTCGACGGCGCGCCCCCCGAGTCCACCCCGCCGGACGCGCCTGGTACGTCCGCGTCCGGTACGTCCGCGTCCGGTGCGTCCGCGTCCGGTGCGTCCGCGCCTGGTACGTCCGCGTCCGGTACGTCCGTGCACGATGGGCCTGGTACGTCCGGTGGGCCCGCTGGGCCCGGCATGGCTCGGGCGGCCGGTGGGCCCGTTCCGCCCAGCCGGCACCGGCCCGAGGTGCCCGCCGAGCTGGACAGGCTGGTGCTCGCCCTGCTGTCCGGTGACCCCGCCGGGCGCCCCGCGGGTGGAGAGGCCGTGCGCCGGGCGCTGGCCGCCATCGCCAGGCCCCGGCCCCAAGCCCCGCCCATGTCGGGTCCCATGCCTGGCCCCACGGGCCCCACAGGCTCCATGTCGGGTCCCATGTCGGGTTCCATGCCCGGTTCCATGTCGGGTCCCATGTCGGGTTCCATGCCCGGTTCCATGTCGGGTCCCATGTCGGGTCCCATGTCGGGTTCCATGCCTGGCCCCACGTCGGGTTCCATGCCTGGCTCCATGCCTGGCTCCATGCCTGGCCGCATGTCGGGCTCTATGCCTGGTTCCATGCCGGGCCCCATGCCGGGCTCCATGCCCGGTTCCATGCCGGGCCCCGTGCCAGGCTCCGTGAGCCCGCTGGGCATGGCCGCCGCCTATCAGGGCCCGGCCCCGCGCGGCGGCGACACCGCCATCTACGAGGCGTTCCCCGGTGAGCCGCCCGCGTCCAACAAGAAGCTGTTCGTCCAGCTCGGCGTGGCCGTCGCGGTCATCGTGACCGTCACCGTGGGCATGATGGCGTGGGGCGGGTCCGGCGGCTCCCCGGTGGCCGCGCCCGCCTCCAGCGCGCCGGCCGCCACCGCGCCCCCGACCGTCCCGGCCTCCAGCGCCCCGGCCGAGAGGCCGACCCCGACCACCGGGCCCAGCGAGGTGACGACGCTGCGCGAGACGGGCGCCCCCAATCCCAAGGCCACCCTCCGCGACACCGTGCCCCCGGGCGGCTGGCTGAAGTGGCTGAGCGAGTTCGACAAGGCCGTGACGGCTCAGGAGGCCATGGGCAGCATCGAGCCGCGAACCGCGCGCAAGGCCCACGACAAGATCAGGAAGGCCGCCAGGAGGTTCGCCGACGGCCGCGAGGACTCCGGACGCGACCAGCTCCGGGACGTCATGCGCGACCTGGCCAAGGCCCAGGACAAGGGCGACGTCGCCACCTCGGGCCCGCTGGCCGACTTCCTGTCGGACTGGCGCCTGTAGATCCCCGGTCAGATCTCGGTCAGGTTCCGGTCAGGTTCCGGTCAGATCCCCGGAGGCGGACACCGGGGATCGCCCCGTAGATTGACGCCATGACCAACTATTCCGGGCGCCGGGCCCGGCTGGCCGCGCTGCTGCCCGCTCACGACGTCGAGGCCCTCCTCGTCACGTCGGCCGTCAACGTGCGCTACCTCACAGGCCTGTCGAGCTCCAACGCGGCCGTCCTGGTCAGGGTGGACGGGTCGGCGCTGCTCGCGACCGACAACCGCTACATCGACAAGACGGGCGCGCTGGACGTGCCCGCCGTCGAGGCGTCCGACGTGGCGGGCAGGCTGGCCGCGCCCGGCGTCGGCATCGAGGCCGCGAGCATGAGCGTGGCGACGTTCAACCGCCTGGGCGAGGGGCTGGTGCCGCTCGAACCCCTCGTCGAACGGCTGCGGGCGGTCAAGGACGAGGACGAGCTGGAGCTGCTCCGCACCGCCTGCGCGATCAGCGACCAGGCGTTCGCCGACGTCTGCGGGGCCATCAGGCCGGGCGCGACCGAACGCGACGTCGCGCGGCTCCTCGAAGCCCGCATGATCGAGCTCGGCGCCGACCGGCCCGCCTTCGACACCATCGTCGCGGCCGGCGAGAACGGCGCCATCCCGCACCACGCCCCCACCGGCAGGCAGCTGCGCGCGGGTGACCTGGTCACCGTCGACTTCGGCGCCAACTATCACGGCTACCACGCCGACATGACCCGTACCGTCTCCATCGGCGAGCCCGCGGCCTGGCAGCGCGAGGTCTACGACCTCGTCGCCGAGGCCCAGCGGTGCGGCCGCGAGGCGCTCGCACCAGGGGCGGAGGCCGGCCAGGTGGACGCGGCCGCCCGGTCCGTGATCCAGGCGGCGGGCCACGGAGACCACTTCAGGCACGGCCTCGGGCACGGCGTCGGGCTGGCGATCCACGAGGAGCCGTTCCTGGGCCCTTCACGGACCGGTAGACTTGAAGACCGAGTTCCGATCACCGTCGAGCCGGGGATCTACCTCCCCGGGCGGGGCGGCGTTCGCATCGAGGACACCCTCGTGACACGTGAGGGCGGGCCGGAACTCCTCACGAAGACGTCCAAGGAGCTGCTCGCCCTTTAGAGCGGCCACACGCGGGAGAAAACGAGTGGCGACGACCAACGACCTCAAGAACGGCATGGTGCTGAAGCTCGACGGCGGGGAGCTCTGGGCCGTTGTGGAGTTCCAGCACGTCAAGCCGGGCAAGGGCGGCGCGTTCGTCCGCACCAAGCTCAAGAACGTCCTCTCCGGCAAGGTCGTCGACAAGACGTTCAACGCCGGGGTGAAGGTCGACGTGGCCAACGTCGACAAGCGCGAGATGCAGTATTCCTACAAGGACGGCGACGACTTCGTCTTCATGGACACCGAGACCTACGACATGGTCAACGTGCCCGCGGTCACCGTCGGCGACGCGGCCAACTACATGCTGGAGAACACCTTGGCCACGGTCGCGTTCAACGAGGGCTCCGCCCTCTACGTCGACCTGCCCGCCGCGGTCGAGCTGACCATCTCCAACACCGAGCCCGGCCTGCAGGGCGACCGCTCCACCGGCGGCACCAAGCCCGCCACGCTCGAGACCGGCGCCGAGATCAAGGTGCCGCTCTTCATCACCACCGGCGAGAAGGTCAAGGTCGACACCCGCAGCGGCGAATATCTCGGCCGGGCCTGAGGTGTCGGCACGCGGCAAAGCACGCAGGCGGGCGCTCGACATCCTCTTCGAATCCGAGCTCCGCAGCGAAAATCCCCTGAACATCCTCGCCGAGCGCGTCGAACGGCAGGACCCCCCGGTCAACGAATACACCTCGGCCCTCGTCGAGGGCGTCGTCCGGCACCGCGCCCGCATCGACGAGCTGATCACCACCTATTCCGAGAGCTGGACCCTCGACCGCATGCCCGCCGTCGACCGCAACCTGCTGCGCGGCGGCACCTACGAGCTGCTGTGGATGCCCGACGTGCCCGAGGGCGTGGTCATCAGCGAGTGGGTGCACCTGGCCTCAGAGCTGTCGACCGACGAGTCGCCCCAGTTCGTCAACGGGCTGCTGGCCCGCTTCAAGCAGCTCAAGCCCAGTCTCACGCTCTAGCCACGCTCTCTCAGCGGAGGAGCCGGGCGAGCCGCCGCCAGTCCTCGCGCGGTGGCCGGGCCGGGCCGTGCCGGCTGATGCTCTGCAGCACCACATGGTCGGCGCCGGCCGCCTGGAAGGCCTCGATGCGGGCCCGGATCCGCTCGTCGTCGCCCCAGGCGAAGAGCGCGTCGACCAGGCGGTCGCTGCCGCCGTCGGCCAGGTCGTCCTCGGCGAATCCGCCGCGCAGCCAGTTGTCGGCGTAGTTGGTCAGCTGCAGATACGGCTGCAGGGCCCCCCGGGCCAGCGTGCGGGCCCGGTCGGGGTCGGTCTTCAGCACGATGCCCAGCTCGGGAGTGAGCAGCGGCCCGTCACCGAGGATCTGCCTGGCCGCCGCCACCTGCTCGACGGTGACGAGGTAGGGGAAGGCGCCGGCCGCCCGGTCACGCGACAGCCTCAGCATCCTCGGGCCCAGCGCGGCCAGCACCCGGCGCTCGCGCGGCACCGGGACCGGCGCGGCGTCCAGCGCGTCGAGATAGTCGTTCATGGCGGTGTACGGGCGCTGGTAGCCCTCGATGAACTCTGGATGGCTGACGCCCAGGCCCAGCAGGAAGCGCCCGGGATGGGTGGTCTCCAGCTCGGCGCAGCGCTCGGCGGTGTGGGGGGCGTCGTAGTGCCAGATGCCCTGGATGCCGGTGACCACGACGATCCTGGAGGTGGCGGCCACCAGGGGGGCCGCGTCCTCGATGGTGCTGTTGCCCGCCCAGATCGCGCCGAACCCGAGCTCCTCCAGCTCCGAGGCGGCCTCGGCCCGCACGTCCGGCTCCTGGCGGGACAACGGGGCGAAGACGCCGTACCTTCCGATCTTCGGGGTCGTGCTGCCGTTCATTGCATCTCCTTGAGGCTAGAGCCCCCGTCCTTCAGGGCGGGGAGGAAAGCCGGAACAATCCGGCAAAATCGAACACCCATTCGATATTAGGCTGATCTTGCAGTACGGTGTGCGGCGTGGCGCAGATCGTGAAGCGGGCCTACAAGTACCGCTTCTACCCGACTCCTGAGCAGGCTTTCGAGCTTGCCCGGACGTTCGGCTGCGTCCGCCTGGTCTACAACAAGGCGCTGGAGGAACGCACCCGCGCCTACCGGCTGGACGGCCGCGGCGTCTCCTACGAGGAATCCTCGGCGCTGCTGACGGCCTGGAAGCGCACCGAGGAGCTGAGCTTTCTGGGCGAGGTGTCCTGCGTCCCGCTGCAGCAGGCGTTGCGCCACCTCCAGGCCGCGTACGCGAGCTTCTTCGCCAAGCGGGCCAGATACCCGGTGTTCAAGTCCCGCAAGAAGTCCCGCCTGAGCGCGGAATACCCCCGTTCGGCCTTCCGCTGGCACGACGGCAGGCTCACCCTGGCCAAGATGTCCGAGCCGCTGGACATCGTGTGGTCGCGGCCCCTTCCCGAAGGCGCGCGGCCGTCCACGGTGACCGTGAGCAAGGACGCGGCCGGACGCTGGTTCGTGTCCCTGCTGGTCGAGGAGAAGATCTCCCCGCTGCCCCCGGCAGAAGAGGTGGTGGGGGTGGATGCGGGCATCACCGCTCTGGTCACGTTGTCGACCGGGGAGAAGATCGTCAACCCGCGCCATGAGCGGGCGCTGGCTCGCAAGGAGAAGGGCTCGAACAATCGGGCCAAGGCCCGGCTGAGGGTGGCCCGCGTGCACGCGCGGATCGCCGGCCGCAGACGCGACCACTTGCACAAGGTCACCACACGGCTTGTTCGCGAGAACCAAACGATCGCCGTGGAAGACCTGACCGTCCACAACCTGGTCAAGAACCACAGCCTGGCCCGCGCCATCTCCGACGCCTCCTGGCGGGAGTTGCGCGGCATGCTCGAGTACAAGAGCCAGTGGTACGGGCGGCGGCTTGTGGTGGTGGACCGCTGGCTTCCCTCCTCCAAGCTGTGCTCGGCCTGCGGGACACTCCAGCCCTCCACGCCGCTGAACGTCCGAACCTGGGCCTGCGCCTGCGGCGCGACCCATGACCGGGACGTGAACGCGGCCAAGAACATCCTCGCCGCCGGGCTGGCGGAGAGCTGAAACGCCTGTGGAGCTGGTGTAAGACCTCAAGGGAAGTTTCCTTCCTGGCGGGCGGCCGGCGGTGAAGCAGGAAATCTCACCCGTGAGGGTGGGAACCCCCCTCGTTACGAGGGGGAGGAGGGCAATGAGGAGACCTCCGGCTCGTTTCGGGTTCGACGACATGATGGACGAGTGGTGTTCCCCGCCGGAGGGCGCAGTCACGGTCCTCGCGACAACCTTGGCCTCGGCAACATCGCTCCCATACCCGGGCCGTCCGGCGACGGCTTCGCCCCGGCAGGCATGTGGAGCCCGCGCAGAGCGTAGGCTGGGTCGGGTTCGAGGACGATGAGGGAGGCGAGCCCACGTTGCGTGCTGAAGGCGTCACGAGGACCCCGGCGGTGCGGACCGCCGTCGTCTGGGACGCGCTGCGGGCCGAGCTGGCCGCTCTGACGAGGGCCGCTGGGCGTGACCGGCTCGACATCGTCGACGCGGGCGGTGGCACCGGAGGGTTCGCCGTGCCGCTGGCCGAGCTGGGCCACACCGTCACCGTGGTCGATCCGAGCCCCGACTCGCTGGCCGCGCTGGAGCGCCGGGCCAAGGAGAAGGGCGTGGGCGTGCGCGCGCTGCAGGGCGACGCGGCCGATCTGGGCGACCTGCTCGACCGCGACAGCGCCGACCTGGTGCTCTGCCACAGCGTGCTGGAATACGTCGAAGACCCGATCAGCGCGCTGACCGCCGTGGCGGGCCTGCTGCGCAGGGGCGGCACGGTGAGCGTGCTGGCCGCCAACCCGGTGGCGAGCGCCATCCATCGCGCCCTGGCCGGCCACTTCGACGAGGCCAGGGCCGTGCTGGCCGACCCGCGCGGCAGCTGGGGCGACCGCGATCCCACACCGCGCCGCTACACCGCGCGGACCCTGGCCGAGCTGCTGGCCGCGACCGGGTTCGCGGTGGGCGAGATCCACGGCGTGCGGATCTTCGCCGACCTGGTGCCCAGCCGCCTGGTCGACGGCGAGCCGGGTGCGGCCGACGCGCTCGTGGCCCTCGAACAGGCCGCTTCCACCCACCCCGTGCTCCGCGACCTGGCCACCCAGCTCCACGCCCTCGGGCACCGGAGCTGAGCGGCGCGGAGGGAGAGTTCATGCCGGCCCGCTCCCCCAGAGTCATAGAACGTCTGTTCGGATAGACTCGAAGGCGTGTCCCGTAAGCAGATCACAGGCATCGGTCCCGCTCCGCAGACCGGGACCGACGACAGCGGCTGCCCGATCCTGCACGTCGACATGGACGCCTTCTTCGCCAGCGTCGAGCTGCTCGACCGGCCGGAGCTGCGGGGGAGCCCGGTCATCGTGGGCTCGCCCGCCGGGCGCGGCGTGGTGCTCAGCGCCACCTACGAGGCCAGGGCCCACGGCGTGCACTCCGCGATGCCGATGAGCAGGGCCCGCAGGATGTGCCCGCGGGCGACGATCATCCCGCCCAGCCACGGCAAATACTCCGAGGTCTCCAGGGGGGTCATGGAGATCTTCCACGCGATCACCCCGCTGGTCGAGCCGATCGCCTCCGACGAGGCGTTCCTCGACGTGGGCGGCGCGCGGCGCAGGCTGGGCTCGCCGGCCGAGATCGCCGCGATGATCAGGGCTCAGGTGCTGGAGCGCTACGGCATCACCTGCTCGGTGGGGGTGGCGGGCAGTAAGTTCGTGGCGAAGCTCGCCTCCAAACAGTGCAAACCCGACGGCCTGCTTGTGGTGCCGCCCGGCGAGGTGGTGGCGTTCCTGCATCCGCTGCCCGTGTCGGCGCTGTGGGGCGTCGGCGAGCGCACCGAGCAGGCGCTCGTGCGCCTCGGCATCCGCACCGTCGGCGATCTGGCCAGGGTGCCGACGGCCACCCTGCGGCGCGAGCTGGGGCCGGCCGCGGGCGGCCATCTGGCGGCGCTGGCCTGGGGGCGCGACGAGCGGCCCGTCACCGCCCACGTGCCCGACAAGAGCATCGGCAACGAGGAGACGTTCGCGGCCGACGTCGACGACCCCGAAGTGATCAAGCGGGAGTTGCTGCGCCTGTCCGAACGCGTGGCCGCCAGAATGCGTAAGAGTGGTCACGTGGGCAGGACGGTGAGTGTGAAGCTGCGCCGAGCCGACTTCTCCACGATCAACCGGTCCCGCACTCTCAGGGAGCCGACCGACGTCGCCCAGGAGATCTACACGACCGCCTGCGAGCTCTTCGAGGCGGCCGGGCTCGAGCGGGTGCGCCTGCGTCTCGTCGGGGTCCGGATGGAAAACCTGCGCCCGGCCGACTCCGCGTCACGGCAGCTCACTCTCGGTGAGCGTGAGACGGGATGGCGGGAGGCGGAGCGCGCCATGGACCGGGCGATCCGCAGATTCGGGCCCGATGCGGTGCTCCCGGCATCGCTTGTCCGCGGGAGACTTGATGAAATGGAGACATGACGCCGATGTCGTGGGGGGAGACATGTGGGGAGGCTTGGGGGGAGTGGTGCGCCGGTGACCCAGATGACCCACAATGGAGCTATGACGTCACCTCCGGTTTGGTCTGCGTTGGACGTTTGCTTTCGCCTACGTCTACAGCCTCGTATTCTGGGGATAACCGACCGCGAGGTTCGGACACCCCGTGTCGTCCGTTGCCGTCTTCCCCGTCCTGGGGCCGTCCTTGGGAGGCGCCGTGCCGCTCTCTGAGCACGAGCAGCGCTTGCTCGACCAGATCGAGCAGGCCCTCTACGCCGAGGACCCGAAGTGGGCCAACACCGTAAGGATCAGTGATCCGCGCAGCCATTACAAGCGTCGCCTGATCAGGGCCTCCATCGGCTTTGCTCTCGGTGTCGTCCTGCTGATGGTCGGCGTGGTGATCAACTTGATCCCGCTCGGCGTCGGCGGTTTCGTGGTCATGCTCGCCGCGTGTCTGTGGGGCCTGTCCAGTTGGAAACGCATGAACGGGTTCGGTGACACCGCCGCGGCCTCCGGCGGCGCACCCGTTCCGGGCAAGCCGGCCCGCCGGGCCAACCGCGGCAGTTTCATGGAGCGCATGGAAGAGCGCTGGCGCCGCCGGCACGACGAGCACTGACCCCCTGGGCCGGTCATTCATGCGGTCGTTCCCTGAGGAACGACCGCACGAACGATCAGGCCGTCAAGAGCCCCTCTGCGATGCCGTCCGGCGCAGCCGGATGTTCTCCAGCCGGTCGAACCCGTCCAGCAGGCCCTCGCCCAGCAGCCTCAGCCTCCGCAGCGTCGACGGGGGCAGCAGCACCGCCCGCACCCGCCTCCCGCGTGACACCGTCGCCGCCAGTGCCTGCCGTACGTTGCGCAGGTCCTGCCTCAGGGGCCCGGCCGCGCCCGCGTCCCGCGCGTACAACGCCCGCTCCACCGCCGAGGCGATCGCCGCGACGGACGCCGCCGACGCCGAGTCGAACTCGTACTGCTCGGTCAGCCGCCGAGCGAGCGCGCGCGGGGTCTCGCTGGTCTGGCGGGCCATCCCGTAGTCGTACAGCACGTCGTCCAGCTCCGCCCAGGCGGCCGCGACGGACGGATGGCGGCCCGCCATCACCCGGGCGGTCACCTCGTCGGAGGGCTCGGACACCTTCCAGCCGAGCGTCCGGATCCGCCTGCTCCTGGTGATCAGCCTGACGCCGGCCGGGATCAGCAGGAGGATCAGCAGCACACCCGCCCCGATGCCGAGCTTGCCGGCCAGCGGCGTCGAGTCGTCCGGTGGCAGCCCGCCGGTCGCCAGGGCGGCCTCACGGTCGAGCTCGCGGAGGTTCTGCCTGTTCTGCGGGTCGAGCGGCTCCTCCGCACCGGAGCTGGTCGCGCCGGGCGTCGGAGCGGTGCTCTCGCCGGCGGGGGTGGGCGGCGGCTGGGTGTAGTCGGGGACCCGGGCGCTGCCCTGGCCCAGCGAGCCGGTCGGCGTGGGCTCGAACGGCAGCCAGCCCACGCCCTCGAAGTAGAGCTCCGGCCAGGAGTGCGAGTCGTTCGTCCCGACCATCCACCGGTCGCCGACCTTCGTGCCGCCGGTGTAGCCGATCGCCACGCGGGACGGGATGCCGACGAGCCGGGCCAGCAGCGCCATCGACGCCGCGAACTGCTCGCAGTAGCCCGCCCGGTGGCGCAGCAGGAAGTCGCGGAGCGCCGAGTTGCCGTGCCCCTGCGTCTTCAGGCTGTAGGTGAAGTCGCCGGTCTTGGTGAAGAACTCCTGCAGCTTCACCGCGGCCTCGTAGCTGGTCTCGGCATCCGCGGTGACCCGCTGCGCCAGGTCCCTGATGTCCGGCGACAGGTCGTCCGGCACCCTCAGGTAGCGCGCATCGGTCGTGGACCTCGCCTGCGGCAGCGCCCGCAGCAGCTCACTGGTCGGCACGGGCTCGCTCGTGGCCACCTGGTACTCCAGCCCGGCGGCCTCGTCGCGGGTGGAGAAGACCATGAGCGTGCTGACGTCCGCGCGCCAGTCGCCGTCGATCCGGATCTGCCTCGGCGGGTAGGGCAGCGGCAGGAACGACAGCTTGGCGATCTCGTCGCTGATCTGGATGTCGGTCACCACGTTGCTGAGCTTGACGCTCCCGCCGAGGCCGGGCGGAGGCGGCAGCGGGCCGTTCTCCGTCCGGTTGTCCGGCGCGCCCTTCGGCTCCGTCATGCCGAACTGATCGCCGTCGAACGTGTCGAGCGAGTAGATCCTGAGGTAGCGGGGCGTGTCGTCGTTGTTGGTGTAGGACAGGACGATCCGCCGCTCGGGCAGCTCCAGCTGGCCCTTCAGGTTCGCGATCGGGTTGGGGATGCTGATCGAGTTGCCGCTGCCCGACCCCGAGCCGCCCACGCCGAAGGTGAAGAACGACACCGGCTCCATCACGGGCAGCGCGGCGGGAATGAGCACGGCCAGCGCGATCGCGGCGAACCCGATCCGCTTTCCGGACAGCCGCAGTTGCCGCGTGTCGGCCGCGGCCTGCCCGGCCGTGCCCCGCCCCTTGTCCGGGACGACCGAGCGGGGGCGCCGCACCAGCACCGCCCGGCCCCAGTGGCCCACCCGCTCACGGCCGTCGGCGATCAGCAGGCTGGTGAAGCCGAGCGCGGCGACGATGAACGCGGGCCAGCTGATCGGCTCGGTCAGGATCGTGGCCGGCACCATGGCCAGGGTCAGCATCGGCAGCCCGGCCAGCGCCGCCCGCCGCATCCGCGCGGTGAACAGGTCGACGATGATCGCGATGAGGCCCACGCCGCCGGTGGTGAGCAGCGAGATGCCCTCGTTGGCCGGCACCGGCGCGGCGAAGCGCTGGACGTCCGCCCAGCCGGTGGCCAGCAGCCGCGCCAGCTCCAGCACCGACTCCTTGGTCGGCACGAGCAGGGCCCACGCCTCCTCGGAGGCGAACGAGGCGGTCAGGTAGATCCACAGCGCGATCAGGCTGACCGCCGGCGCCGCCCACACGGGCAGCGACAGGCGCCCGCTCAGCAGGCTGGCGACCAGCACCGCGAGCACCGCGCCCAGCGAACCCCAGAACCACGCGCCGCCCTCGAAGAGCGGGTAGAGCAGGATCGCCGAGGAGAACGTGGCCACTGCGGCGGCGGTCGACAACCTCATACCGCACCTCCCGGTGAGCTGAGCGCGTATCTGCCGCGATTGGCGGCGTCCTGCCAGACCGAGGCGATCGAGGTGCCCGCCGGCAGCCGCACGATCCGCCAGCCGTATCCGGCCAGCACACCCTGCACCGCCTGGTATTCCTCGGAGGAGCCCGGCTCGGTGCCGTCCCAGGTGTGCACGTCGAGCAGCACCGCCACCCCGGTCATGCCGCTGTGCCGGATCCTCGCCAGCTCCCTGGCCTCCTCCGGTTCGAGCGAGCCGAGCACGGCTACGACCAGACCGTCGCCGCCGCCCTGGCGCAGCGCCGTCAGCGCGGTCTCCAGCGAGCGGGCGGGGCTGTGCCGCACCACGGCAAGGGTGTCGAGCAGCGACCGGCTCAGCCCCGTGTCCGTCAGGTGCTCGGCGCCCTGGTCGGTCACCAGCCGCAGGCCCAGGCCCTCATGGGCGAGGTGCACGCCGATCGAGGCCGCGGCCGAGACCGCCACCTCGAAGGAGGAGCGCGGGCCCTCGCCGCGGTGGGCGTGCCTGCGCGTGTCGAGCAGGAGCGCGCCGCGGCTCTGCCACTGCTGCTCCTCCCGGCGCACCATCAGCTCGCCGTGGCGGGCGGTGGAGCGCCAGTGCACCCGGCGCAGGTCGTCGCCCTGCCGGTACTCGCGCGGCGCCACGTCGTCGTCGCCCGCCGCGGCCACGCTCCGGGTGCGGCTGTCGCCGCCTCCGGTCCACTCGCCCGACAGCCGTACGTGCGGCAGCGCCACCACCTGCGGCGTCACCACCAGCGTGTCGCTGATCGTGAACGAACGGGTCAGCTCCACCAGGCCGAACGGATCGGCGATGCGGATCGACAGCGGCCCGATCGTGTAGCGGCCGCGCAGATCGGAGCGGACCCGGTAGTCGATCTCGCGGATGCCCCGCGGCTCCACCCGGTCCAGCACGAACCGGGGCCGCGCTCCCAGCGCGTAGGGGACGGTGTCGTCGATCAGCAACAGCCCGGTCGGCAGCCGGGTGACGTTCTCCAGGCGCAGGGTCACCGTGGCCTCGCCGCCCACCTCGGCCCTGGCCGGGTCCAGGCGCCTGGCGCAGCTCAGCCGGTATCGGGTGCGCGCCACGACCATCGCGGCCAGTAAAGGCAGCGCCATCACCAGCACACCGATCCTGAGCAGGTCGCTCTCGCCGAGCAGGACCGCCATCACCGCCGCCGCGATGCCGGAGGCCAGGAACGACCTGCCCCGGGAGGTGAGCGCCCGAAGTCCGGCTCTCACGACGCTCGCGTCTCCGGTACGGGCACGCGCCTGACGAGGTCGGTCACCACCTGTTCCGGCAGGCGGCGCTGGCCCTGGGCCTCGACGCTCGGCAGCAGCCGGTGCGCGAGCACGGGCACGGCCAGATCCTGCAGGTCGTCCGGGATGACGTAGTCGCGGCCGGTCAGCGCGGCGTGCGCCCTGGCCGCCCGGACGAGCTGCAGCGTCGACCGGGGCGAGGCGCCCAGCCGCAGGTCGGGGGAGTGACGGGTGGCGACGACCAGGTCGATGGCGTACTTCTTGACGGCCTGCGAGACGTAGATGCCGCGCACGGCCTCGATCAGGGCGCGCACCTCGGCCGTCGTGGCCACCGGCTCGAGCTTGTCGAGCGGCGAGGTGCCCCCGTGCACGTCGAGCATCTCCAGCTCCGCCGACGGCTCGGGGTAGCCCATCGCGACCCTGGCGGTGAAGCGGTCGCGCTGCGCCTCCGGCAGGGGATAGGTCCCCTCCATCTCGATGGGGTTCTGGGTGGCGATCACCATGAACGGCGCGTCCAGGCGGTAGGTCACGCCGTCGACCGTGACCTGGTGCTCCTCCATGCACTCCAGCAGCGCCGACTGCGTCTTGGGGGAGGCGCGGTTGATCTCGTCGCCCACCACGATGTTCGCGAACACCGGGCCGGGCTTGAACTCGAACTCGCGGGTCTGCTGGTTGTAGGCGCTGACCCCGGTGATGTCACTGGGCAGCAGGTCGGGGGTGAACTGCACGCGTCGCACCGGGCAGTCGATGGACCGTGCCAGCGCCTTGGCCAGCATGGTCTTGCCGACTCCGGGCACGTCCTCGATCAGCAGGTGCCCTTCGGCGAGCAGGACCGTCAGGGTGAGGCGAACGGCGTCGCTCTTGCCCTCGACCACGGACTCGATCGCCTGCCGGATCCGGTGGGCGGTGGAGACCAACTCGTCGAGTTGATGAGGGACGTCATGGGTAACTGCCACCGGGCCTCCATGAGACATGCGACGGCTGCCCCGCGCGAGGGTGTGCCGTTGCGGGAGCCATGCCTTTCTTTTCCATTGTCTGTACGACCCTACGACGCTGTGGGTTCAGGAGCGACATTTGTGGATTTTCAGCGAACTCCACGGATGTCGCGTTCTTGTCCTGATAGTGAGGCGAATCTGGTGACAACCAGGTCCGTCGATCGCCCCACTTTCCACCACGCGGGAGCTCCCGCCCGCCCCACGGGGCCCAATTCCACCGCCTTGTCAACCCTCGACACGCCCATGAGGGTTGCGGTGCCCTCGGCCGCCCTCCACTCGGCTCCATCGCGCTGACCTGGAGAAACGTGACGCGAAGAGGCTATCCGGGGAGCTAGAATCAGTTGACGGTGGGGAGAAGTGGAGTATGGTGGTGCGCAGTGGAGGGCCTGGTGCGCCAGCGCTGAGCAATTCACTGAGGCACGGGAGGTGGGGCCGATGTTCCTCGGCACCCATCAGCCGCGTCTCGACGACAAGGGACGGCTGTTCCTGCCGGCTAAGTACCGTGAGGAGCTGGCGGAGGGTCTTGTGATCACCAAAGGCCAGGAGCGATGCCTCTACGTCTTTCCCGTGGAGGAGTTCCAGCGCATTACCGAGGCTCTCAGCACCGCCCCGGTCACCGCCAAGGCGGTGCGCGACTACAGCCGCGTCTTCTTCGCCAGCGCGTCCGACGAGACTCCTGACAAGCAGGGGCGCATCACGATCCCGCAGAGCCTGCGCCAGTACGCCGGCCTGCAGCGCGATTGCGTGGTGATCGGGGCCAACACCCGGTTGGAGATCTGGGACTCCCAAGCCTGGGACACCTATCTCAACGCCCAGGAGCAGGCGTTCGCCGATCTGTCGGAGGAGGTGCTGCCAGGGATCTTGTAGTAGCCACGGTCGATCCGTCGGTGATGTCGTTCGGCGAGGTCTCCACCCGCAACCACTGCCGGCCAGCTGATGCACCTTCCCCGGTGTCAGATGGCGGGCATCCACGAAGAGGGTGCGGATGGGGACCTGGCCGGACGGCGCCGGGTGGGGACCCAGGAAGAGCCGATCGATCACCGGCCGCGTCATCCGCGAGCAGGACGCGAGAGGGGGGTTGGAGATGTACGAAAACGCAGGCACGGGCGGTCACGTTCCGGTCATGCTCGACCGCGTATTGGAGCTGATGGCCCCGGCGCTCACCGGCGCGCGGCCTGTCGTCGTCGACGCCAACCTCGGCCTCGGTGGCCACTCGGAGGCCCTGCTCGCCCGCTACCCGTCACTTCACGTGATCGGCATCGACCGCGACCCTTTCGCGGTCGACTTCGCCACGCGCAGGCTCGCTCCCTACGCGAGCCGCACCACCCTGCTCCACGCCTCCTCCGACCAGCTGGCGAGCCTGCTCGCCCGCGAGGGCCACGCCACGGTCGACGGCGTGCTGTTCGACCTGGGCGTCTCCTCGCCGCAGCTGGACGAGGCCGAGCGGGGTTTCGCCTATTCCTATGACGCTCCACTCGACATGCGGATGGACACCGAGCAGGAGCTCACGGCAGAGAAGGTGGTCAATACCTACTCCGCTGCGGAGCTAACGCGCATCCTCCGCGATTACGGAGAGGAACGGTTCGCACCGCGTGTCGCTGGCCTAATCATCAAGGAAAGGGCCAAGGAGGCCATAACGTCGACTAAGCGGCTCGCGGAGATCGTTCGTCAGGCGATTCCCGCCGCTACCCGGCGCACTGGGGGCAACCCCGCCAAGAGGACTTTCCAGGCGCTGCGCATCGAGGTGAACGCGGAGCTCGCCGCCCTGGAGGCGGCACTTCCCGCGGCCCTCGACGCGCTCGCGCTCGGTGGGCGAGTCGTCGTGCTCTCCTACCACTCCCTTGAGGACCGGCTGACCAAGCAGGTCCTCACGGCGCGAACCAAGGACACCAGCCCGCCCGGGCTGCCCGTCCCGCTGCCGGCCCACCAGCCGCGGTTCCGCCTGGTGACGAGGGGAGCCGAGCTCCCGAGTGAAGAGGAGGTGGCCCGCAACCCGCGGGCGGCCTCGGCCCGGCTAAGGGCGGCAGAGAGGATCCGTGTTGACGACCAGGACTGAGCAGGAGACCAGGCGGGGCGCGCCCGTCCGCGGCGCCATGCCCACGACTGGGCCCAAGACCCGGCGCAGGCCCGGTGTGCCGCAGCAGTCCAAGCCCATCCCGCGGCCGCGCCCGGCCGCCGACGCGCCCATGCCCGAGGCGCGTCCGGCCCGGCCCGCGGTCAACCGGCAGCCCTCGCGGCGGCGTCAGCACGCTCCGTTCGTGCTGCTGGTTCTCGCGTTGCTCTGCGGCGGCCTGGTGAGCCTGCTGCTGCTCAACACCGTGCTCGCCCAAGACTCGATCACCGCGACCACGCTGCGCGAGGAGATCGCCACCGCGCGCCTGCAGAACGAGCAGGTCGCGCAGGAGATCCAGAAGCTGACGCAGCCCGGCGCCCTCTCCGAGGGGGCCGAGCGGCAGGGTCTCGGCCGCGACTGGAAGGACGTCAACCCCTTGCGCGGCGCCGCCGACGACGCTGACCGGGTGGGCCAGGAGAGGTGAGGGAGACAGGCGGCAGGGGTCAGGGTCCCGGCCGCGGCGCCGGCGGCGCTGGCTCTCAGGGAGGGCCCGGCGCCGCTCGCCGTACGCCGGGAGGCCCCGGACGGACCGGCCGCCAGGGCGGCGGGTCGGCTCGCTCGGAGGGGGCGGGCCGGCCGCCGTCCGACACCCCGCGTGATCCCAGGAAACGGCCCGACCCCTTCGACCTGCCCTTCGGCACGGGCCCGGCCGACCGCAACCGGCCACCCCAGGATCCCTCCGACGGCCGGCGCCCCCGTCCCGACGACTCCCGAAGAGGGGCCCGCGACGGGTCCGACCGCGCCAGGGATCGCGCCGCCCAGGGACGCGACGACCGCCCGCAGGCCCGCCAGGACGACGCCCCCCCGAACCGCACCCGGGACGGTCGTGGCCGCCCGGACGCCGCGGCGGGCTCCCGCGGCCGGTCCCGCTCGGATGACGCCGCCGGTCCGCGCGGTGGTTCCCGCTCGGATGACGCTCCCGGCTCGCGCGGCCGTCCCCGCCCTGACGACGACGCCTCGCGCGGACGGACCCGGCAGGACGGGCCGGAGCGGTCGCGCGCCCGGCACGACACCGAGAGCGCGCGGAGCCGTTCCGCTCAGGAAGGCTCCGGCGGTCCGCGCGGGCGGGCCCAGGGCGCGCCCGGGGGCGACCGGCGCCCGCCGTGGCGCGGTGGCGGCCCCCCGCGGCCGCCACGCCGGCCACCCGCACCGCCACGGCCCCCCAGGCCGCCGCTCATCCTGCGCCTGGGCAGCCCGCGCCGGAGGATCAACATCGGCCTGATCGGCATGACGTTCATCCTGTCGATCTTCGCCGGGCGGCTGATCCAGATGCAGGGCCTCGACTCCAAGGTCTACGAGGCCGCCGCGGTCCGCCAGCGCCTGCACACCGAGGACATCCCGGCCAAGCGCGGCACGATCACCGACGTCAACGGTCACGCCCTGGCCGTCACCCTGGAGGCGCGCGAGGTCGCCATCGACCCCACCAAGGTGCCGGCCGCCGCCAGGGCCAACGTCGCCGCGATCCTCGCCACGCAGCTCGGCAAGCCCCAGCAGGAGATGGCCGCCAAGCTGGCCCGCACCGACACCCAATACCAACTGCTGGCCCGCGACGTCGACCCGGTCACCGCGACCGCTCTGCTCAAGGCGCGCGTGCCCGCGCTGACCACGAAGAAGACCTACCGCCGCGTCTATCCGGCGGGCGACCTGGCGGGCAGCCTCATCGGCTTCGTCGGCGACGAGGAGAAGGGCCTGGCCGGCATCGAGGGCACTGCCGACTCCCTGCTGGCCGGACGCGACGGCAAGCAGCGCGTCGAGACGGGCCGCGACCTCCAGCGCATCCCGATGACCAGTAGCCAGCGCACCGCCCCCGTCGACGGGCGAGACCTGCGGCTGACCATCGACCGCGACATCCAGTGGGCGGCCCAGCAGGCCATCGCCGAGCAGACCGAGGCGTCGGGCGCGAGCAGCGGCGCCGTCATCGTCATGGACGTTCGCACGGCGCAGGTCATCGCCATGGCCAACTCACCCGAGCTCGACCTGAACAACTGGCGCAAGAGCCCCTCGAGCCGCTACGTCAACAAGGCCGCCGCCGACGTGTTCGAGCCCGGAAGCACCAACAAGGTGATCACCGCGGCGGCCGCCCTGGAGGCCGGGACGGTCGCCCCCGACACCGTCTTCCAGGTCAAGGACAACATCAAGTGCGCCGACCGGGTGCTGCACGACGCACACCCGCACCCGCCGGAGAAGATGACCTTCCGCGAGGCCATGGCCAAGTCGAGCAACGTCGCCACGATCATGGCGGCCCGCGACGTCGGCAGCGAGCGCCTCTACCGGATGCTCAGGGCCTTCGGCTTCGGCGCGAAACCGGGCGGCGGCGTGCCGGGCGAGGAGGCGGGGCTGCTGCCCGACTACCGCAAGTGGTCGGGCAGCCAGAGCTGCACGGTCGCCTACGGCCAGGGTGTGTCGGTGACCGCGCTGCAGATGGCCAGCGTCTACCAGACCATCGCCAACGGCGGCGTCAAGATCGAGCCCCAGATCGTCGCGGGCCGCACCGACGACTCGGGCAGGTTCGTCGCCTCACCGCCCGGGAAGCAGACCAGGGTGGTGAGCGAGAAGACCGCCAAGGAGATCACGGAGATGCTCGAGCTCGCGGTGAGCGCCGAGGGCACCGGTGAGCTGGCCGCCATCCCCGGCTACCGGGTGGCGGGCAAGACCGGCACCGCGGACCGCTACGATCAGCAACTCGGCCGCTACGACGGCTACACGGCCTCCTTCGTGGGCTTCAGCCCCGCCGACGCGCCCCGGCTGGTGGTGCTCTCGGTGCTGCAGAACCCGAAGAACGGTCACTTCGGCGGGCAACTGGCGGCCCCCGTGTTCAAGGATGTGATGACGTTCGCCATCAAGAGCAAGAAGATTCCTCCGACGGGCTCCGCCGCGTCTCCGGTGCGGACGCGCGCGGGACAGTGACCAGGAAAGGTACGCTGCCGCCGTGCGTCCCCCGTCGTCTATGCGTCCAACGACCAGTCCGCCCCGCCCGCTGACCGGGCTGGCGACCATGCTCGACGCCGATTCCGGCTCGTCGAGATCGCCTCATGCCGCGCTGACCGGGGTCACCATCGACTCCCGCCAGGTCAGGCGCGGCGACCTCTACGTCGCGCTGCGCGGCGGCCAGGCCCACGGCGCCCACTTCTCCGCGCAGGCCATGGCCGCCGGCGCGGTGGCCATCCTGACCGATCCGGAGGGCCGGGCCGAGGCCGTCGCGACCGGGCTGCCCGTGCTCGTCGTGCCCGACCCGCGCTCCCTGCTCGGCCAGGTCGCCTCCTGGGTCTACGGCCGGCCGGCCCGCGACATCCAGGTGCTCGGCGTGACCGGCACCAGCGGCAAGTCCACCACCACGTTCCTGATCGAGGCCGGGCTGCGGGCCGCGGGCCACGTCACGGGGCTGGTCGGCGGCGTCGAGATCCACGCGGGCGAGATCCGCTTCGAGCCCCGGCTGACCACCCCCGAGGCGTCCGATCTGCACGGCCTGTTCGCGCTGATGCGCGAGCAGGGCGTCACCGCGGCCGCCATGGAGGTCTCCAGCCACGCCCTCGCGCTCGGCCGGGTCGACGGCGTCTTCTACGACGTGGCTTTGTTCACCAACCTGTCGCAGGACCACCTCGACTTCCACAAGGACCTCGACGACTACTACGCGACCAAGGTGCGGCTGTTCCAGCCCGAGCTCAGCCGCACCGGCGTGACCAACCTCGACGATCCGTACGGTCGCGAGCTGCTGGGCCGGGCCAAGGTGCCGATGACCACCTTCTCCGCCCTGGGCGACCCGGCGGCCGCGTGGCGGGCGCTCGACACCCGGCTGGGCGCCGACGGCAGCACGTTCAGGGTGCTCGGCCCCGGTGGCGTCGAGGCCGACGCGCAGATCTCGCTGCCGGGCCCGTTCAACGTCGCCAACGCGCTGGGCGCGATCGTCACGCTGGTCGAGGCGGGAGTGCCGCTGCCGACGGCGGTCCACGGCGTCGGCACCCTCACCGGGGTGCCCGGCCGCATGGAACGGGTCACGGGCGCCGGAGACGAGTTCCAGGCCGTTGTCGACTACTCTCACAAACCGGGAGCGGTCGAGTCGGTGCTGCGCTCGCTGCGCCAGGTGACCGCGGGCACCCTCACCGTCGTGCTCGGCTGCGGCGGCGATCGCGACACCGGCAAGCGGCCGCTCATGGGCGAGGCGGCCGCGCGGCTGGCGGATGTGGCGATTTTCACCAGCGACAACCCTCGCTCGGAGGATCCCCTGGACATCCTGGCCGCGATGATGGAGGGAGCGCTCCGCGTTCCCCGGCACGACCGCGCTCATGTGATCATTGAGCCCGACCGCGCGGACGCGATCGGCCTGGCGATCGGCCGGGCCGGACGCGGCGACGTGATCGTCGTGGCAGGCAAGGGTCACGAGCAGGGCCAGTACGTTTCAGGCGAGGTGATCCCCTTCGACGATCGCGAAGTGGTCGCCGCAGCGATCGACGCACGCAAGGAAAGCAGGAAGCACGCATGATCCCGTTGCCTCTGGCCAGGATCGCCGAGATAACCTCGGGCGCCCTGTCGGGCATGGCCGATCCCCGCGCGGTGGTGCGCGGCCCCGTCGTGATCGACTCGCGTGAGGTGCGGCCGGGCTCCCTGTTCGTCGCCTTCAAGGGCGCGCGGGTCGACGGCCACGACTACGCCGCCCAGGCGGTGCGGGCCGGCGCGGTCGCGGTGCTGGCCGGCCGGCCGGTCGAGGCGCCCGCGGTGATCGTGGCCGACCCCGCCGCCGCGCTCGCCGACCTCGCCACGGCGCAGGCCGCGGCGCTGCCCGAGGCGACGGTGATCGGCGTGACCGGTTCCGCCGGCAAGACCACCACCAAGGACCTGCTGGCCAGGCTGACCGCCCGGATGGGGCCGACCATCGCGCCCGTCGGCTCGTACAACAACGAGATCGGCCACCCGCTGACGGTGCTCAAGGCCGACGTCGACACCCGCTTCATGGTGCTGGAGCTGAGCGCCCGCAACATCGGCCACATCAAGGACCTGACCCGCATCGCGCCGCCCCGGATCGGCGTCGTGCTCAACGTCGGCACCGCCCATCTCGGCGTGTTCGGCGGCAAGGAGGCCATCGCCAAGGCCAAGGGCGAGCTGGTCGAGGCGCTGCCGCGGACCGGCGTCGCCGTGCTCAACGCCGACGACCCCCTGGTGCGGGAGATGGCCTCGCGCACCCTCGCGCGGGTCACGCTGTTCGGGCGCGACCCCGAGGCGGCCATCCGGGCCGAGGGCGTCACCGTCGACCAGCGCGGGCGCGCCTCCTTCACGCTGCGCACCCCGTCGGGCGCCGCGCCCGTCAACCTCAAGCTGTACGGCGAGCACGCCGTGGAGAACTCACTGGCCGCCGCCGCGGCGGCCTACGAGCTGGGCCTGCCCGTCGCCACCATCGCCGAGGAGCTGTCGGAGGCCACCCCGCGCAGCCGGTGGCGGATGGAGGTCACCGACCGGCCCGACGGTGTCACCGTGATCAACGACGCCTACAACGCCAATCCCGACTCGATGCGGGCCGCGTTCAAGGCGCTGGGCGTGCTGGGCGCGGGGCGCCGCCGCTTCGCCGTCATCGCCGCCCTGCGCGAGCTGGGCGAGGACGGCGCGGCGCTCAACGCCGAGCTGGGCCGGCTGGCGGGCGGCGCCGGCCTGGCGGGTCTGGTCGTCGCGGGTCCCGACGCCGCGCCGGTGCTCGAGGGCGCGTTCGGCGCCGCGCGGGCGGCCGGGCAGCCCGGCGGCGGGGCGGTCGCCGAGGGCGGCATGCCGATCGCGCACGTCGAGGACGCGCGGGCGGCGGCGGCCGAGCTGGTGGGCAGGCTGCGCCCGGGTGACGTGGTGCTGATCAAGGGGCCCAGGGCGATGGGCCTGGAGGTTACGGCCGAGCTGCTGCTCGGGGGTGCCACCCAGTGACCAACATCATCATCGCCGGTGCGGTGGGGTTGATCCTCTCGATGCTCGGGACACCCCTGGCCATCCGGCTGTTCTCCCGGCGCGGTTACGGCCAGGAGATCCGCGAGGAGGGCCCCTCGGGCCACTACGACAAGCGGGGCACCCCCACCATGGGCGGCACCGTGATCGTGCTGGCCTCGCTGCTCGCCTACGGCGGCTCCCACCTCGCCACGCTGGCGCCGCCGACCGTCTCGGGGCTGCTGGTGCTGTTCCTGATGACCGGGCTCGGCGCGGTCGGCTTCCTCGACGACTTCATCAAGATCTACAAGCAGCGCAGCCTCGGCCTGCGCAGCGGGGCCAAGGCGCTCGGCCAGCTCGTCGTCGGCGCGATCTTCGCGGTGCTGGTGACCCGGCAGGCCAACGTCTACGGCATCACCCCGGCCGAGACCCGGCTGTCGTTCCTGCGCGACTTCGGGCCGTCGATCGGCATCGTGGGCTTCACCATCTGGGTGCTCGTGATGATCGTCGGCTTCTCCAACGCGGTCAACCTCACCGACGGCCTCGACGGCCTGGCCAGCGGCGCGACCGGCGTGGTGCTCGCCGCCTACGTGCTGATCGGCAACTGGCAGCTCCGCAACAACTGCATCGACCAGCTCGGCCCCAACTGCTACTGGGTGCGAGATCCGCTCGACCTGGCCGTGGTGGCCGCCGCGGTGCTCGGGGCGCTGATCGGGTTCCTGTGGTGGAACGCCCCTCCGGCCAAGATCTTCATGGGTGACACCGGGTCGCTGGCGCTCGGCGGCGTCCTCGCGGGCCTGGCCATCGCCACCCGCACCCAGCTGCTGCTGATCATCCTGGCCGGGCTCTGCGTGATCATCACGCTGTCGGTGATCATCCAGGTCGGCTTCTTCAAGATGACCGGCAAACGGGTGTTCCGGATGGCGCCGCTGCAGCACCACTTCGAGCTCAAGGGCTGGGCCGAGACCACGATCGTGGTCCGCTTCTGGCTGATCGCCATGCTGTGCGCCGCCCTCGGCCTCGGCCTGTTCTACGTCGAGTGGATGCCGAAGCCATGAGCCTCACCTGCGTCGCGGGGCTCGGCGTCTCCGGCACCGCGGTGGCCAGGGTGCTGGCCGCGCGGGGCGAGCCGGTCGTGGTGGTGGAGGCCGAGGAGGACGAGCGGAAGCGCGTCGTCGCGGCCGAGCTCGCCCGGCGCGGCGTCGAGGTCCGCTTCGGCCCGATGGAGCTGCCCGAGGGCGTCACCCGGCTGGTCACCACCGGCTGGGCCCCGCACCATCCGCTGATCGCCGCCGCCCTGGAGTCGGGCGTCGAGGTGATGGGCGAGGTCGAGCTGGGCTGGCGGCTGCGGCCCGCCGACGCCGCCCCCTGGCTGGCGCTCACCGGCACCAACGGCAAGACGACCGTGGTCCGCATGCTCACCTCGATCCTGCTGGCCGCCGGCCGCGAGGCGCTCGCCGTGGGCAACGTGGGCGTGCCCGTCGTCGAGGCGGTGGGCGAGCCGCACGACGTGCTGGCGGTGGAGCTGTCGAGCTTCCAGCTGCACTGGTCGAGCAGCCTGGCTCCGCACGCCGCGGCGATCCTGAACGTGGCGCCCGACCACCTCGACTGGCATGGCTCGCTGGAGGCCTACTCCGCCGCCAAGGCGCGGATCTTCGAGCGCGCCGCGACCGTGATCTACAACGCCGACGATCCCGAGGCGGCCCGGCTGGCCGCGCCGTATCCCGGAGCCGTCGGCTTCACGCTGCTCGTGCCCCGGCCCGGCCAGCTCGGCGTGGTCGAGGACCTGCTGGTCGACCGGGCGTTCGTCGAGGATCCCGTCGAGGCGGCCGAGGAGCTCGCCACGCTGGGCGACGTGCGCCCGTTCGCGCCGCACAACGTGGCCAACGCGCTCGCCGCCGCCGCGCTGGCCCGCACCGTGGGCGTGCCGGCCGAGGCCGTGCGACGGGGCCTGCGCGCCTTCGTGCCCGACCCGCACCGCATGTCCCTCGTCGACCGGGTCGGCGAGGTCGACTACGTCGACGACTCCAAGGCCACCAACCCGCACGCCGCCGCCGCGGCGCTGTCGGCCTACCCGTCGATCGTGTGGATCGCGGGCGGCCAGCTCAAGGGCGCCGACGTCGACGACCTGGTACGCCGGGCCGCCCCCAGGCTGCGCGGCGCGGTGCTGCTCGGCGTCGACCGGGGCCGGATCGCCGAAGCTCTCGCGCGACACGCCGCGAATATCCCCGTCGTGGACATCTCGGGCCAAGACACTGGGGTGATGGATCACGTCGTCTCCGAAGCCGCCCGGCTGGCCTCGCCGGGTGACACCGTGCTGCTCTCCCCTGCGGGCGCGTCGCTCGACATGTTCGCCAACTACCCGGCGCGGGGGGAGGCCTTCGCGCGAGCCGTACGCGAACTGAAGGCGGCGACGTGAGCGCGACGACCGAGGAGACGCCGCGGCGGACCGCGGTCGAGGGCCCGGCGGGATGGCTGCGAGAGCAGCTCGGCGTGCTGAAGGAGCTGCTGGGCAAGCCGCTGACCACCTACTACCTCATCATCGGGTGCAGCGCCCTGCTGCTCGCGCTCGGGCTGATGATGGTGCTGTCCGCCTCCAGCATCGAGGCGTTGCAGAAGACCGGCAGCCCGTTCTCGTGGTTCATCAAGCAGTCGCTGTCGATGGCCATCGGCGTGCCCGTCATGTGGGCGTGCTCGCGGTTGCCGCACCGGTTCTTCCGCTGGGCCGGCTACCCGCTGATGGCGCTGTCGATCATCGCGCTGGTCATGGTGCTGTTCATCGGCTCCTCCGAGCTGGGCGCGCAGCGGTGGATCTACGTTGGGCCGTTCACGATCCAGCCGTCGGAGCCCGCCAAGCTCGGTCTCGCGCTCTGGGGCGCCGACCTGCTGGCCCGCAGGGCGCGGCAGGGCCGGATCGAGTGGCGCCAGCTGCTGATCCCGCTCATGCCCGGCACGGCGATCCTGGCCGTCATGGTCATGCTCGGCCGCGACCTCGGCACCACCCTGGTGCTGTTCATGATCTTCCTGTCGCTGCTGTGGGTGGTGGGCGCCCCGGTGAAGCTGTTCGGCGGCATCCTGTCGCTCGCCGTGCTGGCCGCGATGATCATGATCAAGGTCGAGCCCTACCGGATGGCCCGCATCGGCGCGTTCCTCGATCCGTGGGCCGACGCGCAGGGCGCCGGATACCAGGCGGTGCAGGGGCAGATCGCGATGGGCTCGGGCGGCTGGTTCGGGCTCGGCCTGGGCAGCAGCAGGCAGAAGTGGAGCTGGCTGCCCCACGGCGAGAGCGACTTCATCTTCGCCATTCTCGGCGAGGAGCTCGGCCTCATGGGCACCCTGGTCGTCGTCGCGCTGTTCGGCCTGCTCGGCTACGCGGGGCTGCGGGTCGCCGCCCGGGTCAACGATCCCTTCGTACGGCTCGCCTCCGCCGCCATCGTGGCGTGGATCGTCGGCCAAGGGACCGTCAACATGGGAGCCGTGCTCGGTGTCCTGCCCATCACCGGCATCCCGCTGCCCCTGGTGTCCTACGGCGGATCGGCGCTGCTGCCCACGCTCGCCGCGCTCGGCATGCTGCTGTCGTTCGCCAAGCGCGAGCCCGGCGCGCGCGAAGCTCTGGCCGCGCGTGGCCCCGGACCGGTCGCGCGGGCCCTAAGCTGGCTTGGCCTGGGGGGCATGAACAAAGGCCGAGCGAGACGTTAGAGGCCGAGCGAGACGTTAGAGGGAGTCCACATGAGGGTGGTCCTCGCCGGTGGCGGGACAGCCGGGCACATCGAGCCCGCACTCGCCCTTGCTGACGCGCTGCGCCGGCTCGACCCGGGCATCGGCATCACCTGCGTCGGCACCGAGCGCGGGCTCGAGACGCGGCTCGTGCCGGCCAGAGGTTACGAGCTGGAGCTGGTGCCCGCGGTGCCGCTGCCCAGGGTGCTGACCCCGCAGTTGCTGACCGTGCCGGGGCGGCTGGCCGGTGCGGTCAACGCGGTGGCCGCGGTCCTCGACCGGGTGTCGGCAGACATCCTCGTCGGGTTCGGCGGCTACGTGGCGACCCCCGCCTATCTCGCGGCCAAGCGCCGCGGCCTGCCGATCGTCGTCCACGAGGCCAACCCGCGCCCGGGCCTGGCCAACCGGCTGGGCGCGCGGCTCACCGAGCACGTCTTCACCGGCTTCCCCGATGCCGCACTGGCCAGGTCGGTCTACATCGGCACCCCGCTGCGGCGCGAGATCGTCACGCTCGACCGGCTGTCCATGGGCGACAAGGCCCGCTCCTGGTTCGGGCTGGAGAACGACCGGCCGACGCTGCTCGTCTTCGGCGGCTCCCAGGGGGCCAGATCGATCAACGAGGCGGCGCTCGCCGCCGCTCCCGCCCTGCGCGCGGCGGGCGTGCAGGTGCTCCACGTGATCGGCCCGAAGAACACCGTCGAGCTGGAGCCGCCGCCCGGCGACCCACAGTACGTCCTGCTGCCCTACGTCGACCGGATGGACCTCGCCTACGCGGCCGCCGACCTGGCACTGTGCCGCGGCGGCGCGCTCACCTGCGCCGAGCTGACCGCGGTCGGGCTGCCCGCCGCCTACGTGCCGCTGCCGCACGGCAACGGCGAGCAGCGCCTCAACGCCGAGCGCATCGCCGCGGGCGGCGGCGGTCTCCTGGTCGACGACTCCGAGTTGTCACCCGATTGGATCATTCAGAACGTGCTGCCCATCCTGCGCGACCCCGAGCGGGTCGCCGTCATGTCGGAGGCCGCCTCCACGCTCGGGCGGAAGGACGCCGATTTCGTGCTCGCGAGGAAAGTGTTGGAGATAGTCCGATGAGCCTGGTCAAGCTGGTCGATCCCGTCGCCGCGGGCGATCTCGGTCATGTGCACTTCATCGGCATCGGCGGCGCCGGCATGTCAGGCATCGCCCGCATCCTGCTCAAACGCGGCGTGCGGGTGTCCGGCAGCGACGCCCGCAGCTCCGAGCAGGTGGTCGAGCTGCGCGAGCTGGGCGCGACCGTGCACATCGGCCACGCGGCCTCGCACATCAAGGACGTCGACACCGTGGTGGTCTCCACCGCGATCCGCGACTCCAACCCCGAGCTGGGCGAGGCGCTCAAGCAGGGGCTGCGGGTCATCCCGCGGGCCGCCGCGCTCGCCTCCGTGATGGCCGGGCGCACCGCCGTCGCCATCGCGGGCACCCACGGCAAGACCACGACCACCTCGATGCTGACCGTGGCGCTGCAGAAGTGCGGGGCCGACCCGTCCTACTGCGTCGGCGGTCAGCTCGTCACCACCGGCCTCGGCGCCGACGAGGGGTCCGGCCAGGTGTTCGTCGCCGAGGCCGACGAGAGCGACGGCTCGTTCCTCATGCTGGCGCCCGACATCGCCGTGGTGACCAACGTGGAGGCCGACCACCTCGACAACTATGGCGACCCGCGGGCGGTGCATGCCAGTTTCGCGCGGTTCGCCGACCGGGTCGGATCGCTGCTCATCGTCTGCGCCGACGACCCGGGCGCGGTGGAGCTCGCCGAGCACGCGCGGGCCCGCGGCGTACGCGTGCGCACCTACGGCGAGACGGGCGAGGTCCGGGTGAGCGGCGTGCGGCCCGACGGGTTCGGCATCACGTTCACCATCGAGGGCCGGGGCGACGTCCGGTTGCCCGTGCCCGGGGCTCACAACGCGCTCAACGCCACCGCGGTGATCGCCGTGGCCGAGGAGCTGGGGCTGCCGTTCGAGGAGATCAGAGACGGGCTGGCGACCTTCACGGGGGCCAAGCGGCGCTTCGAGGCCAAGGGCGAGGCGGGCGGCGTGGCCGTGTTCGACAGCTACGCCCACCATCCGACCGAGCTGGCCGCCGACCTGCGGGCCGCGCGCGACGTGGTGGCCTCCTACTCGGGCACCGGACGGGTCATCGCGATCTTCCAGCCGCACCTCTACTCACGCACCAGGTTCTTCGCCGACGAGTTCGGCTCCGCGCTGGCGCTGGCCGACGTGGCCATCGTGCTCGACGTCTACGGCGCCCGCGAGGATCCGGAGCCGGGAGTGTCGGGCGCCCTGGTCGCGGGCCGCGTCCCTCTGCCCGCCGAGCGGGTCGCCTACGCGCCCGACCGCGCCGCGGTGCCCGCGCTGGCCGCCTCCCGCGCCCGTGCCGGCGACATCGTGCTGACGATGGGCGCGGGCGACGTGACCGAGCTGGGCCCGCAGATCCTGGCCGAGCTCTCCGCCCGCTGAGCCGCCGGGTTCGACGCGTGTCCGGCGTTCGTGGGCGCGCCTCGGGAGGTCCGGGGCGATCGCGGCGTAGGTTCGGGGCCACGGCTACGGATCCAGGGGAGAGATGAAGACGCGGACCGCTTTCCTGGTGCTGCTCACCGCGGGTGTGGTGGGCAGCGCGGCCTGGCTGGTGTTCTGGTCACCCGTGCTCGGCGTCCGCTCGATCGAGATCGTGGGAAATCTCACAGTGCCCACCGACCGCATCGAGCAGCAGGCGGGGGTGGCCAAACTGCACCCGCTGGCCACGGTCGACCTCGACGAGGTCGAGAGCCGGGTGCTGGCGATCAGGCAACTGGCCACGGCGAAGGTCGACAGAGTCTGGCCCGGCACGCTGAAGATCGAGGTGGTCGAGCGGGAGCCGGTCGCCGCCCTCTACGTCGGGGGCAAGGCCGCGGTCATCGACGAGCACGGCGTGGTCATCGACGTCAAGGATCTGGCCCCGCCTCTGCTGCCCGTGCTCAAGGTGGACCGCCCGGCCGCCGGCGACCCGGCGGCCATGACGGCGCTCACGGTCATCCGCGACCTGCCCGCCTCCCTCGCGGGCAGGGTGCGCCAGGTGCGGGCCACGTCGGCGGAGGACGTGACGTTCGAGCTGTCCGACGGCCGCACCGTCATCTGGGGCGGCTCCGACAGGAGCGACGACAAAGCGCGCATCCTGACCACTCTGCTGCGGCGCAAGGCCGACGTCTACGACGTGAGCTCCCCAGACGTGGTGACCCTGAATTGACTTACTCCCCGGATGAATCCGGGGAGCGCCACCTTCTCGGATGGGATCTTCCCGCTTCACCGGCGACCGCCCGCGCACGCCCGGGTGCGCGACCGGTCTTCCGCGGCCTCCGGTGGAGACACGGGATGACCTGCCCGGCGGCCACGAAGGCCGTGGTGGTGATCCGAGACCAACAATGGGGCGTCTATGGGATATGGCACACATTTCGCCGACGCCCGCCCCCGGAGCCCTGCAAATCCGGTGTGAGATCGTGGCCGAGCCTGTCCGGGGCCGGGGCCGCGGCGTGAGAGCCTGTAGCGCAGGAGTGCCCGGACCTGGCGCGACGGCAGAGCGAAACGGACAGCCCGCGACACGCCGGACGCGCTTGCGGCGCGGTTAGTTGACCCGCCCAGAGCGTAACTCCTACTGTCCGTATCAATCCTCAGGTTGACATAAATCTGAATCTCAACTTGAGGTTGAGAGTTAACGAAGTGAGAGAACGCGGAGTCAATCCGCACCGAAATGGCAAGTCAACGAGCGGAAAGGCCCCTCGTCGTGGCAGCACCGCAGAACTACCTCGCGGTCATCAAGGTTGTCGGCATCGGCGGCGGCGGAGTCAACGCCGTCAACCGGATGATCGAGGAGGGACTCAAGGGCGTCGAGTTCATCGCGATAAACACCGACGCCCAGGCGCTGCTGATGAGTGACGCCGACGTCAAACTCGACGTGGGCCGCGAGCTCACGCGCGGACTGGGCGCTGGCGCCAACCCCGATGTGGGGCGCAAGGCGGCCGAAGATCACCGTGAGGAGATCGAGGAGGTCCTCAAGGGGGCCGACATGGTCTTCGTCACGGCCGGCGAGGGCGGTGGCACCGGCACCGGCGGCGCGCCCGTCGTCGCCAACATCGCCCGGTCGCTCGGCGCGCTGACGATAGGAGTCGTCACCAGGCCGTTCAGCTTCGAGGGCCGCCGCAGGGCCTCGCAGGCCGAGGCGGGCATCGAGACGCTGCGCGACGAGGTCGACACCCTCATCGTGATCCCCAACGACCGGCTGCTGTCCATCTCCGACCGCCAGGTCAGCGTCCTCGACGCGTTCAAGGCGGCCGACCAGGTGCTGCTGTCGGGTGTGCAGGGCATCACCGACCTGATCACCACGCCCGGCCTGATCAACCTCGACTTCGCCGACGTCAAGTCGGTCATGTCCGGTGCCGGCTCGGCGCTGATGGGCATCGGCCACGCGCGCGGCGACGACCGCTCGGTGGCGGCGGCGGAGATGGCCGTCTCCAGCCCGCTGCTCGAGGCCAGCATCGACGGCGCGCACGGCGTGCTGCTCTCGATCGCCGGTGGCTCCGACCTCGGCCTGTTCGAGATCAACGAGGCGGCCCAGCTCGTCTCGATGGCCGCGGCGCCCGACGCCAACATCATCTTCGGCACGGTCATCGACGACGCCCTGGGCGACGAGGTGCGGGTCACCGTCATCGCCGCGGGCTTCGACGACGTGCCGCCGCCGGTGGAGAAGCCGCTGCCGCGCCCGCAGAGCCGTCCCGCGGCGCCGTCGGCGGCCCCGCCCGTGGCGCCGCCGCGCTCCACGCCCACCGTGAAGGCCGAGCCCGCGCCGCGCCACGATCTCCGTCCGGAGCCCCGCCCGGAGGTCAGGCCGGACCCACGCCCGGAGCCCCGGGCCGAGGTCAGGGCCGAGCCCGTGCGGCCGGTGGAGAGTGTTCCCGAGCGCGTCGCGGCGCCCGAGCCGGTCGCCGAGGAGCCGCCCGTCTCGATCCCGCGGCCCACGCCCGAGCCCGCCAATCCGCCCACCCCCATCACCTCCCGCATGTCGGAGCCCGGCAAACGTCGTCCGGTGGTCTTCGAGGAGCAGGAGGAGGAATTGGACGTCCCCGACTTCCTCAAGTGACCCACGTGGCTCCTCGCCGCTTCGCCCCCCTTCAAGAGGTACGGCGGAGCGGCGTCGCCGTGTGTGGGGCCGCTCCGCCCCGCGGGGCCGTCCGTACAGAACAATCATGTGCGGTCTGCGGGCGCGCGGTGCCGTCGTGCCGAACAATGGGGTAAGCACAGACAAAAGGGAGAAGCCTGATGAGGCGGGATGAGATCGCGGCCGGGCTGGCCGAGGTCGAAGAGCGGATCGGGGAGGCGTGCCGGGCGGCGGGACGCGACCGCGGTGAGGTCACGCTGATCGCGGTCACCAAGACGCGCCCCGCCGAGGACGTGCGGCTCCTGTGCGAGCTGGGCGTGCGCGACGTCGGCGAGAACCGCGACCAGGAGGCCGCGCCCAAGGCGCGCGAACTCGCCGGGCTTCCGCTGACCTGGCACTTCGTCGGGCAGCTGCAGAGCAACAAGGTGCGTTCGGTGGTCGGCTACGCCGACGTGATCCACTCCGTCGACCGGCTGAGGCTGGCCGCCGCCATCAGCAAGGAGGCCGGTCGTTGCGGGCGCGAGATCGGCTGCCTGGTGCAGGTGTCACTGGACGACGACCCGGGCCGGGGCGGCGCCCTGCCGGGCGACGTGCTCGAGCTGGCCGACCGGATCGCCGGCTACGACAACATCTGGCTGGGCGGGGTCATGGCGGTGGCCCCGCTGGGCGAGGATCCGGCCAAGGCGTTCGCCCGGCTGCAGGATGTGGCCCTCGCCGTACAGGAGCGACATCCGCGTGCCACGATGATTTCGGCGGGCATGAGCGAGGACCTGGCCGAAGCGGTCGCGTACGGCGCGACACACGTGCGGGTCGGTACGGCGTTGCTCGGCCGTCGCAAGTCCTTCGTCAGGTAATGTCCCGTCAAGTGGGCCTTCAGGCCCGCCTACCCAGTAGAGGTCGATCAGCGGTGAGCTTCAAGGGGGTACGCCTACCGCCTCGGGCCCGGCGACTGGCCCGAGCGAGTGCGACCATGAACAGGAGGACGACGTAGCGATGGCCGGCGCGATGCGCAAGATGGCGGTCTACCTCGGTCTCGTGGAGGACGACCGTTACGAGAGGTACGAAAGCTACCCCGACGAGTACGCCTACGAGGACGAGCCCTCGCGCGCCGGCGACGACCGGCCCGTGCCGGTCCAGGACCGCGAGGACGACACCGATCCCGGAGCGTCCGCGCCCAGGCCCACCACGACCGTCCTGGAGCGCCGGACGACCGATCTGGCCCGCATCACCACGCTGCACCCCCGCACGTACAACGAGGCGAGGACGATCGGCGAGCACTTCCGTGACGGCACGCCGGTGATCATGAACTTGACCGAGATGGTTGACAGCGACGCCAAGCGGCTCGTCGATTTCGCGGCAGGTCTCGTCTTTGGCCTACACGGCAGCATCGAACGTGTTACCAACAAGGTATTCCTGTTGTCCCCAGCCAATGTCGAGGTGACCGCCGAGGACAAGGCCCGAATCGCGGAGCGCGGGTTCTTCAACCAGAGTTAGAGTCTCTGTATGTCTATCGCACCCAACCCGGTCTCGCCGAGGCCTGGAGGGCACATGAGAAGTGGAGGCGCGGCCAGACCGTGGGGATCGTAAGTCAGATCTTGGTCATCGTCCTGGCGCTCTACCTGGTGCTGCTCATCGGCAGGATGATCTTTGAGACGGTCCAGGCGTTCGCCCGCCAATGGCGGCCATCAGGGGTCGTGCTGGTGCTTGCCGAAGCCACATATACCGCAACAGACCCACCCCTTAAGTTCCTCCGCCGTTTCATTCCTCCGCTCCGGTTGGGTACGGTGGCCTTTGACCTAAGCTTCACAGTGCTCTTCATCATCGTCCTGATCTTGCTGCAAATCGCGGGATCGCTGGGCGGGTGACGGGGGCCTGGGGCACCGGTCAAGATCCAACTCGTGTCCGCGCTGAAGTGATTCGGGTTCTACCGTCCCTCCGGACAGACTCCAAGCGCGCCAAGGAGACCAAAAGATGCCGCTGACGCCCGCTGATGTGCGGAACAAGCAATTCAGTACGACCCGGCTACGGCCGGGCTACGACGAGGAAGAGGTCGACGCCTTCCTCGACGAAGTCGAGGCTGAGCTTGACCGCCTGATCCAAGAGAACGAGGAGCTTCGCGCCAAACTGGCCGAGTGCCTGCGCGGGAAGGTCCCGGGTGGCATGAACATGCCCATGGCCTCCGCGCCGGTCCAGGAAGGGCCGAAGCCCGAGATGATGATGCCGCCGCAGCCGGAGCCCATGAAGGTGCCCGAGCCGCAGCAGCAGCCGATGCCCGTGGCCATGAGCATGCCTCCCGCCGAGGACAACATGGACACCGCGGCCCGCGTGCTGGCACTCGCCCAGCAGACCGCCGACCAGGCGATCTCCGACGCCCGTCGTGAGGCCGACGAGACCGTCACCCGTGCCCGCCGCGAGGCCGACGAGATCCTCACCAAGGCCCGCCGCCAGGCCGAGCAGGTCATCGGCGACGCCCGCGCCCGCGCCGAGACGCTCGAGCGCGACGCGCAGGAGCGTCACCGCCAGGCCATGGGCTCCCTCGTCCAGACGCGTGACGAGCTCGAGCGCAAGGTCGAGGAGCTGCGCAGCTTCGAGCGCGAATACCGCAGCCGTCTCAAGCTCTACCTGGAGAACCAGCTCGCCGAGCTCAACGTCTCCGCCGAGGGCAGCGGCGGCTTCCCGGTGATGCCGGGCGGGCCCGCGGGTGTGGCTCCGGTCATGTCACACGCGATCTCCCAGGGGGGTCAGCCGCCTCTTCCCGGTGGTCCCAACCCGTTCGGTGGCGAGGCTCCGCAGGGCGCTTTCCCCGGCGGCGACGGTCCGCACAACGACCGCCGGTAAAGTAGCGGGTCAGTAGACCCGTCACTCGAAAGAGCCCTCTGTGATCCTTATCAGCGCTGGTTTGGTGCTCGCGGCGGTCGTATTACTGATCGCGGGCTTCGTACTGGCAAAGGTCTACCTGATCATGTGGTCCATCGTGGCCAGCGTGCTGTCCGCGTTGTTCCTGGTGATCGGTGCGTTCCTGCGGCGTCACGAGTTGTTCCCTGGTGGTGGGCGGGCCTCCGAGCCGGTCACGCCGCCCGTGGGCCTCGCGCCGCCCGGGGTGCCGCACACCCGGACCGGCCCGATGGGAGCGCCGCCGGCTCCGCGTCCGCAGTTGACGCAGCAGACGGTGACCATGCCCGCGCCCGCTCCACGCCGCCCCGCGGCGAGGGGGATCTCCCCGGACTCGATCGTCCTGGTGATTCCCGGGCGCAAGCGCTACCACGTTCCGGGCTGCCGCCAGCTGGTCGGACGGGATCACGAGGAGCTCACGCACGAAGAGGCACGTGAGGAAGGCTTCACCCCCTGCACCACGTGCCTGCCCGACGCCGCGATCGGCGGACGGCAGTTGCCGCCTGCCGCCGACCCCGCCGGGTCCCCTGAGCGGTCCACCGAGAGGTCCACCGAGAGCCGGGCTCACCCCTCTGACCCTGCTCGCTCCGAGCCTTCCGGGTCGGATCCCGCCCGTTCCGGGTCCGTCCACGAGCCGCGTGCCCCCGTCCCCCCGGGCACGGACAGGCAGCCGGTCGCCCGGCCGAAGCCCGAGTCCCCGGCTTCCACCCCCAGCCCGGAGCCCAACCCCGCCGCCTCCCACGAGGACCGGTCGGGTGGGTGGTTCGGGCGCCCCGCGGATCCCGCGCAGGCCTCGCCGTCCGGCGGCCCCGCCAAGCGCCCTTCCTCGCCCGGAGCCAGGCCCGGCGAGGACGAGTCTGACCAGACGACTTCCGCGGCCTTCCGCCAGGGCCCCCACACCTCCCGAGCGGATGCCGCCGCATCCCCTTCCCGGGGCGATCGCCCCGCCCCCGCAGGCCGTCCCGACCGCCTTTCGCCCCAAGAGGGTCGTTCCGAGCGTGTCCCGTCCGAGCCGGGCCGTTCCGAGCGCGTGACGTCCGAACAAGGTCGTTCCGAGCGTGTCCCGTCCGAGCCGGGTCGTTCTGAGCGCGTATCGCCCGAACAGGGCCGTGCCGAGCGTTCGGCGCCGCCGGGTCGCTCCGCGGGCGCGGCGCCCGCCACATCCGAAGCCGACGTCACCGACCAGGGTCCTGAGACCAAGCCCCAGCGGGCCGTGTCCGCGACGGGAGAGCCCATCGAGCCCTCCCCGAAGCGTCCGGGGCCGTCCGGGGGCCAGGGCGAGTCCGGGGCCAAGGAGCGGCGCCCCGGCACCGCTTCTCAGGGGGAGCGGCCACGTTCAGCATCGCCCCGCGGCCAGGACGATTCGGGCAGGCCGCAGCGCCCGGGGGCGTCGTCCGCGTCTCCAGGGGATTCCGGGGAGCGGGGGTCGGGAGCCGGTTCCCGGAGTGAGTCCCAGCGGCCCGCGTCGTCACCCGGCCGGGGTGAGGCGAGCACGGCGCCGGAGTCCGCCCAGGAGGAGACCGCGCGCTTTCCCTCGCGGCCGACTCGATCGGAGCCGTCCGACGAGGCCCGGAAACCACGGACTGCCGGCGGGAGCGAGGCCCACGAGCCGCGGCGCCCCGGGGCGAGCGACCCCGCAGGGGCGCGGGAGCACGAGGCAGGCGGCTCCGGAGGATCGCGGCCGTCTGGTGCTTCGGCGGCCGGGCGTCCCGGAGCCGGTGAGTCCGCGGGGCCGCGCGGGGCCGGGGCTGCTGAGTCCGGAGGGGCACGGCCAGCCGGTGGTTCGGCGGCCGGGCGTCCGGGGCAGCGGGTGGTGCCGGAGCGTCCGGCGTCGGCGGCCGAGTCGGCGGCCAAGCCACATGGCCCTCTGCCGACCGGTGCGACCCCGAGCACGTCGGCCGGATCCTTGCCACGAGCGGGATCCGGGTCCGGGCGGAGCGGTGGTCCGGGCGAGGACAGGTCGGCGAAGACGGCCGGCGGCAAGCCGGAGGCCGGCACCGAGCCCGCCCTGCCGTCCGGCAAAGGCAAGGACACCGCTTCCGAGGGCCCCAACAGCGGCGAGCGTGCCGGCCAGGGCGAGTCCGGCACCGACACGCCCGCCAAGGAGCGGGCCGCCACCGTGAAGGTGATCGCCGGGACCCGCCGCTACCACAGCACCGACTGCCCGCTGATCAGAGGCGCCGGTGACAGCGGTGTGGAGACCATGACCTTCGCCCAGGCAGAGGCGGCGGGCCTGACCAGCTGCTCGGTCTGCCAGAACGACCACGAAACCGTCGCCTGACCCCCTCCCTCGACTGCGGCTGTGTGAACGAGTCCGGTGGCGCCGGCCCGCGACCGGCCGTGCTCGTGGGGGAGCGGGATGAGGAGCTGTTCCACGGACGGCGGTCGCGCGGAAGATCGTCGGCGTCTTCGGCGGAGTGGCCGCCGGCTTCCGGTCGGCCTGGCCGCAGGACGTGCTGCCGGGGTTCTGGGGCGCCGGCCCGTGGCGAGGCGTTGGTAGGACGGCGCGGGTGTGCCCCAAGAGGGGCACGCCCGCGCGACAGGGCCCCGGGTGGGTCAGGAGCGGCGGAGTTGGAAGCTCAGGCCCAGGTCGGGGTCGGTGTGGGTGGGGAGGCCGGGCTGCGATCCCTCCGTGACCGACGTGGCCAGAACCTCGTCGGCCACCGGGCCCGCGCCTGCACGCAGGGCTCCGGCCAGGTCGGGGCCGGTGGCGGTCCACCACAGGTCGATGCGGTCGGTGATGGACAGGCCCGTGGACTTGCGGGCCTCCTGCACCAGGCGGATGACCTCGCGCAGCAGGCCGGCGCGGCGCAGCTCGTCGGTCAGCTCCAGGTCGAGCGCGACCGTCTCGCCGGTGCCCGTGTCGACCGCGCCGGTCTCCACCGCCCAGCCCGAGCGCGGCTGCTCGGTGACGATCACCTCGTCGGGCCCCAGCGAGACCTGGCCCAGCTCGCCCGCCTCCACGGTCACCGTGGCGCCGGAGCGCAGGGCACGGGCCAGCGAGGTGGCGTCGGCGGCGGTCACCGCGGCGGCCACCAGCTTGGTCTGGGAGCCGAAGCGCTTGCCCAGGGCCCGGAAGTTGGGCTTGACCGTGTAGGACACCAGGTCGGCGCTGAAGCCGGACATGTCCTCCAGGGCCTGGACGTTCAGCTCGTCGGCGATGAGGTCGCGCAGCTCGGCCGGCAGTGACGGCCAGCCGTGCGCCCCGACGAGCGCGCGGCCCAGCGGCTGGCGGGTCTTGACGCCGGAGGAGGCCCGGGCCGAGCGGCCCAGCTCCACCAGGCGGCGGACGAGCGCCATCTGCTCCGACAGCGCCGGGTCGAGGAGCTCGTGGCGCACGGCGGGCCAGGAGGTCAGGTGCACGGACGACGGCGCGTCACCGGCACGCAGCACGTCCCACAGGTAGTCGGTGACGAACGGCGCGATGGGCGCCATCAGCCGGGTGACCGTCTCCAGGCACTCGTAGAGGGTCGCGAACGCCTCCCGTGACCCCTGCCAGAAGCGGCGGCGGGAGCGGCGTACGTACCAGTTGGACAGGTCGTCGAGGAACTCGGCGAGCCTGCGGCCGGCGCGCTGGGTGTCGTACTCGTCCAGCGAGGCCGTGACGTCGGCCACCGTGCGGTGCAGCTCGGCCAGCGCCCACCGGTCGAGCAGCGGGCGCTCGGACGCGGGCGGCGCCTCCGCCAGCATCGCGGGCGACCAGGACTCGGCGTTGGCGTAGAGGGTGAAGAACGACGCGGTGTTCCAGTAGGTCAGCAGGACCTTGCGGACGATCTCCTCCAGCGCGTTGTGGCCCACGCGCCGGGCCGCCCAGGGGGAGCCGGAGCAGGCCATGAACCAGCGCAGCGCGTCGGCGCCGTGCTCGTCCATCAGCGAGATGGGCTCCAGCACGTTGCCCAGGTGCTTGCTCATCTTCCGGCCGTCCTCGGCCAGGATGAGCCCGAGGCAGAGCACGTTCTCGTAGGAGGACTGGCCGAAGACGAGGGTGCCGACGGCCATCAGCGAGTAGAACCAGCCGCGGGTCTGGTCGGTCGCCTCGCAGATGAACTGCGCCGGGTAGACGCCCTCGGGCTTGCCGCGGGCGCCCCACTGGGCGAAGGGCATGGAGCCGGAGTCGTACCAGGCGTCGATGACGTCGGGCACCCGGCGCGCCTCGGCGGCGCAGGTCGGGCAGGGGAAGGTCACGTCGTCGACGTAGGGGCGGTGCGGGTCGAGCGCGGACACGTCCCGGCCGGCCAGGGTGCCGAGCTCGTCCATGGACCCCACGCACGTCACGTGTGACTCGTCGGCCGAGCACACCCACAGCGGCAGCGGCGTGCCCCAGTAGCGCGAGCGCGACAGCGACCAGTCGACGTTGTTGCGCAGCCACTCGCCGAACCGGCCCCACTTGATCGTCTCGGGGTACCAGTTGGTCGTCGTGTTCTCGGCCAGCATCTGGTCCTTGACCGCGGTGGTGCGGATGTACCAGGAGGGGAGCGCGTAGTAGAGCAGCGGCGTGTGGCAGCGCCAGCAGTGGGGGTAGCTGTGCTCGAAGTGGCCGCCGCGGAACAGCAGGCCCCGCTCCCGCAGGTCGCCGGTCAGCGCCTCGTCGGCGTCCTTGAAGAACTGCCCGCCGACCATCGGCACGTCGTCGAGGAAGCGCCCGTCGGGACCGATCGGGTTGACCACCGGCATGTCGTAGCGCCTGATCACGGCCAGGTCGTCGGCGCCGAACGCGGGCGCCTGGTGGACCAGGCCGGTGCCGTCCTCGACGGTCACGTAGTCGCCGAGCACCACGTAGTGGGCGTCGGGGATGTCGACCAGGTCGAAGGGCCTGGTGTAGGTGGTGTGCTCCAGCTCGCGGCCGGTGAGGCGGGCGACCTCGGTGACGCCGTCGCCGAGCACCGCCAGCAGCGGCTCGGCCACCACCAGCACCTCGCCGCCGGGGGTGCGCGCCGCGACGTAGGTCACGTCGGGGTGCACGGCCACCGCGGTGTTGGACACCAGGGTCCACGGCGTCGTCGTCCAGACCAGCAGCGAGGCGTCCAGCTCGGCCAGCGGCCCGGAGGTCACCGGCATGCGGACGTGGACGGACGGGCTGGACACGGTCTCGTAGCCGCCCGGCTGGCCCAGCTCGTGGTCGGACAGGCCGGTGCCGCAGCGCGGGCAGTAGGGGGTGATGCGGAAGTCGCGGAACAGCAGCCCCTTGTCGAACACGACCTTGAGCGACCACCACACCGACTCGATGTAGGACGGGTCCATGGTCCGGTAGGCCGTGGACAGGTCGATCCAGTAGCCCATCCGCTCGGTCATCTGCTCGAACGCGTCGACGTGCCGCAGCACGGACTCTCGGCACTTGGCGTTGAACTCGGCGATGCCGTAGTCCTCGATGTCCTTCTTGCCGGTGAGGCCGAGCTCCTTCTCCACGCCGACCTCGACCGGCAGGCCGTGGCAGTCCCAGCCGGCCTTGCGCGGCACGCTGAAGCCCCGCATCGACTTGTAGCGGGGGAAGAGGTCCTTGAAGACGCGGGCCTCGACGTGGTGCACACCGGGCAGGCCGTTGGCGGTGGGCGGGCCCTCGTAGAAGACCCAGGGCGGGTTGCCGTCGTTCTGCTCGACGGAGCGCTCGAAGATCTTCCCGTCCCGCCATCGGTCGAGGACCTCGCGCTCGAGCGCGGGCAGGTCGACCTGCGCGGGAAGAGAGCGGAACATAGGGGAAGACATCTCGGGCGGGCCTCCACGCGATCACTGGCTACAGGGCTGCGTGAAGGGACGAAGCCGGCGACGGCCCCGCGGTACCACCCTTCTTGGTCTCCGGGGAGACCCTCTTCGTTCGGGCTGCGGCCGGGTCTAGTGAGCTTCGGGAAGCCGTTCTTCCGGCGGCTCCGGGGTGATGTCCCTCACACTGGGCCCCATCGACGCCTTGCAGCCTTCAAACCATAACGCAGGTCGGAGCCAAAGGCTTCCTCGTTTAGCCGGTGACGATCCTCTCTCCGGTACGGAAGTCGTAAACGCCGACAAAGGTGAGGGAATGGACCGTAGCGGCGAGGAGTTGAAAGCGCGAGGGGGATAGTACGGGAGAGGTAAACGGCCCGGCGGGTCGTTTGTCGTGCCGTTATGGGGGCACCTAAGCTGCCCGCACCATTCACGGCCTTGATCAGCAATGGAGGCAGCCATGGCGGCAGTCACGCAGACCGCTACACCGTCGATGTGGTCCGAAGAGGAGCTGGCCGAGGTACGCGGCACGCTGAAGACGGAGATCGACGAACTCAACACCGACATCCTCCGGCACGAGTCCGAGATCGCCTCCGGCGATGTGACCCAGGGGGCCGGCGACGACCAGGCGGACGCCGGGGCCAAGACGTACGAGCGCGAGCGCGAGATCGCCCTTACCCTGAATGCGCGCGACCTGGTCGCGCAGAATGAACGTGCGATCGCCAGGATCGACGCAGGGACCTATGGAGTGTGCGAATCGTGCCACAAGCCGATCGGCAAGGAACGCCTGCAGGCGTTCCCGAGGGCGACGCTGTGCGTGGCCTGCAAGCAGAGGGAGGAACGCCGGTAGGCGGGCGGCGCGGACGTCTCGTCGCGGTCCTCGTCGGGCTGGCCGTGGTCATCTACACGGCCGACCTGATCACCAAGACCGTGGTGCTGCGGGCCCTGGAGGGCAAGCCGCCGCTGGTCGTGATCGAGGGCGTGCTGCAGTTCAGAGTGATCTTCAATTCCGGTGCCGCCTTCAGCATCGGCACCGGAATGACGATCATCTTCACCTTCATCGCCGTGGGCGTGGTGGTGGCCATCCTCCGCACCGCCCGTAAACTGGGCAGCGTCCCGTGGGCGCTCACGCTGGGCCTGCTGCTCGGCGGGGCGCTCGGCAACCTGACCGACCGGCTCCTGCGCTACCCGTCGGGGCTCGGCAGGGACACGCAGTTCCAGGGGCACGTGGTCGACTTCATCGAGGTGCTGCCCGGCCACTTCCCGGTGATCGACTACTTCCCGGTGTTCAACATCGCCGACTCGGCGATCGTCTGCGGCGGGATCCTGGCGGTGGTCCTGGCCTGGCGGGGCTACCAGATCGACGGCACGAGGGAGATCAAGAGTGACCGAGCAGCGTAGCCTGCCCGTGCCCGACGGGCTGGAGGGCGAGCGGCTCGACGCCGCTCTGTCCCGGCTGTTCGGCTTCTCCCGCACCCGGGCGGCCGAGCTGATCGTCGCCGGCGAGGTGCTGGTCGACGGGCGCCGGCCGGCCAAGTCAGACCGGGTTCACGCGGGCGCCTGGCTCGACGTGACGCTCCCTCCGCCGGTGGCGACGCCGATGCCGATCGCCGAGCCGGTGCCCGGCATGAGCATCGTCTACGAGGACGACGACATCGTCGTGGTCAACAAGCCCATCGGGGTGGCCGCCCACCCGACCGTCGGCTGGACCGGCCCGACCGTGCTCGGCGGGCTGCTCGGCGCCGGCCACACGATCACCACCAGTGGCGCGGCCGAACGCCAGGGCATCGTGCACCGGCTCGACGCCAACACCACGGGCGCGATGGTGGTGGCCAAGAGCGAGCGCGCCTACTCCCACCTCAAACGCGCCTTCAAGGAGCGTACGGTCGACAAGCGCTACCACGCGCTGGTCCAGGGGCACCCCGACCCGTTCAGGGGCACCGTGGACGCGCCCATCGACCGCCACCCCTCGGGCGACGGCAGGTTCGCGGTCGTGGCGGGCGGCAAGCCGTCGATCACCCACTACGACACGATCGAGGCGTTCCGGGCGGCTTCGCTGCTCGACATCAAGCTGGAGAGCGGCCGCACCCACCAGATCCGGGTGCACATGTCGGCGCTGCGCCACCCGTGCGTGGGCGACCTGATGTACGGCGCCGACCCGACGATCGCGGCCCGGCTGGGTCTCACCCGGCAGTGGCTGCACGCGGTGGCGCTCGGCTTCGAGCACCCCGGCAGCGGCGAGTGGATCTCCTTCGGCACCGACTACCCCGACGACCTGCAGAAGGCTCTCGACATCGTCCGCGCCGAGTCCTGACCTCGCGGGTCAGTCCTTCTTCCCGGCCTTCTTCTTCCCACCCTTCCGGCCGTTGTCGGAGGGCTCGACCCGGCCAGGGGTGCCCGAGGCCGGCTCGTCGTCCTTCTTGGACTTGGTGGGGGCCGGCTCGCCGGTGGGGCCGCGGGTGGCCTTGCCGCGGTCTTCCCGCGTGGGGTCGGGCGACTCCGGCGCGCCGGAGGGCGGGGTGCCGGTGCGCGCCCGGCGATCGCCCGGGGTGGTGACGGTCCGTTCCGCCGGCTCGTCCGTGGGGACCGGGGTGGGGCCGGAGCTGGACGGCACCGCGCTGGGGCTGCCGGCGGGGACCGACGCGGGCGGGCGGGTGGTGGGCTCGCGATGTGACAGCCACGCCATGCCGCCCGTCGTGAGCGCGACCACGATCGTGCCGGCCGCCAGCACGGCCAGCGGCATCCGCCGGTTCGGCCGGCGCGGGGCAAGGGAGCGCGCGGGCGCGGTCAGGGGCGCGGTCGGGGTCAGGGGCGCGGTCGGCTCGGGCACCTCGCCGGTCACGATCGCGTGCAGCCGCCGCTCGGCCTCGTCCAGGGACAGCCGCTCGGCCGGGTTCTTGCGCAGCAGCCCGAGTACGACCGGCGCGAGCACGCCGGCGCGGGCCATCGGATCGGGCTCGGCGTGCATGACCGCGCCCAGCGTGGCCAGGGCGTGCGGGCGCTGGAAGGGGGAGTGGCCCTCGACGGCGACGTAGAGCGTCACGCCGACCGACCACAGGTCGGACGCGGCGTGGGCCCGGCCGCCGGCCGCCCGCTCCGGCGCCATGAACGCGGGCGTGCCGACGAGGATGCCGGTCCTGGTCACGGGGCCTCGTCCTCCGTGGTGGCGATCCCGAAGTCGGTCAGCACCGCCCGGCCGGAGTCGGTGAGCAGCACGTTGTCCGGCTTGACGTCCCGGTGCAGGACACCCGCCGCGTGGGCCGCGCGCAGCGCCTCCAGCAGTTGGATGCCGATGCCCGCGGCCTCGGCGGGAGACATCGGGCCCTGGTCGCGCACGAGCTCGCCCAGCGTGCGGGAGTGGACCAGCTGCATGACGATCCACGGGTGGCCGTGCTCCTCCAGCACGTCGTAGACGGTGGCGACGCCCGGGTGCGCGACGCGCCCCGCCACCCTGGCCTCGCGGAAGGTGCGGACGTTGAACTCGTCGCGTTCGGGGCCGCTCAGCTCGTGGGGCGGATGGATCTCCTTCAGGGCCACATCCCGGCCGAGCACCTCGTCGTGGCCCTGCCAGACGGTGCCCATGCCGCCCGAGCCGATGGTCTTGATCAGCCGGTAACGCCCACCGACGAGGCCAGCAGATTCGGACATGCGGCCCGACTACCCGAGAAAGCTCCGGACAAGCGCGGTAACCACGGCCGCCGTGGCCAGGACGACGAGAAAGGGCGCGCGGAGCAGGAGCGCGACCACGGCCGCGCCCAGCCCGGCCGTGCGGGCCGGGTCGATGTGCAGCCCGCCGTTCTCGCTGAACATCTGCACGGCGATGAGCGCGGCCAGCAGCGCCACCGGCACCAGCTCGGCGAAGCGGCTCACCACCGGATGGTCGAGGATCCGCCGCGGCGCCGCGAGCCCGGCCAGTTTCAGCGCGTAGCAGCCCAGGCAGACGGCGGCGATGGCCCACCACAGCGTCATCGCGCCATCACCACGAGCACGGCCGCGGCCGACAGCAGCACCGGGACGCCCGGCGGGAGGAACGGGGTGGCGGTGAGCGCGATCGCCGCGCCGCCCAGCGCCAGCCACCGCAGCTCCGCGCTCCCGGCCAGCCTCGGCCACAGGATCGCCAGGAACGTGGCGGGGCCGACCACGTCCAGCCCCAGCACGCCCGGGTCGCCGAGGAACGACGTGCCGAGCGCTCCGCCGAGCGTGGTGAGGTTCCAGGCCACGTACAGGCTGGCGAACGTGGCCGTGAACCCGACTCGGGCGGCGGCGGGGGTCGGCTGGGCGAGGGTGACGGCGGCCGTCTCGTCGATCACGCCGTGCGCGGCCAGCAGCCTGCGCGGCCCGCGTACCCGCAGCAGGTCGGCCATGCGCAGGCCGTACAGGGTGTTACGGCCGCCGAGCAGCAGCGCGCCCGCGGCGGCGGCGGCCAGGTTGCCGCCCGCGCCCACCGCTCCGGCCAGCGCGAACTGCGAGGCGCCGGTGAACGTCAGCAGGCTGAGCACGCACGCCTGCGCCACGCTCAGCCCGGCGGTGATCGCTGCCGCGCCGAAGGCCAGCCCGGACAGCCCCACGGCCAGGCCCACCCCCAGACCGTCCCGGATGGCGGCCGAACGATGCCCTGTTTGTTCCATGTGACACAGGTTATGTGCTGTCCGGAATCCTCAGCCGTGCGTCCGCGGGGCCTTCAGGACGGCCTGAACGTCTGCGCGAACGTGTCGAAATAGCGGCGCTCTCGCGGCCAGCGGGAGTGGGTGGTCTCCCAGTAGATGGCGTACATCCGGCCGTCGGCGGTGCGGAATCCGCGGTTGATCACGTGGATCAGGGCGCCGTCGCGCAGCCTGGTGAACTCCCAGTCGGCCGCGGGACGGCCGAGGTAGGTCGTGGGATCGATGGCGAGGCGCCGGTAGCCGGTGAACTCGCCCCGGTCCTGGATCACCTTCTCCAGGTCCTTCCAGTGGCGCACCGGGTCGGTCCAGGGGCGCTCGGGAACGGTCCACTCGACGATCAGGGTTCCCGGCGAGCCGGGCCTTGTCACGCTGACGCTGTCTCTCACGGGGTGCTTCGTGGCCTGCCAGCCGTGGGGAACGGCGATCGAGAACCGGCCGGCCGTGTCGCGGTAGGCGCGCCAGCCGTCGGGCACCTGCCGGCCGGTCGCGGGCGGGGTGGGCCTCGCGGACGCCGGTGCGCTGGTGGCCGCCCCGGTGGGAGTGGCCCCGGTGGGAGTCGGTCCGGTGGAGCCCTGCGTGGTGGGGATGGGCACGCCGGTGGCGGGGTGTCCCGTCTGAGGGGTGGTGGTCGAGAGGGTGGCGGCGCCCGGGTCCGGTGCGCCCGCCCAGCGGATCGCCAGCACGGCGCCCGTGGCCAGTGCCGCCGTCGCGGCCAGGACCGAGGCCACGACGACCGGGCGCGCGCCGCCCCGCCGGGGTCGCGTCTGGACGGGGACCGTGGTGCCGCCCTCGCCGAACGCCTTCCGCAGCAGCGCGGCGGCCTCGTCGGCGCCCATCCGGGCGCGGGGGTCGCGGGTGAGCAACCCCATGATCACGGGACGGAGCGCGCCCGCCCGCGTGGGCGGGGCGGGCTCGTCACGCAGCACCGCCGCGACCGTCGCCGCCCACGAGTCGCGTTTGTACGGCGGCGCTCCCTCCACCGCGGTGTAGAGCGTCGCGCCCAGCGACCACAGGTCGGACTCGGGCCTCGCGGGCTCCCCGTGGAGGCGTTCGGGCGGCATGTAGGCGGGTGTGCCCACGAGGCCGCCGGTGGCGGTCAGGCCCGCCTCGGCCTCCAGCGAGGCGATGCCGAAGTCGGTGAGGACCACCCGGCCGTCGTCGGCCAGCAGGACGTTCTCCGGCTTGACGTCACGGTGCAGGACCCCCGTCGCGTGGGCGGCCCGCAGCGCGTCGAGCACCCGGCCGCCGATCACCGCGGCCTGCCCGACCGTCAACGGCCCGCGCTCGCGGACCACCTCGGCCAGCGAACGTGACTTGACCAGCTGCATCACGATCCATGGGAGGCCGTCCTCCTCCACGACGTCGTGGATGACGATCACCGACGGGTGGTCGAGCCGGCCCGCCGCCCTGGCCTCCCTGATCGTCCTGCGGTTGAGGTCGGCCAGCTGGGCGTCGCCGACACCGGTGTAGCGGACCTCCTTGATCGCCACCGTACGGTCGAGCAGCTCGTCGTAGGCACGCCAGACGACGCCCATGCCGCCCTCGCCGAGCGGCTCGATGAGCCGGTATCGGCCGTTGATCCGCCTTTCCACGCGGCGCAGCCTACTTGGCGGGTTTGAACGTCGCGGCGAACGTGTCGAAGAAGTGCTTGTCCTTTTTCCAGCGGCTGTTCAGGTTGTGCCAGTAAATGGCATAGCCACGGCCGTTCTCGGTAAGGAAGCCGCGATTGCGGACCCGGGTCTTGCCGGTGTTGGTGTTCCAGGTGAAGTCCCAGTCGGCGGCGGCCTTCATGTAGTCGACCTTCTTGATGTCGATCAGCTTGTAGCCGCCGAACCGGCCCCTGGCCCCCGGCTCCTGCTCCTTCCAGTCCTTGTACGGGTCGGAGCCCGGCTTACGTGCCTCCTCGATCATCAGGAAGGCGTTGGACGCCGCCCCCGGACCGCGGAAGAACACCTGGGCGCCGTTGCGGGTGTATTCCTTCCAGCCCTTCGGCAGGCCGATGGAGAAGCCCATCTTGTCCTTGTACATCTTCCAGCCGCTGGGCAGCGTGGCGGCCGACGCCGTCGGGCCGGACGACGGGGCCGGACTGGGGCTGGGATCGGGGCTCGCCGACTCGCCGGGCGTGGTGCTCTGCGACGTGGACCCACTGGCGGAGGGAGACGCCGGAGGGGAGGAGGGGTCGGCCGACGTGTGGGTCCGGCCGGAGCCCGGGTCGGGGGCGGAGTGCAGGCCGAGGTAGCCGCCCACGCCCGCGACGAGGACGACCGCGCCGGCCGCCGCGAGGATCGGCCCGAGCCGCCGGCCGCCTCCCGAGCCGCCGGACTCCATGGTGGGACCGGTCGGCTCGGCGGGCTTCCCGGGCGCCGGGCCGAGCCGCGCGCCGGTCTCCGGCGGCGCGGGCCGGGCGCGCTGGGTGGACTGTCCGGCCGGGAGGACCAGATCGGGGTCGGTCGGGGTGTCGTCCTCGGCCGGGTCCCGTTGCACGGGGATCCGCCGGCCGCGTGTGTCGGCGGGCGGCTGCGCGGGCATCCGCATGGTCGGCGGCGGACTCGCCTGGGTGATGACCCGGCGCAACAGCTGGGTCGTCTCCTCGTAGGAGGGCCGCTGGACCGGCTCCTTGGCCAGCAGGCCGCTGATCACCTCGGCGAGCGGCCCCGCGTGCGGCGCGGGATCGGGCTCGTCGGTCAGCACGGCGTGCATGGTCGCCAGCGCCATGCCGCGCTCGTGCGGCGAGCGGCCCTCCACCGCCGTGTAGAGCGTCGCGCCCAGCGACCACAGGTCGGACTCGCGCCGCGCGGGCAGCCCCTTGAGCCGCTCGGGCGCGATGAACGCCGGAGTGCCGGCCAGGCCCGTCACCGTGAGCTGTGTCTCGGTCTCCAGCGTGGCGATGCCGAAGTCGGTGAGGACCACCCGGCCGTCGTCGGCCAGCAGGACGTTCTCCGGCTTGACGTCACGGTGCAGCACGCCCGACTCGTGCGCGCGGTGCAGCGCGTCGAGCACCGCGAGGCCGATCTCGGCCACCTTCTTGTGGGGCAACGGCCCGTCCTGCTTGATCACCGCGCCCAGGGAGCGCGAGGGGACCAGCTGCATGACGATCCACGGCCGGTCGTCCTCCTCGATCACGTCGTGCACGACGATCACGTTGGGGTGCTCGAACCTGGCCGCGGCCCTCGCCTCGCGCATCGTACGGCGGTTGAGCAGCTGCACCTCGTCGCCCAGGGCGGCGGCGTAACGGACCTCCTTGACCGCGACCACGCGGTCAAGGAGCTCGTCATGGGCTCGCCAGACGATGCCCATGCCGCCCTTGCCAATGGGCTCCTGCAGCTGGTAACGGCCGGCGATGCGGCGTCCGTCACGCTTGCGATCCGACATCAACGGCCTCAAACCCTCCCTCTAGGCCAAGAAATACTCCCATAGCGAGGGATCAACGGCGACTCGCCGCAAGGACAGTCCGCCATATGAGAAGGGGAGTCCAGCACGTGGATGACCGGTGTAAGGTTCTGACATGACTTGTCGCTACGCGTTTACCGAGCCGGCTCCGGGAGGGCCGGTCGTCCGCTAGCGACCACCTGGAGTCGGCAACAGGCAGAGACGCCTCGTCTCTGCCTTTTTGGTTTCTGCCGGCTCCAGCGGGCCGGCCCGAGCGAGGAGCCGAGATGTCATCGACCTTGGAACGGCACGTCGTCACCGTGGGCGGGCTGCGCGTGGGCGCGGGAGCGGCCGTGGTGATCGGCGGCCGGGTGAGCCTGCGGGAGCGCCGGGGCCCGGCCGGGGAGGTCCTGCGCGAGCGGGCCACGCTGGTGGAGCCGTCCTGCGCGGCCGACCTGCCCGTGATCGCGGCGCGGGCCGACGCGGTGGTGGTGGGGGCGGCGTGGACGCGTGACATCCCGCTGGTGCGCGCCGCGGCCGGGCTGGGGCTGCCGGTGGTGGTCGAGCGCCGCCCCTCGGCGTCGCTGGAGGAGTGGCTCGGACTGGCCGACTACTGCGCGGCCGAGGGCGGTGACCAGGTGATCCTGTGCGAGGGCGGCCGGTTGAACCTCGGGCTGCTCCGGGCCGCCCGGACGGCGTCCGGCCGCCCGGTGCTCGCCGACGTGTCGGCCGACGCCGGCCTGTCGGCGGCGGCCGTCGCGGCGGGCGCCGACGGACTGGTGCTGGACCACTCCCTCTCGGCGGGGGCCGATGGACCGGCGCCGGACCGCTCCCTCTCGGCGGGCGCTGACGGACTGGTGCTGGACCACTTGCTCATCGCCGGCCCGCCGGTTCCCCGTGCTTCCCATCCGGGCGACGACGCGACGGCTGACCGTACGGCCGGAGAGACGGCGCGGGGCGCGATGGCAGGGGAGGCGATGCGCGTGGCGGAGGAGGCCGTGACGCTGGTCGGGGCGCTGCTGCGGCCCGAGACGCCCGCCACGCTGCCGGAGTGCAGGGAGGCGATCGACCGGGTGGACGCGGCGCTGGCCACGCTGCTGGAGCGGCGGGCCGCGCTGGCCGGGATCGTCCAGACGCTCAAGCCGGTCGGCGGCTTCGCGGGCCGCGACCCGGGGCGCGAGCGCGACCTCGTGGCCCGCATGGCGCGCCGCGCGCCCGAGCTGGGAGAGGAGCGGCTGGCGCCGGTCATGAACGCGGTCATCGAAGCGGGCCTGCACCTGGCGGAGGACCGCGCCCGCCGGTGAGGTGGACGACGGGCCCCGAACGTCGCGGCTCGTACGCCCGGGCCGCCGGTCAGCCGGGCGATCAGCCCGCGTTCACTCGGCGGGATTCACGGCCGGGTCGGCGACGGGTTCGATCACCGTGGCCGCACGCCGCCTCCTGAGCGCCGCCCAGCCGAGCGCGATCGCCGCCACCAGCACCGGCAGCAGGTAGAAGGCCACGCGCTGGTCCTCGTCCGCGAACGGCATCAGCAGCACGACCAGCGCCAGGAAGGCGAGCGTCAGCCAGTTCGTGTAGGGGCTGCCCGGCATGGGGAACGCCGAGCGGTGCCCCGACCTGCGCAGCCGCAGCTGGCAGTAGACCAGGGTGCCCCAGGTGGTGATCACGCCCAGCGAGGCGACGGCGGTGGCGATGTTGAACGCCCGCTCGGGCAGGAAGTAGAACAGGGCCACGCCGCCGAGGAACATCGCGGCCGTGAACACGATGCCGCCGATCGGCACGTGCCTGGAGCTGAGGGTCCCGGTGAAGCCCGGAGCCTCCCGCTTGCGGGCCATCGAGCGCAGGATGCGGCCCGTGGCGTACAGGCCGGAGTTGCAGGAGGAGAGCGCGGCGGTGATCACGATGAGGTTCATCGCGTCGGCCGCCCACGGCACGCCCAGGCCGTCGAAGACCGTCACGAACGGCGAGGTGCCGGCCCGGTAGGCGGTCCACGGCAGCACCATGGCCAGCAGCACCACCGACCCCACGTAGAAGATCGCGATGCGCCACACCACCCCGTTGATCGCCTTCGGCATGACCTCGTGCGGCCTGGCCGTCTCGCCCGCGGTGATGCCGACCAGCTCGATCGAGGCGTACGCGAACACCACCGACTGCAGGCTCATCAGCACGAGCGGGGCGCCGGTGGGGAAGAAGCCGCCGTGTGCGACGAGGTTCTGCGGCCCGGCCTGGCCCACGGAGAAGAGCACCAGCGCCAGGCCGACCACCAGGAAGGTGACGATGGCCAGCACCTTGAGCATCGCGAACCAGAACTCCAGCTCGCCGAAGAGCCTGACCGACAGCAGGTTGACCACCAGCACGAACGTCAGCGCGATCAGCGCGGTGAGCCACTGCGGGAAGCCCGGGGCCCAGTAGGAGACGTAGGCGGCGATCGCCACCAGCTCGGCGATGCCGGTGAAGGCCCAGTTGATCCAGTACATCCAGCCGCTGGCGAACGCCGCCCACGGGCCGATGAACTCGCCGGCGTACTCGACGAACGAGCCCGACACCGGCCGGTAGAGCACCAGCTCGCCGAGCGCCCGCATGACGAAGAAGGCGGCCAGCCCGGCGGCGGCATAGGAGATCATGAGCGCGGGACCGGTCGCGGCCAGCCGCCCGCCCGCGCCGAGGAACAGGCCGACGCCGATGGCCCCGCCGATGGCGATCATCTGGACCTGGCGGTTGCCCAGCGAATGCCGGTACCCTTCGTCGCTTTCCGTACGCATCGGGTGTCCCTTTCGTCACTCTCCGTAAAGATGACGATAACCGGGACATGCCTCCCGGCGAGGTCGGCACGCCGTCCCGTACGGCAGGCGAGATGTCGGTGGGGACCACTAGAGTCGGAGCGCACACCACAACAGACCGGGAGGCGCCGCTCCATGTCGTCCAGCGACTCGTTCGTCCATCTGCACGTGCACACCGAATACTCCATGCTCGACGGGGCCGCACGCCTCAAGCAGATGTTCAAGCAGGTCGGCGACCTGGGTATGCCCGCGATCGCGATCACCGACCACGGCAACCTGCACGGCGCCTACGACTTCTACAAGCAGGCGACCGGGGCGGGCATCAAGCCGGTCATCGGCATCGAGGCCTACGTGGCCCCCGAGCTGCGCCACAACAAGAAGCCGGTGCTGTGGGGCGAGCCCCACCAAAAGCGCGACGACGTCTCGGCGGGCGGCTACTACACCCACATGACGATCTGGGCGCGCGACAAGGCCGGCCTGCACAACCTGATGCGGCTGTCCTCGCGCGCCTACACCGAGGGGTTCGTCCGCAAGTGGGCGCGGATGGACGCGGAGATCCTGGCCGAGCACGCCGAGGGCCTGATGGCCACCACCGGCTGCCCGTCGGGCGAGGTGCAGACCAGGCTCCGGCTCGGCCAGTACGACGAGGCGCTCAAGGCCGCGGCGAAGTTCCAGGACATCTTCGGCAAGGACAACTTCTACCTGGAGATCATGGACCACGGGCTCGACATCGAGCGCCGGGTCCGCGACGGGCTGACCCGCATCAGCAAGGAGCTCGGCATCCCGCCGCTGGTCACCAACGACTCCCACTACACCTACGAGTCCGACTCGGCCTCGCACGACGCCCTGCTGTGCATCCAGACCGGCAAGCAGCTGTCCGACCCCGACCGGTTCCGCTTCGACGGCAGCGGCTACTACATCAAGACCGCCGACGAGATGCGCGCGGTCGACACCTCCGACCTGTGGGCGGAGGGCTGCCGCAACACGCTGCTGGTGGCCGAGAAGGTCGATCCGAGCGGGTTCTTCGAGTTCAAGAACCTCATGCCGACCTACCCGATCCCCGACGGCCTGACCGAGCAGGCGTTCTTCCGCAAGACGGTCTGGGAGGGCATGGACCGCCGCTGGCCGCAGGGCTACGACGACGAGCACCGCCGGCAGGTCGACTACGAGATCGGCATCATCGAGCAGATGGGCTTCCCGAGCTACTTCCTCGTGGTCGCCGACTTCATCATGTGGGCCAAGGAAAACGGCATCCGCGTCGGGCCGGGCCGAGGCTCGGCCGCCGGCTCGCTGGTGGCCTACGCGATGGGCATCACCGACCTCGACCCGCTGCCGCACGGCCTGATCTTCGAGCGGTTCCTCAACCCCGACCGCGTCTCCATGCCCGACGTCGACATCGACTTCGACGAGCGCAGGCGGGCCGACGTGATCCGCTACGTGACCGAGAAGTGGGGCGCCGACAAGGTCGCCATGATCGCCACGTTCGGCACCATCAAGGCGAAGGCCGCCATCAAGGACGCCGGCCGCGTCCTCGGCTATCCCTACGCGCTCGGCGACAAGGTGTCCAAGGCGTTCCCGCCCGCGGTGATGGGCAAGGACATCCCGCTGGCCGGGATCTTCGACAAGGACCACCCCCGCTACGACGAGGCGGGCGAGCTGCGCAGGCTCTACGAGGAGGACGTCGACGTCAAGGCGACGATGGACCTCGGCAAGGGCCTGGAGGGCCTGATCAGGCAGACCGGCGTGCACGCCGCCGGCGTGATCATGTCATCAGAGGTGATCACCGACTACATCCCGATCATGCGCCGCGACTCCGACGGCGCCATCATCACGCAGTTCGACTACCCGACCTGCGAGACGCTCGGCCTGCTGAAGATGGACTTCCTGGGCCTGCGCAACCTCACGATCATCGACGACTGCCTCAAGATGATCGAGTCGACCGCCGGCGAGTCGATCGACCTGCTCAAGCTGCCGCTCGACGACCGCAAGACCTACGAGCTGCTCGGCCGGGGCGACACGCTGGGCGTGTTCCAGCTCGACGGCGGCGGCATGCGCTCGCTGCTGCGGCTGATGAAGCCCGACAACTTCGAGGACATCTCCGCCGTCGGCGCCCTCTACCGGCCCGGCCCGATGGGGGCCAACTCCCACACCAACTACGCGCTGCGCAAGAACGGCCAGCAGGAGATCACCCCGATCCACCCGGAGTTCAAGGAGTCGCTGGGCGAGATCCTCGACACGACCTACGGCCTGATCGTCTATCAGGAGCAGGTCATGGCCATCGCGCAGAAGGTCGCCGGGTTCTCGCTCGGCAAGGCCGACCTGCTGCGCCGCGCGATGGGCAAGAAGAAGAAGGCCGAGCTGGACAAACAGTTCGAGTCCTTCGAGGCCGGCATGAAGGCCAACGGCTACTCCGCCGAGGCGATCAAGACGCTGTGGGACATCCTGCTGCCGTTCTCCGACTACGCCTTCAACAAGGCCCACTCCGCGGCCTACGGCCTGGTCTCCTACTGGACCGCCTACCTCAAGGCCAACCACCCGGCCGCCTACATGGCCGCGCTGCTGTCGAGTGTCAAGGACGACAAGGACAAGTCGGCCCTCTACCTCAACGAGTGCCGCCGCATGGGCATCAAGGTGTTCCCGCCGGACGTCAACGACTCCGACTTCGACTTCACCCCGCGCGGCACCGACATCCGCTTCGGCCTGTCGGCGGTGCGCAACGTGGGCGGCAACGTCGTCGACGGCGTCATCTCCGCCCGCCGGGAGAAGGGCCGCTTCGCCGACTTCAAAGACTTCCTGCGCAAGGTCCCGGCGATCGTCTGCAACAAGCGGGTGATCGAGTCGCTGATCAAGGCCGGCTCCTTCGACTCGCTGGGCCACGTCCGCAAGGGCCTGGTCATGGTGCACGAGCAGGCCGTCGACGCGATCATCGACATCAAGAAGAACGAGGCCATCGGCCAGGACTCGTTGTTCGGCGCGATCGAGGACGGCGAGGACCAGACGTTCGACGTGCAGATCCCGGTGGGCGAGTGGGACAAGAACACCCTGCTGCAGTTCGAGCGGGAGATGCTCGGCCTGTACGTCTCCGACCATCCGCTGTTCGGCGTCGAGCACATCCTGGCCTCGGGGGCCGACTGCTCGATCGCCGCCCTCCAGGACGACAGCCGCCCCGACGGCCAGATCGTCACGGTGGGCGGCATCCTGAGCGGGGTGCAGCGCAAGGTCACCAAGAAGGGCGACACCTGGGTGCTCACCCAGCTGGAGGACCTTGAGGGCGCCATCGAGGTGATGATCTTCCCGTCGGCCTACCAGCTGTGCTCGACGATCCTGGCCGAGGACGCGATCGTCTTCGTCAAGGGCCGCGTCGACAAGCGCGAGGACGTCGCCAAGGTCATCGCCATGGAGGTGACCGCGCCCGACCTCACACAGGAGGCGGGCGGCCCGCTGCTGGTGAGCCTGCCGCTCAACCGGTGCACCGCGCCGGTCGTCGGCCGCCTCAAGGAGATCCTCAGCACCCATCCGGGCACCTCCGAGGTCCACCTGCAGGTGCACAACGGCCCCAAGACGACCGTCATGCGGGTCGAGGACCGCCTCCGGGTGACGCCGTCGCCGGCGCTCATGGGCGACCTGAAGCAACTGCTCGGCCCGGCCTGCCTGGGCGCCTGAGCTCCGCACCGCGCGGGGGCTTTTGCTCGCCGGCGGCCCCGGACCTGGCAACCCTCGCCATCGTCCGGGGCCGAGCCGGTGGGGGAGGATGGGCATGTGAGCGAGCTTTGCTACCTGACCGCCGCCGAGATGGCCCGCCTCGTCAGGACCCGGCAGATCAGCGCCGTCGAGTTGACGCAGGCGCATCTCGACCGGATCGAGCAGGTCAATCCGCGGGTCAACGCGATCGTGACGCTGGTCGCCGAGCAGGCGCTCGACGCCGCCAAGGCCGCCGACGCGCGCGAGCCCGACGGGCCGCTGCACGGGGTCCCGGTGGCGCACAAGGATCTGGCCAGCACGGCGGGCATCCGCACCACGTACGGGTCGCCGCTCTACTCCGGCAACGTCCCCGACAAGGACGACCTGATCGTCGAGCGGCTCAGGCGAGCCGGGGCCATCACCGTGGGCAAGACCAACACCCCCGAGTTCGGCACCGGGTCCCACACGGTCAACGAGGTGTTCGGGGCCACCCGCAACCCCTACGACCTGTCCAGGTCCGCCGGAGGCAGCAGCGGCGGGGCGGCGGCGGCCCTGGCGGCCGGCATGGTGCCGCTGGCCGACGGCTCCGACATGGGCGGCTCCCTGCGCAATCCGGCCTCGTTCTGCAACGTGGCCGGGCTCCGGCCGACCCCCGGGCGGGTGCCCGCGCCGTCCGAGATCGCCGCCTGGTACACCTTGTCCGTGCCGGGGCCGATGGCCAGGACCGTCGGAGACCTGACCCTGATGCTGGAGGCCGTCGCCGGCTTCGACCCGCGATCCCCCTACTCGATCACGGAGGGCTTCAGCCCCGATCCCGAGCGGGGCGTCGCGGGGCTGCGGGTGGCCTGGAGCCCCGATCTCGGCGGGCTGCCGGTGGACCCCGAGACCGCGGCCGTGACGGCGACCGCGCCCGGCGTGTTCGAACGGCTGGGCGCGCGCGTCGAGCAGGTCGACCTCGACCTGTCCGACGCCGACGACGCCTTCCGCGTCTACCGCGCCTGGTTCTACGCCCTGTCCTTCGGTGAGCTGAACGGCCTCGGGCCCAACACCGCCTGGAACGTCGAGCAGGGACGCCGGGTCACCGGGGCCGACCTGGCCCGGGCCGAGCGGCTGCGCAGCGGCCTCTACCAGCGGATGGCCGCCTTCTTCGACACCTACGACGTCCTGATCGCGCCGGTCAGCCAGGTGCCGCCGTTCCCGGTCGAGCAGCCGCACGTCAGCGAGATCAACGGGGTGCGGCTGCCCGACTACCTGTCGTGGATGCGCTCCGCCTACTGGATCAGCGTCCTGCACGCGCCCGCCGCCTCGGTCCCGGCCGGGTTCACGCCGTCGGGGCTGCCGGTCGGGGTGCAGATCGTCGGCCGGCCGTTCGCCGACGCCAGGGTGCTGCGCGTGGCCCACGCGTTCGAACAGGCCACCCGGTACGGCGAGCGCCGCCCGCCCCTCTAGCCGATCCCATATGGCTTGCGCAGCGGCGACTCGCGGTAGCCGTTCATGCCCTCCAGCAGCCCGAAGAAGCCGACCGCGCAGAGCGGCCAGGTCACCCGCACGCCGGAGGCGGTCAGCGCCAGTACGCCGGGCACGATCGTGACCCCGGGCTGCCCCGCCGCCTCGACGGTGACCACGCCCAGCGTGAACGTCGAACCCACCCAGAACGTGACGAAAGAGCCGAGCACCCCGCCCGCGCAGAGCCCCAGCAGCACGGCCAGTTGGTGGCGCCGGCCGAGATACCAGCCCACCGCCCCGCAGACCAGCCCGAGCCCGCCGGTGATCACCGCGAACCAGCCGTCGGCGGCGATCAGCGCCTGCGTGGACGGGTCGGCCAGCACCAGCCCCCGCTCCGTGATCTGGTAGGGCACGCGGGGAGACAGCCACGACCAGAGCAGTCCGGCGAGCACGGCCGCCGCGGCGAGGGCGAGGACGGTCACCGCGAACGGCCGCACATGCCTCGCCACGCCACTCTCCTTCACCGTCCGCGTCAGGATCAGCTTGATGGTATCTCCCGGTTAGGCTCGCTTCGTGATTCAAGAAGAGGTCTGGCTGATCGAACCCTCCGGCCCGCTCCGGGGAGACGTCGAAGTCCGCGGCTCCAAGAACGCCGTGTCCAAGCACATGGTGGCCGCCATGCTGGGCAGCGGCGAGAGCAGCATCCACAACGTCCCCGAGGTGGGAGAGGTGGGCATCACGGCGGAGATGCTGAAGGCGCTGGGCATCAACGTCGAGATCACCAGGAAGGAGATCCGCATCGAGCAGGGCCCGGAGATCCTGCCGCGCGTGCCCGACGCGTTCACCGGCCTGAACCGCATCCCGATCCTGATGCTCGGCCCCCTGCTGCATCTGGCGGGCGAGGCGTTCGTGCCGCTGGTCGGCGGCGACCCCATCGGGCGGCGGCCGGTGAACTTCCACGTCGAGGCGCTGCGCGCGATGGGCGCCGAGGTGGAGATCGGCGACACCGGCATCTACGCCAAGGCCAAGCGGCTGAACGGCACCAGGCTGGAGCTGCCCTACCCGAGCGTCGGCGCCACCGAGACGATCCTGATGTCCGCGGTGCTGGCCGAGGGCAAGACGGTGGTGAAGAACGCCGCGATGGAGCCCGAGGTGGTGGAGCTGGCGCTGTTCCTGCAGCGGATGGGCGCCCGGATCGAGCTGTCACCCGACCGCAGGATCGTGATCGAGGGCGTCGAACGGCTGCGCGGCGCGTCCACCTGGCTGGCGGGCGACCGCATCGAGGCGTTCTCCTACCTGGTCGCGGGCCTGATCACCGGCGGCGAGGTGCGGGTGCACGGCTGCCCGCAGGACCGGCTGGTCACCGCGATCACCACGCTGGCCAGGATGGGCGCCCAGTTCGCCATCAACGACGAGTACCTGTGCGCCACGGCCCCGCCCGAGGGACTGCGCGCGGCCGCCGTGCAGACCGACACCCATCCCGGGTTCATGACCGACTGGCAGACGCCGCTCATGGTGCTGTTCACGCAGAGCCAGGGCATGTCGGTGCTGCACGAGACGGTCTTCGAGAACCGCCTGGTGTACGTGCCCGCGCTGCAGAAGATGGGCTGCGAGATCGAGGTGTTCGACCAGTGCCTGGGCGGCCCCGCCTGCCGCTACCACGACACCAACGCCAAGCACTCCGCGGTGGTGCGCGGCGTCTCTCGGCTGAGGGGCGCCGACGTCACGCTGCCCGACATCAGGGCGGGGTTCTCGGCCGTGCTGGCCGCGGCGGTGGCCGACGACGTTTCCACGTTGCGTGGCGTACACCACATCGAACGCGGGTATCACCGCCCGTTCGAGCAGTTCGCGTTGCTTGGTCTGAACATCCGTCGAGAACGGTAAAGGAGTCGGCACTGGGCGTTTACCGGTGATCTGCCGGTCGCAGATCACCTGAGTGAGTGTGCTCAGATCCATCGGCGGGCTCGGCGTGGCGGGGGCCCTCTGCGGGGTGCTCGCGGCGGCAATGGCCGCGCCAGCGGTGAGCGGGGCGGGCATCGCCGCCAAGAGCGTCGCGGACGTCTTCGTCGACCTGCCGCCCGCCCCGCGTGAGGAACCACTGGCCCAGGTCACCCGGCTGCGGGACCGGACCGGCAAGACGTTCGCCCAGTTCTACGAGGCCAACCGGACGACGGTGACGCTGTCGAAGGTGGCGCCCGTGATGCGCCGGGCGATCGTGGCCATCGAGGACGCCCGCTTCTACGAGCACGGCGGCCTCGACGTCAAGGGCACGTTCCGGGCGCTGCTCACCAACACCCAGGCCGGCGGCATCAGGCAGGGCGGCTCCTCGCTCACCCAGCAGCTGGTGAAGAACATCCTGGTCGAAAGCGCCCACACGGAGGAGGAGCGCGACCGGGCACGGGCCCCCAGCGTGGGCCGCAAGATCACCGAGCTGCGGCTGGCGCTGGCCCTGGAGAAGAAATACACCAAAGACCAGATCCTGGAGAAGTACCTCAACATCGCCTACTTCGGCGCGGGCGCGCACGGCGTCGAGGCCGCCGCCAGGCGCTTCTTCTCCACCACGGCCGCCGACCTGACCCTGACCCAGGCGGCCACCCTCGCCGGCGCCGTCCGCATGCCGTACTCCACCGACCCCTCGCTGGGCAAGGCCAAGCAGGCACGGCTGAAGGAACGACGGGACATCGTGCTCGACCGGATGTCCGGTCTGGGACTGATCAGCCACCGGGAGGCCGAGACCGCCAAGCGGAGCAGGCTCGACATCAAGCTCCGGCCGGAGCCGGGAGGGTGCGGCCAGAGCCTCTACCCCTTCTACTGCCTGTACGTGCAGCGTGAACTGCTCACTAACCCGGTGTTCGGCAACACCGCGGCCGAGCGGCGGACCAGGATGGCCAGGGGCGGGCTGGTGATCAGGACCAGCCTCGACCCGGTGGCGCAGCGGGCCGCCGAGGACGCGATCCGCCGGCGGGTCCATCCCGAGGACACCGAGGTGGCCGCCGAGGCCATGGTCTCCCCGAACACCGGGCGGATCAGGGCGATGGCGGCCAGCAAGGAATTCGGCCGCAACCCGGGCGACCGGAAGAACGGGCCCAAGACGACGTTCAACCTGGCGGCGGACGTGGCGCACGGCGGCGGCATGGGCTTCCAGGCGGGCTCCACGTTCAAGGCGTTCACGCTGGCCACCGCGCTGAAGCAGGGGTGGAGGTTCGGCCAGGGCTTCCAGACGCCCGGCTCGCTGGTGCCGTCGCAGGGCTACCGCGACTGCGGCGGGCGGCCCGTCAACGACCCGCGGGCGACCGTCTACAACGCCGGCGGCGAGGGCAGCGGCGGCCCGCACAGCCTGTCGACCGGCACCTGGAAATCGGTGAACATCTTCTACATGATGCTGGAGCGCAAGGTCGGCCTCTGCAACGTGGTCAAAACCGCCAAGGCGCTCGGCATCACCCGGGCCGACGGCAAGCCGCTGCGCGAGGTGCCGACGTTCACGCTGGGGATCAACGAGATGGACCCGGTGACGGTGGCGGCGGCGTTCGCCACGTTCGCGGCCAGGGGAAAGTACTGCCGCCCGCTGGCCATCGTGGAGATCGTCGGCCGGGACGGCGTGCGCACGCGGGTGCCGCCCGCCTGCGAGCAGGTCCTCGACCCGGAGGTCGCCGACGCCGTCAACTACGTCCTGTCCGGGGTGTTCACCCAGGGCACCATGCGCGGCCAGAGCATCGGCCGGCCGGCGGCGGGCAAGACCGGCACCAACAACGGCTACACCTCGGCCTGGTTCGCCGGCTACACCCCGGACCTGGCGGCAGCCGTGAGCATGGGCGACATCCGGGGCTCCTACCGGTTCCCGTTGCAGAACGTGCAGATCGGCGACGACTACTACGGCTCGGTGCAGGGGGCGTCGCTGCCGGGGCCGATCTGGGTGGACTCCATGCAGGCGGCGCTGCGCAACACTCCGGCGCGCGGATTCCCCGGCCCCGACATGGGCCGCTTCGGCGGTGGCTTCACTCCCGGGCTGAAGGAGGCCGAGGAGGCGGAGAAGCGCCGGGAGGCCGGCATCGGCCACGCGGGCGCCCGCCGTCGCGACTGGTTCGAGCGCTGGTTGAGGCACCGGCGCGGCAACCACGCCGGCTGGCGCCCCCCGCACCGCTTCCCGGACGGACGCCGCCTCCCGCGCTCCCCGCGCGACGACCGCCCTCCACGCTGACCGGTCACTCCCTGAACGCGCCGCGGCCCGTCGCGGATCGCGGCGCACCCGCGTCCCGCCAGAGTCGGCTCCTGCCCGCAGGGCGGCGTCATCGCCGTGCGGGACAGCGTCTGCTTGCGGGCGGCGTCATCGCCGCGCGGGGTCAGCGCTTGCCCGCAGGGTGGCGTCATCGCCCGTGGGTCAGCGTCTGCTTGCGGGCGGCGTCATCGCCGCGGGTCAGTGTTTGCCGATGGGGGCGGTGACGGCTCGGGTCAGGGCGACGAGGTTGGCCGGGGCGGTCTCGATCTGCAGCCCGCGCCGACCGGCCGAGAAGTAGATCGTGTCGAACTCCAGCGCGGACGAGTCGACCACGGTCGGCAGCGCCTTGCGCTGGCCGAGCGGGCTGATGCCGCCGACCACGTAGCCGGTCACCCGCTCCACCCTGGCCGCGTCGGCCATCGCGGCCCGCTTGCCGCCCAGCGCCGCGGCCAGCGCCTTGAGGTCGAGCTTGCCCGCCACCGGCACGACGGCCACGGCGAGCCCGCTCTCCACCTCGGCCACCAGCGTCTTGAAGATCCTCTCGTACGGCACGCCGAGCGCGTCGGCGGCCTCCTCGCCGTAGGCCTGGGCGCCGGCGTCATGCTCGTAGGGGTGGAGCGTGAACGCGGCCTTGGCCTTGGTCAGCGCCACCGTGGCCGGAGTGCCCCCCTGGGCCTTCGCCTTGCTCACGTCGTCGATCCCTTCCGAAGTCCGAGGGCGGCATTGTAGCGAATCTACAATGTAAAGGCCTTGCCCGGGGTGTACCCCAGCGCCCGCCGGAACGCGTCGATGAACGCGCTGGCCGAGGCCCAGCCGCAGCGATGCGCCACGGTCGTCACCGCGGTGCCGTCGGCGAGCAGGAGCAGCGCGTGGTGCAGCCGCAACTGCGTGCGCCACTGCGGGAAGCTCATGCCGAGCTCGCCGCGGCAGAGCCTGGCCAGCGTCCGGGCGCTGGTGCCCGCGGCCGCGCCCAACTGGGCGAGCGTGCGGCCGTCGGCCGGGTCGTCGTGCAGGATCGCACAGACGGCCGCCAGCCGGGGGTCACTGGCCGTGGGCAGGTGGAACGGCTGCTCGGGGGAGTGGCGGAGCTGGTCGAGCAGCACCGCCCGCAGCCGCCCCCGCTCACCCCCACCGCCGGCCCCGGACCCGCTGGCCCCGGACCCGCCGAGTTCGGGTCGGCTGGGCTCGGGTCCGCCAGGCTCGGACCTGTCGGCCTCGGACCCGTCGAGCCCGGTTCTGCCGGGCTCGGTTCTGCCGGGCTCGGGTCCGCCGGGCTCGGGTCTGCCGGTGCCGGTGGCGCCGGAGTGGTCGGTGTAGGCGATGATCAGCTCCCGCAGCAGCGGGCCGACGGCCAGCACGGCGGGCCGGGCCAGGCCGAGGGGGTCGTCGGTGACGGGCAGCCCCACCAGGCGCAGGTCGGTGCGGCCGTGGGCGCGGTGCTCGTGCACGGTCCCCGCCGGGATCCAGATCGCCCGGTTGGCCGGGGCGACCCAGGTGCCGGCGCCGGTGGTGACCGAGACCATGCCCCGGCAGGCGTAGATGATCTGGTGGGTGTCGTGCCGGTGGGCGTCGATCCCCGTGCCCGGAGCCAGGGGCCGTCGTCCCGTGGGCGCCTCCGGCAGGTGGCGGATTACCGTCATAGATTGGCATTTTATCGGAAGCAGGCCAGGTGGCCGGCGGTGACGATCGAACCGTGAAGGTGAACAGGGTCGTCATGCTGGCCATCGGCCACGGGAGCGTGGACGTCTACCAGGGCGCGGTGCCCGCTCTCGTGCCGTTCCTGGTGCTGGAGCGCGGTTACGGATACGTGGCGGCGTCCGGAGTCGTGCTGGCTGCCACGCTGCTGTCCTCGGTCGTCCAGCCGGTGTTCGGCGCGCTGACCGACAGGTGGCGGATGCCGTGGCTGATCCCGGTCAGCATGACGACGGCCGGCCTGGGGGTCGCGCTCAGCGGCGTCTCCGGCTCGTACGTGCTGACCTGGCTGGCCGTGGCCCTGTCGGGGCTGGGCGTGGCGGCGTACCACCCGGAGGCCGCGCGCCTGGCCCGCGTCGCCAGCGAGGGCAGCCACGTGCGGATGAGCTGGTTCTCCCTGGGCGGCACGCTCGGCTTCGCGAGCGCGCCCATCATCGTGACGCCGCTGCTGTCGCTGGGCGGGCTGGGCGCCTCGCCGCTTCTGGTGGTGCCGGCCCTGGCGGGCGCGCTGCTCACGCTGACCGTGATCCGCGCGCTGGCCGGACGCGAGGCCATGGGCCGCGCGGCGTCGCACGCCCCGGGGCGGGACGACTGGCCGTCGTTCATCCGCCTCACGCTGGTCATCGTCTTCCGGTCCGTCGTGTACGTGGGGCTGAGCGCGTTCATCGCCCTCTACCTGGGCGGTGGCGCGGCGGGCGCGGTGGCGCTGTTCGTGTTGTTCGCGGGCGGCGCCCTGGGCACCGTGCTCGGCGGGAAGCTGGCGGCCCGCTGGGGCCGGATCCGCACCATGCGGCTGGCGTACGCGGCCAGTGTCCCGGCCCTCGCCGGGATCGTGCTCGTGCCCGGCTACGCGGCCTACCTCTTCGTCGCGGCCACGTCGATCTTCCTGTACGCGCCCTTCTCCCTGCACGTGACGCTGGGCCAGGACTACCTGCCCCGCCGGGTGGGCACGGCCAGCGGGGTCACGCTCGGGCTGGCGGTCAGCGCGGGCGGCCTGACCAGCCCGCTGATCGGCGCGCTGGCGGAGGCCACCTCGCTGCGCCTGGCCCTGTCGGTCCTGGTCGTGTTCCCGGCCCTGGCCTGGCTGCTGTCGGGGACCCTGCGCGAGCCGGCCACCTCCCTCGTGTCGGGCCGGTCCTGACGCGCCGGTCCTGACGGGCCGGTTCTGTCGGGCCGGTTCTGTCGGGCCGGTCCTGATGGGCAGGTTGGCGGTTACGGTCTGGCGGTTACGGTTTGGCGGTCAGGACGCGCGGTGGAACCTGCGCAGGAGCTCCCGCACCTCGTCCGCGAGGCCGGGCACGGGCCCCGCCACCTCGACGCCCGGCACGACGTCGTTGATCGGCAGGGTCCGGACGGGAGGCGCCGGGACACCCAGCTCGGCCAGCCAGCCGGCCAGCTGCTCGGAGGAGCTCGCGTAGACGATGCGGCCGAGCCCCACCCAGCCGTGCGCGGCGGCGCACATCGGGCAGTGCTCGCCCGAGGTGTAGACGGTCGCGGCGGCCCGGTCTCCGGGACTCAGGTTGGCCGCCGCCCAGCGAGCCAGCGCGAACTCCGGATGCTGGGTTTGGTCGCCGGCGGCGACGTGGTTGTGGTCCTCGGCGAGCACGGTGCCGTCGGCGGCCACCAGCACCGATCCGAACGGCTCGTCGCCCGCGTCGAGCGCCGCGGCGGCCAACTCCACGCAGCGGCGCAGGTGCAGCAGGTCGTCGTCGGTCAGCATGGCGGCCTCCAAGGTGCGATCTTCCTCGCCATGCTAGCCCGGGGCCCCGGAGCTGCTGCGACTCGCGTGTCCGGATGGTGGACGGAACGGGATACACCCGGTGGACTCCGTAGACTGGTGGGGTGATTTCCCGTATTGACATGCGTGGTTCTCTGCCCGAAGACCTGCGCGACGTGCTGCCCCGCGCCGAGCTCGACGTCGAGGCCGCCCTGGAGAAGGTGCGTCCCATCTGCGAGGCCGTGCGCCATCGTGGGGCGGCAGCCGTACGGGAGCTGACCGCCAGGTTCGACGGGGTCGAGATCGAGCGCGCCCGGGTGCCCGAGCAGGCCGTCCGCGGAGCGCTCGACGCGCTGGCGCCCGAGGTCAGGGCGGCGCTCGAGGAGGCGATCCGGCGGGCCAGGCTGGTCCACCGCGACCAGCGGCGGGCCGACGTCACCACCCAGGTCGTCCCCGGCGGCACCGTCACCGAGCGGTGGGTGCCGGTCGAGCGCGTCGGGCTCTACGTGCCGGGCGGGCGCGCCGTCTATCCCTCCAGCGTGGTCATGAACGTCGTCCCCGCCCAGGAGGCCGGGGTCGAGTCGCTCGCCGTGACGAGCCCCGCGCAGAAGGAGCACGGCGGGCTGCCGCACCCCACGATCCTGGCCGCCTGCGCCCTGCTGGGCGTCGACGAGGTCTACTCCGTCGGCGGCGCCCAGGCGGTGGCCATGTTCGCCTACGGCACCGAGGAGTGCCGCGCGGCCACCATGGTCACCGGCCCCGGCAACATCTGGGTGGCCGCGGCCAAGCGGCTGCTCAAGGGCCGCATCGGCATCGACTCCGAGGCCGGGCCGACGGAGATCGCGATCCTGGCCGACGAGACGGCCGATCCGGTGCACGTGGCCGCCGACCTGATCAGCCAGGCAGAGCACGACGTGATCGCCGCCGCCGTGCTGGTGACCGACAGCGTGGAGCTGGCCGAGGCGGTGGAGAAGGAGCTGCCCGGCCAGGTCGGCGCGACCCGGCACGCCGCCCGCATCACCGAGGCGCTGGCCGGCCGCCAGTCGGGCATCGTGCTGGTCGACGGCATCGACGACGGGATCAAGGTGGTCAACGCGTACGCGGCCGAGCACCTGGAGATCCACACCGCCGACGCGGCGGAGGTGGCCGGGAGGATCCGCAACGCCGGTGCGATCTTCGTGGGCCCCTACGCCCCGGTCTCGCTCGGAGACTACCTTGCGGGCTCCAACCACGTGCTGCCCACGGGCGGCTGCGCCTGCCACTCCAGTGGCCTGTCGGTGCAGTCGTTCCTGCGCGGCATCCACGTCGTCGACTACACCCGTGAGGCGCTGGCGGGCGCGGCGGCGCACGTGTCGGTGCTGGCCGACGCCGAGGACCTGCCCGCGCACGGCGCCGCGGTCAGGGCCCGCTTCGACTGGCAGGTCCCCTCGTGACCGCGCCGGAAACGCCCGGGCCGGCCGACGCGACGAAGTGGGAGCGCATGAACCTGCACGACCTGCCGATCCGTGACGACCTCAGGGGCCTGACCCCGTACGGCGCCCCTCAGATCGACGTCCCGGTCAGGCTCAACACCAACGAAAACCCCTACCCGCCGTCCAAGGAGCTGGTCGACGACCTGGCCGAGGAGGTGCGGCGCGACGCGGCCGGGCTCAACCGCTATCCCGACAGGGAGGCCGAGGCGCTCCGCGCCGACCTGGCCGGCTATCTGGGCCACGGGCTGAGCGCCGCCCAGGTGTGGGCGGCCAACGGCTCCAACGAGGTCCTGCAGCAGATCCTGCAGGCCTTCGGCGGCTACGGCCGCACGGCGCTGGGGTTCGAGCCGTCCTACTCCATGCACCCGATCATCACCACCGGCACCAGCACCGAGTGGATCGGCGGCGTCCGCGAGGACGACTTCTCGCTAGACCCGGCCAAGGCGGCGGCCGCCGTCGAGGAGCACCGGCCCGACATCGTCTTCCTGACCTCTCCCAACAACCCCACCGGCACCGCCCTGCCGCTGGAGACCATCACCGGGGTGCTGGAGGCGGCCGGGGGCATGGTGGTGGTCGACGAGGCCTACGCCGAGTTCGCCCGGGAGGGCACGCCGTCCGCGCTCTCGCTCCTGCCGGAGCACCCGAGGCTGATCGTCACCCGGACGATGTCCAAGGCGTTCGCGATGGCCGGCACCCGGCTGGGCTACCTGGCCGCCCATCCGGCCGTGATCGAGGCGCTGCTGCTGGTGCGGCTGCCCTACCATCTGTCGACGCTGACGCAGGCGGCGGCACGGGTGGCGCTGCGGCACCGCGCCGAATTGCTCGGTACGGTGGACGAGCTGCGGCGCGAGCGCGACGCCACGGTGACGTGGCTGCGGGGCAAGGGTTTGACCGTCGCCGACTCCGACGCCAACTTCGTGCTGTTCGGGCGCTTTCCCGAGCGGCGCGCGGTCTGGGAGGGTCTGCTGGCGAGGGGTGTGCTCGTCCGCGAGGTCGGGCCGCCCGAATGGCTGCGAGTGTCGATCGGCACCGGCGAGGAGATGGCGGCGTTCCGCGCCGCGCTGGAGGGAGTTCTGTGAGTCGCGTAGGCCGCGTCGAGCGCGCAACGAAGGAGACGTCGGTCCTGGTCGAGGTGGGTCTCGACGGCACGGGCCGGGTCGACGTGTCGACGGGGGTCGGTTTCTTCGACCACATGCTGGCGCAGCTGGGCAAGCACGGGCTGTTCGACCTGACCGTCAAGACCGAGGGCGACCTGCACATCGACTCCCACCACACGATCGAGGACACCGCGCTCGCGCTGGGTGCGGCGTTCCGTGAGGCGTTGGGCGATAAGTCGGGCATCAGGCGGTTCGGTAGCGCGTCGTGCCCGCTCGACGAGTCGCTCGCCCAGGTGACCGTCGACCTGTCGGGGCGGCCCTACCTCGTGCACACCGAGCCCGAGGGCATGGCGCCGATGATCGGTCCCGAATACGACACGACCATGACGCGCCACATCCTCGAGTCGTTCGTCGCGCAGGCGGCGGTCTGCCTGCACGTCAGCGTCCCGTACGGCCGCAACGCGCATCACATCGTCGAGGCCCAGTTCAAGGCGCTGGCCCGGGCGCTGCGCGAGGCTTCCGAGCTCGACCCGCGCGCCACGGGTGTGCCGAGCACCAAGGGAGTCCTATGAGCGAGAACGCGATCGCCATCGCGATGGTCTTCGTCGGGCTCTTCCTGATCGGCGGCGTGTTCTCGCTGGCCAAGCAAGGGCTCAAGATCGGCGCCGTCATCTGCGCGGTCGGCGCGGCGATGGCGATCACGGCGGGGGTGATGTGGTGGTGAAGCGCGTCGTCGTCCTCGACTACGGATCCGGCAACCTGCGCTCGGCGGAGCGCGCCCTGGCCAGGGCGGGCGCCGACGTGACCGTCACCTCCGACTTCGACGCCGCGATGGACGCCGAGGGGCTGGTCGTGCCGGGTGTGGGCGCCTTCGAGGCGTGCATGGGGGGCCTGCGGGCCGTCCTCGGTGAGCGGATCATCGGCAGGCGGCTCGCCGGCGGCCGTCCGGTGCTCGGCATCTGCGTCGGCATGCAGATCCTGTTCGCCCGGGGTGTCGAGCACGGCGTGGAGACCGAGGGCTGCGGCGAGTGGCCGGGCACGGTCGAGCGGCTCGACGCGCCGGTGCTTCCGCACATGGGGTGGAACACCGTCAAGGCCCCGGAGGGCAGCGTGCTGTTCGACGGGCTCGACGCCGCGACGCGCTTCTACTTCGTCCACTCCTACGGCGTGCGCGACTGGGAGCTGCGGCCGGACGACGGTTTCGCCGAGCCGCTGGTCACCTGGGCCGAGCACGGGGTGCCGTTCGTGGCCGCCGTGGAGAACGGCCCGCTCATGGCCACCCAGTTCCACCCCGAGAAGTCCGGCGACGCCGGTGCGGTGCTGCTGCGCAACTGGCTCGGCACGCTGTGACCCGCCCTCGACGCGAGCTCCGGTGAGCAAGGAGCGGGCGCGCCGCCGGGCCGAGCGTGAGGCGCGGCGGGAGCACGCGATGCGGCTCAACGAGCGACGGCAGGCCCGCGCGGCCCGGCGGCGCGCCCGCCGTGGCCGGCTCGTCCCGCGCCCGGTGCGGGTGGCCCGGCAGGGCGGCCTGCTCGCCCGCCGCCGCCGCGCGCGAAACGTCGTGGTGTTGCTCGGTTTCCTGCTCGTCCAGGCGCTGGTGTGGCTGATCTGGGGATCGGCCTTCCTGAGCTTCGGCGTCCTCGTCTTCTCCCTGCTCCTGGCACCTGTCCTGGTGACCCTCGCTTTCGACCGGAGGATCTGATGTCGCTCGTATTGCTGCCCGCCGTCGACGTGGTGGACGGCCAGGCCGTACGCCTCGTCCAGGGGGAGGCCGGAACCGAGACCGGCTACGGCGAGCCGTTGGCCGCCGCGCTGGCCTGGCAGGAGGCGGGGGCGGAGTGGATCCATCTGGTCGACCTCGACGCGGCCTTCGGGCGCGGTTCCAACCGGGAGCTGGTCACCGAGATGATCGGCCGGCTCGACGTCAACGTGGAGCTGTCCGGCGGCATCCGCGACGACGCCTCCCTGGCGGCGGCCCTTGACACCGGCTGCCGCCGGGTGAACATCGGCACGGCGGCGCTGGAGAACCCCGACTGGTGCCGGAAGATCATCGCCGAGCACGGCGACAAGATCGCGGTCGGCCTCGACGTGCGTGGCACGACGCTGGCCGCCCGGGGCTGGACCGAAGAGCGCGGCGACCTGTGGGAGGTGCTGGAGCGGCTCGAGGCCGACGGTTGCCCTCGCTACGTGGTCACCGACGTCACCAAGGACGGCACGCTGCGCGGGCCCAACCTCGACCTGTTGCGGCAGGTCTGCGCCCGCACCGACAAGCCCGTCGTCGCCAGCGGCGGCGTAGCCTCCCTCGATGACCTGCGAGCACTGGCTTCTCTCGTTCCGGTCGGAGTGGAGGGGGCCATCGTGGGAAAGGCCCTCTACACCCAAGCCTTCACGCTGGAGAGCGCGCTGGTCGCGGTGGGTTGAGAGAGAGGGGGCGTGCTGGGCGGCATGAGCATGGAGAGCACCGGTTCCAGGGTTTTCTCAGGTGGCATCTGGGAGGAGAAGTACGGCTATGCCCGCGCCGTGGTCGTAGGCGGCCGGGTCATCGTGTCGGGCTGCACCGCCACGGTCGACGGCGAGGTCAGATCCGTGGAAGACCCCTACCAGCAGAGTGTGACCGCGCTGGCCATCGCGCTCGAGGCGGTCGAGCGGGGCGGCCTCACCCGCGAGGACGTGGTCATGGTCCGCTACTACGTGGTGGAGCACCGTCACTTCGACCTGGTGGGCAAGGCTATCGCTGAGGTGTTCGGGCACGTCCGGCCGGCGTGCACCGGTGTACGGGTGGCCGGGCTGGTCGACCCGAGGATGCTGGTCGAGATCGAGATTGAGGCATTGCGAGCATGACGGTGGCTGTGAGGGTGATCCCGTGCCTGGATGTGGACGCGGGACGGGTGGTCAAGGGCGTCAACTTCGCCAACCTGCGCGACGCGGGTGATCCCGTCGAGCTGGCCAGGCGCTACGACGCCGAAGGCGCCGACGAGCTCACCTTCCTCGACATCACCGCGTCGTCGGGTGAGCGGGAGACCATGCTCGACGTGGTGCGCAGGACCGCCGAGCAGGTGTTCATCCCGCTCACCGTGGGCGGCGGCGTCCGCTCGGTCGACGACGTCAACCGGCTGCTGCGGGCGGGCGCCGACAAGGTGTCGCTCAACACGGCCGCCATCGCGCGGCCCGAGCTGCTCACCGAGGCGTCGCGGCGCTTCGGTGCGCAGTGCGTGGTGTTGTCGGTGGACGCGCGCCGGGCTCAGGGCACCGAGAGCGGCTTCGAGGTGACCACCCACGGCGGCCGGCGCGGCACCGGCATCGACGCGGTGGAGTGGGCGGCCCGCGGTGAGGAACTGGGCGTCGGCGAGATCCTGCTCAATTCGATGGACGGTGACGGCACGCTCGACGGCTACGACCTGGAGATGCTCCGCGCGGTCCGGGCCGTGGTGCGGGTGCCGGTGATCGCCAGCGGTGGGGCGGGGCGGCTGGAGGACTTCCCGCCCGCGATCGAGGCGGGCGCCGACGCCGTGCTGGCGGCGTCGGTGTTCCACTTCGGCACCCTGAAGATCGGCGACGTCAAGGAGACGCTGCGCCACGCTGGCTACCCGGTCCGCTAGGAGCCCGAGACGGCCGCCGTTCGCCCGCGACGCGGCGGTCACCAGCGCGGCGGTCGCGTTCGGGCCGGTCGTCCGGTCCGGCGGTCGCTCGCCCGACGATCGTCTTCGCGGCGGTCGTCGGCGTGGAGGAAGCCCGGGAGGCTCGGCGCAGCCAGGCGTCAGAAGACCCGCATGTGGTGGAAGCCCGGGAGGCTCGGCGGGGCCGGGCGTCAGAAGATCCGCATGTGGTGGAAGCACTCGTAGGCGACGTCCTTGGCCGCGAACGCGGCGGCCTCGGACCGCTTCACGGCCAGGTAGGCGGCGCGCCTCAGCGGGCCGAGCGCCTCCATGAGCAGCTCGTCGGCCTCCAGCGCGTCGAGGGCCTCGTCCAGTGAGGCGGGCAGCCGCGCGTAGCGGCCGGGCCGGGTGTCGGGGTCGACGTCGACCGCCTCGCCCGGGTCGAGCTTGCGGCGCAGCCCGTCGAGACCGGCGTGGATGACCGCGCCCAGCGACAGGTAGGGGTTGGCCGAGGAGTCCGACGGTTTCAGCTCCAGGTTGGGCTCCCCGCTCTCACCCAGCGGCGAGCAGATCCGGACCGCCGCCTCCCGGTTGTCGGGGCCGTGCACGGCGTAGGCGCCGGCCCAGGAGCGGGGCGCCAGCCGCCGGAAGCCGTTGACGCTGCCGCAGGTGAGCGCGGTCAGGGCGGGCAGGTGGGCGAGCAACCCGCCGATGAAGCACTCGAGCTCGCCGTCACCGCCGGCGAACACGTTCCGTGTGTCGCGCCACAGCGACAGGTGCAGGTGGGCCCCGTTGCCCGCCTGGTCGGGCAGCGGTTTGGGAGCGAGCGAGGCCCACATCGACATGCGCAGCGCCACGCCCCGCACGGTCTCGCGGTAGAGGACGTGGTTGTCGGCGGCCCGCAGCGCCGGCGCGTGCCGTATGGACAGCTCCTGCTGGCCGGCCCCGAGCTCGGGATGGTAGTGCTCGACCCGCAGCCCCTGGGTCTCCAGCGCGTGGATGAGCTTGATCGTGTAGTCGTGGGCCGTGTCGAAGCCGGAGTTCGCGTAGCAGAGGCTGTCGTCGATCGGCACCAGCCGGTCGGGGCCGCCGGAGGGGTCGGGCAGGCGGCGGCCGAGCGTGAACTCCGGCTCGAACGCGGCCACCAGGGTGTAGCCGTCGCCCGCCAGCGTGGCGATCGCGTCCTTGAGGAAGGTGCGGGGGCACGCGTCCCAGGGGGCGCCGTCGAGAGTGCGCAGGTCGGACAGCATGGCGGCCGCGCCGGGAGCGTGGGGAAGGGGAACGTAGGTCGCCGGATCGGGGACGATGCGTACCTCGCCCACCGGACCCAGATGCTCGACCTCCTGCAACTGGTCGAGCATGTTCATCGCCATCATGGCCACCGTGTGCCCGATGCCCGTGTTGAGGCGTTCGGCCAGCCGCGACCTGGACGCCGCCTTGCCGCGAATGACACCACCGTGGTCGGCGTAGAGGAAGCGGATGAGCTCGATGCCTTCGAGCTCCGCTCGCTCGAGAATTCGCCGGACGTTGGGATCAGGCTGGTTGATCTTGGTGGCACTCGGACGATCTCTCATCCTGCCTGCGTAACACGATCCGGCAGCGCGGGGAAGCGTCTAACGCAGACAGAACCACACGTCAGGTCAGAACATTGGTAAAGAAGACGGCCAACTGGTTGGCACCTTGGACGATCCCGTTGAACACGCCGTTGACCGCGCTTGCGGCCTCTGCCGGCCGGGTGAACAGGTAGAAGACCACGAACGCCACGAGAACGTAGGTGATCACCTTCTTGACCTGCATGGGGGCCTCCTGCAGTCCATTCCCAGCCGTATATACCCGGATCTGGGCGATCACTGGCATCTTCTATGAAGATGTTCTTGATCCTAACCGGGGGGCATCTTTCTCACGCCATGGTAAGGCCAAGAGGTGGCGCTGAAGGGCCTTCCGTGCCGGGATTCTTGCGGCTGGCGCGGCCACCGCTGGCCGGGACCGGATGAGCCGGCCGTCCTGCTGAGGCCTTCCGGCGTCTCCCGGCCTCCGGCGTCTCCCGGCCTCCGGCGTCTCCCGGCCTCCGGCGTCTCCCGGCCTCCGGCGGGTCGCGGCGGTCACCGAGCGGGCGCCTCCGGCGCCGGCGCGGCGATGGCCTGACCGGGATCATGTCCGGTCTCGGAAGGCTCCATACGGGCGCGGGCGCGCGGCCACCGCCCCTCCTGGCCGGGAATCCACCAGGCGGCCCGGCGCAGGATGGCGAGCGTCGCGGGGGCGAGCACCAGCATGGCGACGAGCGCGTACATCGCGATGGCGGTGGCCAGCCCGAACCCGAAGAGATTGACCACCCGCTGGTCGTTGAGGACGAAGCTGGCGAAGACCACCACCATCACCGAGGCGGCGGCGAGGATCACCCGGGAGGTCGCCGCCATGCCGTCGACGATCGCCCGGCGCCAGTCGCCCGTGCACCGGTACTCCTCGTGGATCCGGCTGAACAGGAATACCACGTAGTCGGTCGAAAGCCCGAACAGCACGGCGAAGAGCATGACCGGGGCGAATGACTCCACCGGACCCGGCTGCGCGCCGAGCAGCCAGGCGGGCCACCAGCCCCACTGGAAGACCGCGACGACCGGCCCATAAGCCGCGCCGACGGCCAGCAGGTTCATCGCGACCGCCACGACGGGGACCAGCACCGACCGGAACTCCACCAGGAGCAGGATCAGCGCGAGGCCCACCACGAGCAGCATGAACCAGCCCATCCGCTCCCCGAGCCTGGCTGCGAGGTCGATGCTCGTCGCGGTCGCGCCGCCGACGTGCGTCCGGGCCTCGGGAGCGGCCTGCGGCAGCACCTCGGAGCGGAGGCGGCGCACCAGGAGTTCGGTGGACTCGTCGTCGGGAGACCCGGTGGACACCACGGTCAGCACGGTGGTGCGGCCTTCCTGATCGAATCGCGGCGGCGTCACCTGCCGGACCCCGTCGGTCGTCATGATCGCTGAACGCAGCCGACCGGCGGACGCCTGGATCTGATCGGGTGAGGCACCGGGTGGGTATTCGGCGGTGACCAGCAGTGGGCCGGTCCAGCCCGGGCCGAAGCCGTCGCTCACGTGGTCGTAGGCATGCCTCTGGGTGGACGCCGGCGGCTGGGCGCCGCCGTCGGCCGTGCCGAGCCGCAGGGACGACAGCGGCATGGCGAGAACGACGAGCAGGCCGGTGCCGAGCACCACCGCGACCCAGCGGAACCGCTGGACGGTGAGAGCCCAGCGACGCCAGCCGCTTTCCGCACCGTCGTCGAAGCGCACCCTCCGGACGCGCAGCCGATCCAGGTTCCGCCCGAAAACGGCCAGTACGGCGGGCAGCAGTGTCACTGAGGCGAGCAAGGTCGCCGCCACGGCGATGGCGCTTGCCAGTCCGAGGGCGGAGACGAACGGGATGCCGATCAGGTAGAGGCTGAGAATGGCGACGATCACGGTCGTGCCCGCCACCAGGACCGCCCGGCCGGCCGTGGCCATCGCGCGGGTGATCGAGGTGGCGGGGTCGTGGCCGAGGGCGAGTCCTTCACGGTGCCGCGTCACCACGAGGAGGGCGTAGTCGATGCCCACACCCAGACCGATCATGGCCGCTACCACCGGCCCGGAGGTGCCGATCGTCACCCAGCCGGACAGCAGGGTGATCACCGCCAGTCCGACCCCGACCCCCATCAGTGCGGTGATGATCGGCACTATCATCGCGAACAGCGAGCCGAACGCGATCAGCAGGACGATCACCGCGGCGGCCAGGCCGAAAACCTCGCCGCCCGAGGGCCCCGACTCCGTCTGCACCACTGGGCCGCCGTAGGCGACCTCGACACCCAGGTCGCGTATCGGGTCGAGGGCTGTCTGCGCCTGCTCCACCGCCTCCTTCGGGATGTCCTTCGCGCGTGACGAGAACTGCACGGTGGCCATCGCCGTCCGGCCGTCGGGGGAGACCATCCGCGGTGTCTGCCCGTAGGGGGACCGGACCGCCGTGACCTCTGGGCCTCTTCGAACCTTCTCGAGCGCTGTCTCCGCCGTCCGTTGGATCTCCGGTGATGTCACTCCGGTCTCGCTGTGGATGACGACCTGCATGCCGTCGCCTGACATGTCGGGAAAACGTGCACGTAGCGTGTTGTAGGCGGCCTGAGAGTCCGCGCCCGAGAGGGTGAGGTCGTTGGTGAACGAACCCCCGTACGCACGGGCGCCTGCAAGCGCACCAAGGAGCAGGAGCACCCAGATGATCACCACGGACCATCGGTGACGTATCGAGAAGCCTCCGAGGGCAGCGAGCACAGCGAACCTCCTGATCGAACGACAGGTCGCACATATCCAAATCGAGACACGTGTCTAGCCATATGTTACGCATATGGCTAGACACGTGTCGCACGTTTGGCGGCAGAGGCGGGACGAGCGCGGCCACCGGAGAATCCGCGGCCGGGCGTCCGTGCGACGCCGGAGGGCGGCGGGTGCCTCCCCGCCGAACCGCTCGCGACCTGGCGTAGATTCGTGTCGAGCGCGATCGGACAACCCGCCCGGAGGATCAGATGGTCGTACGGCCTCCCGGCTTCGGCCGTACCCGAAACGACGAACGAGAGCGAGCTCGCGACCAGCTCGTCGACACGGCACTACGCCTTTTCGCGGAGCGTGGTTACGTGGGGGTGCGGGTGGAGGACATCGCGAAGGCGGCCGGCATCTCACGGGCGACCTTTTACAAGCACTTCTCCGAACGGGAGGAGATCCTCGCCGAGCTCTTCGCCCGGCTGCTGGGAGGGGAGCCGGTGTCTCCCCGGCCGGGCGCGGCCACCGAGGCGTTGCCGCGCATCCGGGAGCTGCTGACCGGTGCCGCGGCCCGAATGGTGGCCAGCGAACAGCTCGCCAGGTTCGTCTACACGCTGCCGATCCGGCACGCCGCACTACTGGGACAGGGGACCCGCCCACCCGTCCTCGAGGCGGTGGAACGCGTGGTCGAGGACGCAGCCGCGGTCGGCGCCCTGCGAACCGACGTCCCCCCCATGCTCATCACCGCGCACCTGGCGCGGACCTTTGAGGCCGCCATGCGCGACTGGGCGGAGGGCCGGGCCGGCGACGTCACCACGCACCTCAACCTGCTGCTCGACCTGGCGTTTCACGGCATCGCACGCGATCCGGCACCGACGTAGAGGCGACCGGCGCCCAACCTGGCCGCCATCCCAGGCGGCACTGGAGCGTCAGATGCCGAGTCGCGCGTTCTTCAGCCGGGCGATCGCGTCGGGATCGCCGCTGAACTCGACCCGGGCGTGCCCCTGCCGGCCGAAGCAGAAGAGCAGCAGCTCCGCCGCGGTGCCGGTGACCTCGACCTTGGGGCCGATCTGCGGCCCGCCGAGCGCCACGCCGCCGCCGAGGCGGTGCAGCACCACGCCCACGGGCGACCTGCGCAGCATCAGCCTGCCGCCGGCCGAGACCCGCTTCCACAGCAGCCGTTCGAGGTCGGGGGGCAGCTCGCGGGGCTCCCAGCCGGGCTGGGCGCGGCGGACGTCCTCGTGGTGGACGAACAGCTCCAGGGTGTTGACGGCCTCGTCCAGGAACGGCAGCAGGCCGTAGACGCCGCCGGGCTTGCGGACCAGGTCGACCAGCTCGGGGTAGGGGTGGCGGGCCTTCAGGCCGTCCTGCACCGAGGCGGTGTGACCGGCCAGCGGCTTGAGCGCGATGCCCGCCGCGGCGTCGGGCCTGCGCTCGCGCAACACGAGATGGGCGGCCAGATCGTAGGTCGTCCAGCCGTCGCAGAGAGTCGGGGCGTCTGGGCCGAGCCGATCGAACAGATCGCAGAGGGCGGCACGTTCGCCACGAGCGTGAGTCACGACGTCAACCCTACCTTTGGGAATAACGGCACGATCAGCCGTGATAGGCACTGATGTAGAAATCTGTAGCTACGGAAGGAAAACCAGCGAGTGGCGAGCAAGGTCACCACGGCCGTGATGCGTAAGGGGCTCCGTGTTCTCGGAGTGGCCGTCCGCACCGAGAAGGCGGTCTTCGCGGCCGCGGTCCTGGCCAGCGCGCTCTACGGCGGCATGACCGTGGCGTCCGCCTGGGCGCTCGGATGGGCCACCGAGAACGTCGTGCTGCCCGCTTTCGACCGGGGTGATGTCCCCGCGGGCGCGCTCTGGACGGGCGTGCTCCTCATCATGGGCGCCGCGCTGCTCAAGTCGATCGGCGTGGCCGGGCGGCGCATCCTCGCCGGCCTCCTGCAGTACCGCATGCAGGCCCGTTCCCGCCGCGAGGTCACCAAGCAGTACCTGCGGCTGCCGCTCGACTGGCACCACCGGCACCCCACCGGGCAGCTGCTGTCGAACGCCAGCGCCGACGCCGAGGCCGCCTGGGCGCCGCTCGCGCCGCTGCCGATGGCCGTCGGCGTGATCGTCATGCTGTTCACCGCGGCCATCGCGATGCTGATCGTCGATCCCGTGCTGGCCCTGGTCGGCTTCCTGATCTTTCCGGCCATCGCCGTGCTGAACCTGGTCTACCAGCGCAGGCTCAGCCCTCTCGCGACCCGCGCGCAGCAGCTGCGGGCGGAGGTCAGCGAGATCGCCCACGAGAGCTTCGACGGGGCGCTGGTCGTCAAGACCCTCGGGAGGGAGGCGCTGGAGACCGACCGTTTCCGGCGCCGCGCGCACGAGCTGCGCGACGCGAACATCGCGGTCGGACGGGTCCGCGGGCTGTTCGACCCGATGCTGGAGGCGCTGCCCACGCTCGGCGTGCTCGCGGTGCTCGCCGTCGGGGCGCTGCGGATGTCGACCGGCTCCATCGACTCGGGAGACCTGGTGCAGGTCGCCTACCTGTTCACGCTGCTCGCCTTCCCCATCAGGGCGCTCGGCTGGGTGCTGGCCGAGCTGCCGCGCAGCGTCGTCGGCTGGGAGCGGGTGCAGGCCGTGCTGGAGGCGCAGGGCTCGATGGAGTACGGCGAGGCGTCGCTGTCCCAGGCCGAGCCCGCCGAGCTCGAGGTGTCGGGGGTGTCCTACTCCTACGGAACGGGCGAGGTGCTGCGCGAGGTCACCTTCGAGGTGCGGCCCGGCCGTACGGTGGCGCTGGTCGGCCCGACCGGGTCGGGCAAGTCCACGCTGGTCCAGTTGCTCGCCCGGCTGGTCGACCCGGCGGCGGGCAGGGTGCTGCTCGACGGCGTCGACCTGCGCGAGCTGGCCTACGGCGGCGTCGCGGAGGCGGTGGCGCTGGTGCCGCAGCAGACGTTCCTGTTCGACGACACCGTGCGCGGCAACGTCGCGCTCGGCCTGCCCGTCGACGACGAGGAGGTGTGGGCGGCGCTGCGGCTGGCCCAGGCCGACGGGTTCGTCGGCAGGCTCGCCGGCGGGCTCGACACGCGCGTGGGGGAGCGCGGCGCGACGCTGTCCGGCGGGCAGCGCCAGCGGCTCGCGCTGGCCCGCGCCGTCGTGCGCAGGCCCCGGCTGCTCATCCTCGACGACGCCACCTCCAGCGTGGACCCCCAGGTCGAGGCCAAGATCCTGTACGGCCTGCGCGACGCGGCGGAGGCGTCGAGCGTGGTCGTCGTGGCGTACCGGATGGCCACGATCGCGCTGGCCGACGAGGTCGTCTACCTCGACCGGGGCCGGGTCGTCGACCGCGGCCCCCACGACGAGCTGCTGGGGCGCTGCCTCGGCTACCGCAACCTGGTCACCGCCTACGAGCGCGAGGAGGCCGAACGGGCCGCGGTCGAGGCCGAAGAGGAAGAAGGGGTCAGCGCGTGAGCGACGTCCAGAGCATCGGGGGCAGCGCCGAACGGTCGGCTCTGGCCACCGTCCGTCATGGGCTGTCGCTCACGCCGGAGTTCCGCAAGGGGCTCCTCGTCACCCTGGCGCTGGCCGTGGTCGCCACGGTCGGCAAGATCATCGTCCCGATCGCGGTGCAGCAGACGATCGACACCGGGTTCAAGGGATCCTCTCCCGACATCTCGTACATTTCGCGAGCGGTCCTGTTGTGTGCGGCGGCGGTGGTCCTGACGGCGTTCGCCGGATACCTCATGAACGTGCGCCTCTACAAGGCGACCGAGTCGTCACTGGCCACGCTGCGGGTGCGCGGCTTCCGCCACGTGCACGACCTGTCGGTGCTCACCCAGAACACCGAGCGCCGCGGCGCGCTGGTCTCCCGGGTCACCAACGACATCGACCAGATCAGCACGTTCATGCAGTGGGGCGGGCTGATGATCATCGTGGCCTTCGGCCAGCTGTTCGTGGCCAGCGTGCTGATGTTCGTCTACTCCTGGCAGCTCACGCTGCTGGTGTGGGTGTGCTTCCTGCCGCTCATGGTCGCGCTGCCGAAGTTTCAGCGCTGGCTGTCCAGCGCCTACACGACCGTACGCGAGCGCACCGGAGACATGCTCGCCGCGGTCAGCGAGTCCGTCGTGGGCGCGGCCGTCATCCGGGCCTACGCCTCCGAGCGGCGCACCGCCGAACGCGTCGACGCGGCCGTGGACGCCAACAAGGCCGCCCAGGTCAAGGCGCAGACCATCGTCGGGTTCGTCTTCCCGCTGACCGAGATCGTGGCCGCCGTCGCCCTGGCCGGCATCGTGGTGCTCGGCGTCCGGCTCGGCATGTCCGGCGACATCACGGCGGGCGAGCTCGTCGCGTTCCTCTTCCTCATCACCTTGTTCGTCTCGCCCATGCAGACCGCCACCGAGGTGCTCAACGAGGCCCAGAACGCGGTCGCGGGCTGGCGGCGCGTCCTCGGCGTGCTCGACACCCCGCCCGACGTCGCCGATCCGGGCCCCGACGGGCTGGAGTTGCCGCGCGGGCCCATCTCGGTGGCCTTCGAGGGCGTGCATTTCGCCTACCCGGGCGGCGTCCCCGTCCTGCACGAGGTGTCGCTGGAGATCCCGCCACGCTCGCGCGTCGCGGTCGTCGGCGAGACCGGATCGGGCAAGACCACCTTCGCCAAGCTGCTCACCCGCCTGATGGACCCGGTCTCGGGCCGCGTCACCGTCGACGGGCACGATCTGCGCGCCGTCCGCTTCTCCTCGCTGCGCGAGCGCATCGTGATGGTGCCGCAGGACGGCTTCCTGTTCGACGGCTCACTGGAGGAGAACATCAGGTACGGCAGGCCCTCCGCCGACCGCGACGAGATCCTGCTCGCGCTCACCGAACTCGGCCTGGCCGACTGGCTCGACGGCCTGCCCGCGGGCCTGGACACGCCGGTGGGCCAGCGCGGCGAGTCGCTGTCGGCGGGCGAACGGCAGCTGGTCGCGCTGGCCCGCGCCTACCTGGCCGACCCCGACCTGCTCCTGCTCGATGAGGCCACCTCGGCCGTGGACCCGGCCACGGAGGTGCGGCTCGCCAGGGCGCTGGAGGGCGTCACCCGCGGCCGCACCGCCGTCTCGATCGCCCACCGGCTGTCCACGGCGGAGAACGCGGACGAGGTGCTGGTGTTCGACAACGGCCGCCTCGTCCAGCGCGGGGCGCACGCGGACCTGGTGGCGCTGCCCGGGGTCTACGCCGACCTGCACGCCTCCTGGATCTCGGCCGCCCGCTCCTGACCCCCGGCGGCTCACCCCGTGGCCTGCTCGATCACGGCCGAGAAGGTCACACTGGTCCCGCCGGGCGACGACACGATCGTGACGTGGTCGCAGAGCATGCGGGTCAGCCACAGCCCCCTGCCGCCGGTGTCGTGACCGGAAGGCGGCCGGCTCGACCCCATCCAGCCCGGCGGCAGCCCGGGGCCGTGGTCGGTGACCTCGCACCACAAACGGCCCTGCTGAGCCCACAGCCGCAGCCGGCCGCTGCCCCCGCCGTGCAGCACCGCGTTGGTGATGATCTCGTTGACCGCGAGCACGAAGTCCTCCAGGCGCTTGCCCCGCAACCCCTCCCCGGCGGCGCAGGCGCTGATCGCGCGGCGCAGCACGGTGACCCGGCCGCGCGCGAAGGTCGCCGCGAGCAACTGCCTACACATCGCCGGCCCGGCGGACGGTGAGCAGCTCGTCGGCCCTGGTCAGGTCGAGCACGCGGGCCACGGCGTCGGCAGCGCGTGGAGGCCGCGCCGGCCCTGATCGCGGGCCCGCAGGCAGGCGGCGCTCAGCCCGTCGAGCACCCGCCCGGCATCGAGCCGGCCGCCGCTGAAACGGGTGTCGGCGCTCGCCACGACGGCGATCTGGCCCGCCGCCTCGGCCTCACGGAAGCCCGGCACGAGCGGCGCGAGCCAGCCGCGGGTCCACTCGGGGGAGTCGATGTGCGTGATGATCACGATCTTCGCGCCGCGGCGCAGGTTCATCGTGAACGCCCGGGTGGACGCCATCCGCTCACGCTCGCCGTCGAACGGCAGGCAGACGTGATCGCCCAGATCCGGATCGAGGACGGAACCCGCGACGTCCACTGCGATCCTCCCTCCGGCCGGTGGCACAGAAGGTACTCCGCGCGATGCCGTGACGTACCGCGTTCTCGGCGGAACCCACCGTGATGGGGTCTCGTCCGGTGTACCTTTTCGGACGGGGCCCAGGCAGGTCGTCGAGGGAGCAAGACGTGGATGTGCTGGAGATGACGCGGCACCGGCACGGCGAGTCGATAGTCGTCAGCCTCGCGGGCGAGGTGGACGTCGACAACGCCGCCAAGGTGCGCGAGTGCCTCGACGAAGCGGCCGAGTCACCCGGCTCGCGGCTGGTCGTCGACCTGAGCAACCTGACGTTCATCGACACGACAGGGCTCGGCGTGCTGGTGCGGCTGCTCGACAGCCTGCGCGAGCGCGACGGCACCCTGTCCCTCGTCGCACCTGACGGCCAGGTGCTCAGGCGGCTGCGCAGGACCAACCTGGCGCCGCTCTTCCCGATCTTCGACACGCTCTCCCAGGCGCTCGACTAGCGCCACCTCCCCCCGTCGCTCACGCCGGCGGCCGGTGCGCGAAGCGGTCGCCGCGGCTGGTTGAATGACGGCATGTCCCTTGATCCCAAGGTCGCCGCGCTGTTGAAGCGCAACGGCGACGGGCTGGTGCCCGCGATCGTCCAGCAGTACGACACGGGTGAGGTGCTCATGCTCGCCTGGATGGACGACCAGGCGCTGCACCGCACGCTCACCACCGGCAGGGCGACCTACTGGTCGCGCAGCCGGGGCGAATACTGGGTGAAGGGCGACACGTCCGGGCACGTGCAGCACGTCAAGTCCGCCGCCCTCGACTGCGACGGCGACACGGTGCTCCTCAAGGTCGACCAGGTGGGCGCGGCCTGCCACACGGGCGACCGCACCTGCTTCGACGCGACCCCGCTGGAGGTGTCGGCAGCGTCATGAACCTGCCCGCCCCCTCGCCTTCCCCCGGCGACGCCGCCACCGCCCCGTCGCGGCGGCGCGAGCTGTGGGCGTGGGTGGCCCTGACGGCGCTGGGCTGCGTGCTGGTGCTGTTCGCGGCGAGCCGCGCCTGGGTGACCGACGTACGCGTCGTGGGAGCACCGGCGGGCGGCGGCGACGTGGTCACGCCGACCGGAGGAGACCTCGGCCCCGTGCTGACCCCGGTGGCGCTGGCCGGGCTCGCCGGCGTGGTGGCCGCGCTGGCCGCCAAGGGCGCCGGGCGCGCCGTGATCGGCGTGCTGATCGCGGTGTGCGGGCTCGCGGCCGGCCTCGGCACCTGGCTGGCGGCCGGGTCCGCCGCGCCGCTGAGCTGGCTGCGGGAGCACAACGTCCTGCACGGCACGGGCTCGCTGGAATGGGACCCCGTGGTGCTGTGGCCCGTGGTGTCCGGGGCCGGCGCGGCGCTGATGGTCGCGGGCGGAGTCGTGGCCGTCCTGCGCGGACGCGGATGGGCCGGCATGTCCGACCGCTACGAGCGGGCCGGCGAACGCGCCCCGGTGGCCGACGACCGCGCCCTGTGGGACGCCCTCGACCGCGGCGACGACCCCACCTGAGTCGCCCGGCCCGCGCCTTCGCGGTCGCGCGCAGTCGCGCTCCGGTCACGAATTCTCGTCGGTCTGAACCTCTGCCTCTCCGGCCCGCGTTTAGTCAATAGGCTGCCGGTGCACAGCGGCACGATCATCTGAGGAGCCAAGGGCATGAGTTACGGGGACCAGGGGGGAAGCGGCGGTTACGGCTCGCAGCCACCCGGCGGGGGATACGGCCAAGGCGGTGACGGCTACGGCCAGCAGCCCGGCTACGGTCAGCAACCGTCGGGCGGCTACGGGGAGCAGCCCGGCTACGGTCAGCAACCGTCGGGCGGCTACGGGGAGCAGCCCGGCTACGGTCAGCAGCCGTCGGGCGGCTACGGGGAGCAGCCCGGCTACGGTCAGCAGCCGTCGGGCGGCTACGGGGAGCAGCCGGGCAGCGGCGGTTATGGCCAGCAGCCGCCGAGCGGCGGTGGCTACGGGTACGGTCAGCAGCCCCCGAGCGGTGGTGGCGGTTACGGTCAGCAGCCCCCAAGTGGTGGCGGCTACGGGTACGGTCAGCAGCCGCCGGGGGGTTACGGGGAGCAGCCGGGCAGCGGCGGCTACGGGCAGCAGGCCTATGGGCAGGGATACGGGCCGCAGGGCTACAGCCAGCCCGGTTACGGACAGTACGGTCACCCGGCCCCCGCCAGGTCGACCAACGGTCTGGCGGTCACCTCGCTGGTGCTCGGCGTCATCGGCCTGGTCTTCTGCGGCCTGACCAGCATCCCGGGCGCCATCGTCGGCCACATCGCGCTCAACCGCATCAAGCGGACCGGCGAGGACGGTCAAGGGATGGCGATGGGCGGCTTGGTCACCTCCTACATTACGATCGTCCTCTGGCTGATCCTCTGGGTCTTCTTCGGCGGTATGTGGCTCGCGCTCATCGGGTTCAGCACGGCAGCCACATCAAGCGGATTCTGAGCGGAGAGCGATCGGCCGGAAGCCCGGCGGTGAGGGGCCCGGGCGGACATGGCTGCGGTCGGATCACAAATTGTCCCCAAAATGGGGTGTTATTCCATGTCGATGGTGGTTTGTCGCTAGGCTGCCGCGCGCAACTCGCCAGAGAATGACCACATGAGGAGTCATTAACATGAGCTACGGAAACCAGGGCGACGGCGGCTACGGATCCCAGCCGCCCGGCGGTGGCTACGGCCAGCAGCCACCCAGCGGCGGCGGTTACGGCCAGCAGCCGCCGAGCGGCGGCGGTTACGGTCAGCAGCCGCCGAGCGGCGGCGGCTACGGCCAGCCGGGCGGTTACGGCGCCCCGCAGACCCCGCCGGACAACCACTTGGTCGCGGCCATCCTCACGACGCTGTTCTGCTGTCTTCCCTTCGGCATCGTGTCGATCGTCAAGTCGTCGCAGGTCAACTCCAAGTGGGCCATGGGCGACTACCAGGGCGCCGTGCAGGCGTCCGAAGAGGCCAAGACCTGGTGGAAGCGCGCGCTGATCTTCGGCCTCATCGCCGAGGTCATCATCATCGTGGGGTACATCCTGCTCTTCGTGTTCGTCGCGGCGAACGCCCCGAGCTACACGTACTGATGGACATCGCGAAGCTCGAGCGGCGCGGCACGGACCGGCTCCGGTCCGTGCTCGCGCCGCTCGGCGTCGCCGCCGCGACGGGCGCGGTCTTCGCGGTCGTCGGCGCCATCGACCCCAACGAGCCGGGCAACTACCCGACCTGCCCCTTCCTCTGGGTCACCGGCCTCTACTGCCCCGGCTGCGGCACCCTACGCACCATCCACGCGCTGGCCCACCTCGATCCCGTGGCCGCGCTGGGGCTCAACCCGCTCGCCATGGTGATGATCCCCTTCCTGGTGTTCTGGTGGGGTCGCTGGCTCGTGCGCGGCTGGCAGGGGAGGCCCCGGAAAACGACTCTGGCCCATCCCGCCTGGCTGTGGGTGTTCCTCGGAGTCGTACTCGTTTATTGGGTAGTCCGAAATCTCCCCTTTGGGGCATTCTTGGCGCCGTAGCTGGGGCCCTGTGGCTAGGTAACGGCGGCGAGGCCGATACCATCGCAAGACAGGCCGGGAGCGGACGCGACGCGAACTCTCTGCCGCCCCCTACTGTCGACCGGAGGGATCCCAAGCGCGTGAGTGAGCGGACCGAAGGACCCAGTGTCCTCGACGACATCCTCGACGGGGTGCGCGCCGACCTCGCCGCACGCCGGCAGGACGTGTCGCTTGACGAGCTCAAGCAGCGGGCCGGCCGGGCTCCCGCCCCCCGGGACGCGCTCGCCGCGCTGGGTGGCGACAGGATCTCGGTGATCGCCGAGGTGAAGCGCTCCAGCCCGTCCAAGGGCGCGCTCGCCGCGATCGCCGACCCGGCGGCGCTGGCCGCCGACTACGAGGCCGGCGGCGCCCACGTGATCAGCGTGCTGACCGAGCAGCGCAAGTTCGGCGGCAGCCTCGACGACCTGGCCTCGGTGCGTGCCCGCGTCGACATCCCGATCCTGCGCAAGGACTTCATCCTCACCTCCTACCAACTGTGGGAGGCCAGGGCCCACGGCGCCGACCTGGCGCTGCTGATGGTCGTCTGCCTGGAGCAGGAGGCGCTGGTGTCGCTGATCGAGCGGGCCGAGTCCATCGGGCTCACCCCGCTGGTCGAGGTGCACACCGAGGACGAGCTCCAGCGGGCCGTCGCGGCGGGCGCCAAGGTCATCGGCATCAACGCGCGCAACCTGAAGACGCTCGAAGTCGACCGCGACGTCTTCGCCAAGCTGGCGCCGAAGATCCCGGATAATGTGATCAAGATCGCGGAGTCGGGCGTGCGGGGGCCGCATGACCTGCTCGCCTACGCCAGGGCCGGCGCCGACGCCGTCCTGGTGGGGGAGAGCCTGGTCACCGGCAAGGACCCACGCAAGGCGGTGGAGGCGCTGGTGACCGCCGGCGCCCACCCGGCGACGCGCCCCGACCACGGAGCAGAGGGATAGCAGTGGCAAACGACGGCTTGATCCTTACGGCTGCCGACCTGGCAGGCAACGGCGTCCACGGTGACGACCCCGACGCGCGCGGCAAGTTCGGCGTCTTCGGCGGCCGATACGTGCCGGAAGCGCTCATCCCGGCGCTCGACGAGGTCGCCGCGGTCTACGCCAAGGCCAAGACCGACGTCGACTTCCTGCGCGAGTACGACCACCTGCTGCGCACGTACGCGGGCAGGCCGACCACGCTGACCGACGTGCCGCGCTTCAGCGAGCAGGCCGGCGGCGCGCGGGTCATCCTCAAGCGCGAGGACCTCACGCACACCGGCGCCCACAAGATCAACAACGTGATCGGGCAGGCGCTGCTGACCAAGCGCCTCGGCAAGAAGCGGGTGATCGCCGAGACCGGCGCCGGCCAGCACGGCGTGGCCACCGCCACCGCGGCGGCGCTGCTCGGCCTCGAGTGCGTCATCTACATGGGCGCCGTCGACTGCGAGCGCCAGGCCCTCAACGTGGCCAGGATGAAGCTGCTCGGCGCCACCGTGGTGCCGGTGCACAACGGCTCCAAGACCCTCAAGGACGCCATCAACGAGGCGTTCCGCGACTGGGTGACCAACGTCGACACCACCCACTACCTGTTCGGCACCGTCGCCGGTCCCCACCCGTTCCCCGAGATCGTCCGCGACTTCGCGCGCATCATCGGCGTCGAGGCCCGCCGCCAGATGCTGGAGCTGACCGGCAGGCTGCCCGACGCGATCTGCGCCGCGGTCGGCGGCGGCAGCAACGCGATCGGCATCTTCCACGCCTTCCTCGGCGACGAGGGCGTCCGGCTGCACGGCTACGAGGCGGCCGGCCATGGCCTCGCCAGCGGCGAGCACGCGCTCACGCTGACCGCCGGCTCGATCGGCGTGCTGCACGGCTCGCGCACCTACGTGCTGCAGGACGACGAGGGTCAGACGATCGAGTCCCACTCGATCTCGGCCGGGCTCGACTACCCGGGCGTCGGCCCCGAGCACGCCTGGCTCAAGGACAGCGGCCGTGCCACCTACCACGGGGTCACCGACGACCAGGCGATGGCCGCCTTCTCGCTGCTGGCCCGGACCGAAGGCATCATCCCGGCCATCGAGTCCGCTCACGCCCTGGCCGGCGCGCTCGAGCTGGGCCGCGAGCTGGGTCCGGAGGCGACCATCCTGGTCAACCTGTCCGGGCGCGGCGACAAGGACATGGGCACGGCGATGAAGTACTTCAACCTCTGACGGCCTGCCGGGCGAGCACGACACGGCGCTCGCGCCGAGCGCCTTCCCGCCGCACCCGAGCCGGGGCATCCTGGGAGAGGTACGACGGGCGATGGCACCATGGCTAGAACGGCGGCGAAACGGCCTCGACCACTGAGAACGGACGATCATGACTACTCTTCAGACGGTGTTCGCCAAGGCGAAGGCGGACAACCGGGCCGCGCTCGTCGGCTACCTGCCTGCCGGCTTCCCGTCCAAGGACGGCGCGATCGCGGCCGCCGCAGCCCTGGTCGAGGCGGGCTGCGACGTCATCGAGATCGGCCTGCCCTACTCCGACCCGCTGATGGACGGGCCGACCATCCAGGACGCGGTGCACCGCTCACTGACCAACGGCACCCGCATCGCCGACGTCATGCGCACGGTCGAAGGCGTGGCCGCCACGGGCGCGGCGACACTCGTCATGACCTACTGGAACCCCATCGACCGCTACGGCGCCGAGCGGTTCGCGCGTGACCTGGCCAGCGCCGGCGGGGTCGGCACGATCACGCCTGACCTGACGCCCGAAGAGGCCGGGCCGTGGCGCGAGGCGTCGGCGGCGGCCGGCATCGACACCGTCTTCCTGGTGGCGCCCAGTTCGACCGAGCCCCGCATCCAGGCGGTCGTCGAGTGCTGCACCGGCTTCGTCTACGCGGCCTCCCTCATGGGCGTCACGGGCGCCAGGGAGACCGTCAACGTCGCCGCCGAAGACCTGGTCAAGCGCACCCGCGCGCACACCGACCTGCCCGTCTGCGTCGGGCTCGGCGTGGGCACCGGCGCCCAGGCGGCCGAGGTGGCCTCCTACGCCGACGGCGTGATCGTCGGGTCCGCGTTCATCCGGCGCATGCTCGACGCCCCCGACGAGGCCGCTGGGCTCGCCTCGATCGGCGAGCTGGCCCGCGAAATGGCCCAGGGCGTCCGCACCCGCGCCTGACCCGGGCCCGCGCCTGACCCGCGTCCGCACCCGCGCCTGACCCGGGCCCGCGCCTGACCCGGGCCCGCGCCTGACCCGCGTCCGCACCCTGGACCCGCGCGCTCGATCCGCGCCCGCGCCCTGTGTCGGGGCTGCGGAGGCGGGTGTCGGCTCTGGGCCGCAGAGGTGGGTGCGGCTCTGGCCGCGGAGGCGGGTGGGCGTTCCGGCCGACCGCGATTGCCCGGGGTCTGGTGCTTTTGGCCTTCGGCCTTGTTTCGGGCGCGGGGGTAACTGGCACGGTCTTAAGTCGGCCGGAACGCCCACCCGTCTCCGCTTTTACGGCGCCCGGCCGTCCTGGCTTGACCGCCGCAGAACGGGCTGGGGTCCGTCGCCTTCCTTCTCGCCGATGCTGACGCGCCCGTTTCCGCCCTTTGGCCCTGGTCGCCGTAGCTGAAGCCCGAGCTTTCCGGCACAGTGCGGGCTGGGCACGAAGTGGTGGCCGGCGCGGCCGGTATCACCGCCACCACCTGGACCGACTCTGGCGGGCGTTCTCCGCAGGTTCGATCTTGAGCGCGTGTTCCGGATGTGGAAACAGAGCCTCGGCTGGACCACCCCCAAGGTCCGCGACCCGCAGGCCGTTCGCGGGACCTGGCTGATCATCATCGGCTACGCCCAGCTTCGCCTCGCCCTAACCCTCGATCAGCGCCTTCCGTTGGAAACGGCTCACTCCCTGCCCGCGTTTGCCGGGGGTTTCGGCAACCTCCGCCCACACCTGCCACTGCGCCAAGGACCCGCACAACGCCGCGTGGTGCGGGCCCTGGTGGTACCGGACGACCGACGGCGAGCGCCACCCGCTCACCGGAGTGGCCCGGACGACGGAGCCGGTCGCGGTCAGCGGTGACAGCTGCCGCCTCGCCTACATCAGGGCCAAGGGCGCTCGGCTCGTCATTCGCGACCTCGACGGCCGGACGCGGGTCTCGCGGGCCAAGGCGTGGCCGTCGACGACGGAGCTCGATGTCACCCGCGTGACGATGTCGTATGACGGCTCCCTCGTGGCGGTGAACTGCTGCTGGTCCGGCTTCACCGAACACCCGGCGAGGGTGTACGACGCCGCCATCGGCGCCCTGCTGGGCAAGGTGTCGGGGGTGTCGGTGCCATGAGGACGCCCTGAGCTTCAGCGGCGACGGTGACCAGATCCTCGTCAGCGCGGACGACGACAAGTCCGGCACGCTCAGCGTCCACGATCTGAACGGCAAGCGGACGGCCGGCGTCGTGCCGCCTCGGCTCATCGGTGACACCGCGGCCACCGGCGCGCTGAACGCCGACGGGCACACCGTGGCCGAGCTCGGGTTCAAGCTGGTGCGGGTGAAGGTCTACGGCATCGATGTCGCCGCCGGATCGGTGCGCCTTCGGCGTTCCTGCACCATCGGCGGAACCAGTGATGGGGCGGTGAGCGGCCTATGACGCTGGCCACCAGCCCGCACTGTGCCGGAAAGCTCGGGCTTCAGCTACGGCGAGCGGATATCCCGCACGGGCACAGGAGCTTCAGCGTCGGCGGCGAGCATGAACCCGATGATCAACCCGTACTGCGGTGGGTGGACAGGGCGGCGGGGCGGCGTAAAAGCGGAGGCGGGTGGGCGTTCCGGCCGACTTAAGACCGTGCCAGTTACCCCCGCGCCCGGAACAAGGCCGAAGGCCAAATGCACCAGAGCCCAGGCAATCGCGGTCGGCCGGAACGCCCACCCGCCTCCGCGGCACCCACGGAGCCATCCTGCCTCCGTGATGCCCAACGCTGCTTTCCGCGGCACGACAGGGAGCCATCCTGCCTCCGTGATGCCCAACGCTGCGCGGCAATCCAGCCTCCGTAATGCCCAGTACTTTCCGTGGCATCCAACAGCTTTGCGGTGCCCGGCAGCATGAACACTGGAGCGCGGGACTTGAATGTTTGTGTCAAATGTCGGCAAATGGCTGTACCGATGGTCCAAAGTTGGCGACTAGCGGGGCGGCTTCAGGTGTGAACGCATATCCGAGAGGACGGCGTCGCCCTCGTGGCCACCATCGTGCCGACCGTGGCCCGGCGTACGGCTCCGAGTCGGACCCGGCGCCCATGCCGGGTTGCGTGCGGACGTTGACGCGGCCGACGCCCGGGCCGGCGACCCGGACTGGGGCGGCGCGAGCAACGGGCCGGGGCAACGGCACAAGGGCGTGCGTCCGCCAGAGGGCTCCGGGCGGCGACCGCGCCGGCCGGCTCCGTTGCGGGTAGGCGCGACGATCGGCGGTTTCCGGACATAGGCCCACCCGGTACGGTGAACAGGAGCGAAATCCGTCTTAGCCCATGCTTATCCGCAGCGTGATCGGATGGCTCCGGGTACTGTGCGCATCTCGGCGCAGAGACAAGGAGAAGGCCCGTGACCGCGTCGCAATCGTCGCACAACGTGCGAGCAGCGATACCCTGGGTGACGACCGTCGCCCGGCTCGTTCTGGGCGTGGTGCTGATAGCGGCCGGATGGCTCAAGATCGGCAACCCGTCCGACTCCGTCGTGGCGGTCAAGGCATACCGGTTGCTGCCCGACTCGATCGCCACGACGGTGGGCTACGGCCTGCCGATCCTGGAGGTCGTGGTCGGCGTTCTGCTGGTCGTCGGCCTGTTGACCCGGGTGGCCGGGGTGATCGCCACGCTGCTCATGCTGGCGTTCGTCTTCGGCATCGCCTGGGCGTGGGCCAACGGCCTGCGGATCGACTGCGGCTGCTTCGGCGGCGGAGGCGAGCTCGCGGCCGGACAGGAGCCGAGCTATCTGCTCGATCTCGTCCGCGACTTCGGCCTGGTGCTGTTGGGTGCCTGGACCGTGCGTTTCCCGCCTGGGCGCTTCGCGCTCGACTCGGCGCTCGGCCTGGCCGGCGGGGAACGCGTACTTGATCTTGGAGAGGAGACTGCCTGATGGGCAAGGGCGACCGCCAGAAATCGGCGCGCGAGAAGATCAGGGAGCAGCAGGCAGCCGATCGCAAGCGGGAGCAGCGCAAGCGCCTCACGACCTACGTGACCGTGGGCGTGGTGGCGCTGGCGGCGGTCGGGGCCGGCTGGTTGTACGCCGCCACCCGGTCACAGTCGGAGGAGTCGGGCGGAGCGTTGGCGCCGATCACCGTGCAGGCCGACGGCGGCGTGGTGATGGCCCGGCAGGGTGTCACCAAACCCGTCATCGACATCTACGAGGACTTCCAGTGTCCCGCCTGTAAGCAGTTGGAGGAGGTGAGCGGGCAGACCTTCAGGAACCTCGCGGCCGAGGGCAAGGCCAAGGTGGTCTACCACCCCATCACGATCTTCAGCCAGGACCCGACGCGGTCCAACTCGATCCGCGCGGGCGCCGCGTCCCGTTGCGTCAGCGACGGCAGGCAGTGGTCGGCCTACCACGACATCCTGTTCAAGAACCAGCCCAGCGAGACCGCCGAGGGGTTCAAGCTCGAAGACCTGGTGGCGTGGGGCAAGGACGTGGGGGTGACCGCGCCCGACTTCGAGAGCTGCGTCACCGGCCAGAAATACGCGCAGGCCCAGGCCGCCTACAGCGAGAAGATCACCAAGGAGCAGAAGATCGAGGGCACACCGACCGTCAAGCTCGACGGCCGCGCTCTGGACAACTCCGTCGTGTTCGCGCCACAGGAACTGCGCGATCAGGTCACGGGGGCGGCCAAGTAGCCCAGCGTCCGCTACCCTCACCTGACATGCCCCTTGCCTCGATTCCCAGCCCTTCCGAGGGGGTCTGGTATCTCGGATTCGTTCCGATCCGGGCCTATGCCCTGTGCATCGTCCTCGGAGTCGTCGTCGCCGTCTGGCTGAGCGAGCGCCGTTGGCGCGCTCGCGGCGGCCAGGCGGGCACGGTCATCGACATCGCCGTGCCCGCGGTGATCTTCGGCCTCATCGGCGGCCGCCTCTACCACGTCATCACCGACTGGCAGACCTACTTCGGCGACCGCGCGATCAAGAAGCCCTACCAGGCGCTGTTCATCTGGGAAGGCGGGCTCGGCATCTGGGGCGCGATCGCGCTCGGTGCCGTGGGCGTGTGGCTGGCCTGCCGCCGCCGGGGCCTGTCCCTCAGCGCCATGGCCGACACCGTCGCGCCGGGCATCGCGTTCGCGCAGGCGATCGGTCGCTGGGGCAACTGGTTCAACCAGGAGCTGTACGGCTCGCCCACCACGCTGCCGTGGGGGCTGGAGATCGACCAGGCTCACGGCGGCGAGCCCGGAGTGCTCTACCACCCGACCTTCCTGTACGAGTCGATCTGGGATCTGGCGCTGGGCTTCGCGCTGATCCTCGTGGGCAGGCGGTTCGCGCTGCACCACGGGCGGCTGTTCGCCGTCTACGTGGCCGGCTACACGCTGGGCCGGTTCTGGATCGAGGGGCTGCGGATCGACCCGGTGGGCGGGGTCGACCACGCGGTGCTCTTCCTGGGGCTGCGGATCAACCAGTGGACCTCGATCGTCCTGTTCGTCGGCGCACTGGTCTATCTCTGGGTCACCCGCGACAAGGACACCGAGGAGATCGTGGTGTCGCCGGGCGGCCAGGACGCCGATCCCGCCCACCAGGCCGGGCAGGCCGATCTGGCCGACGGGTCCGGCGACTCCGGCGAGGGTGACGAGCCCGGCCCGGCGGGGGAGCCGGAGGACCCACCCGCCGCCGGCGGCCCCCCGTCCAAGAGCACCGGAGACGCCAAGGGATCCGCCGGTTCTCCGGACGCCACCGGTTCCGCTGATTCCGACGGTCCCGCCGGCGGCGGTTCCGAAGATGAGGGCGCGAGCGTGAAGCAAGCCGTGCCGGAGGAGAAGAACGCGCGATGAGCCAGCGCGCGGAGAGTCACCACCAGCATCGCGACGTGACCGGCGGCTGGCTGCGGCCGTCGGTGTTCGGCGCGATGGACGGCCTGGTGTCCAACTTCGCGCTCATCGCCGGCGTCGCGGGCGGCACCGCCAACACCAAGGTCATCGCCCTGGCCGGCGTCGCCGGGCTGGCGGCGGGCGCGTTCTCCATGGCGGGCGGCGAGTTCGTCTCGGTGGCCAGCCAGCGCGAGCTCGCCCTGGCGGAGATCGCCGTCGAGCGGCGTGAGCTCGAGCGCAACCCCGAGGACGAGCGGGCCGAGCTGGCCCGGGATCTCGTCGACAAGGGCGTCCAGCCCGAGCTCGCGGGCCGGGTGGCCGAGCAGATCTCGCGCGACCCCGAGCAGGCCCTGGAGGTCCACACCCGCAACGAGCTGGGCATCGACCCGCACGACCTGCCCTCGCCGAGGCTGGCGGCGGTCTGGTCGTTCCTGTCGTTCTCCGTGGGGGCGATCCTGCCGCTCCTGCCCTACCTGTTCGGCGTCACGAGCCTGTGGCTGTCGGCGATCGTCTCCTGCGTGGCGTTGTTCGGCGCGGGGGCGCTCGTGTCGGCGGTGACGGCGCGCACCTGGTGGTACTCCGGCCTGCGCCAGCTGGTCGTCGGCGCGCTCGCGGCCGCGCTCACCTACGGGCTGGGCAGCCTGATCGGGGCGTCGGGGCTGTGAGCGGCCCGAGACAGGCCCAGCGCACCGGCCAGAAACCGCCCGCGCGCAAGCGGCGCCGCACTCCGCGCTCCGACTGGCAGCTGCCGCTGCTCACCGACTGGGGAGTGCCGCCCGAGCGGCAGAAACTCCTGGTCGTCATCACCTCGGTGGTGGGCGTCATCGCCGTGGCGTTCGGGTTCGTCGCGTTCGCGGCCTCGCTCGGCGAGTACGTTCCCGAGCGGCGGGCCAGCGCGGCCATGTTCGGCACCGACGTGGTGATCCCGGAGGTCTACCACGGCTGGCCGTCGCCCAAGCTGTTCGACCCGATCACCGACCGGGCCAAGGACGGCAAGCCGCTCACCCAGAAGGAGGTGTTCGGCCAGAAGACGCTCACCGGCGAGAAGAGGCTCACGCTCAAGCTCGTCGCGCGCAAGCTCGACACCGACTGCGCCGCCGCCCTCTGGGGCCAGGAGCTGCTCGACGCGGTGGCCGACGCCGAGTGCAGCCAGGCGGCGCGCGGCGTCTACACCAGCGCCGACGGCCGCTACGTCGGCCAGTACACCCTGCTCAACCTCCGCGACGGCCAGGCCGCGAACGCACTCGTCGAGACGCTGAAGACCGGTTACCGGGGCGGCTGGACCCGCCTGCTGGAAAGCGGCCAGGTGTCCTTCCCCTCGGGCGGTCACACCGAGGGCGGCGGCTACGCGCTGGGCCACTATGTGGGGCTGGTCTGGATCGGCAGGGCCGACGGCGCGGAGCCCACGGCCAAGGACGACTACGTGTCGCTGGCGCTGACCCTCCGGGGCGCCGAGAAGGCCGTCTACCGGCGGGTCGTCACGATCACGGGGCCGAGGGCCTGATGCGGCGCCGCCTCGCCATCGTGCTGGCCGCCACCGCCGGGCTCGGCGTGGCGGCCGCCGGCGCCTGGCTGCTCCTGGGCCACGACCAGCCCCGGCCGGCCGTCTTCAGGGCGGAGCCCACGTCGGCCCTCTACGCGGTCATCGACTCCCGCCAGGCGGACGCCGCGCCGCTGACCCTGGACGAGGTCTTCACGCCCGCCACCCGGACGCTGGGCCCGCTCAACCGGGTGTCGGCCGAGCAGCTCGCCGACTGCGACGAGGCGCTGTGGGGCGCCGCGGCCTCGGGCTGCACGCAGGCGTTGCGGGCCACCTACACGGGCCCTTCGGGGGCCGGCCAGTTCGTCATCTTCAACCTGCCCGACGGCCGCTCCGCCGACGCCCTGGTGGCCGCGCTCGCCAAGGACGGCTTCGTACGCCAGGCCGTCTCCTTCGACCCGAAGCACAGCCGGGCGGCGGTGCGCGCGCTGGGCCACTACGTCACGGTCAGCTGGGCCGGGGCCGGCGGGCCGCAGGCCGGCACGGAGCTGGTCACGTCTCTCATCGCCCTCGACCGGCTGGGCCACGTGGTGCAGTCGCGGGTGCTGGCCGCCGGCTGACGCGCGGGCGTCAGGTCGTGCCCGACAGGGCGGCGACCGTCGTGGCGACCTCGGCACGGAGGCCGGCCAGGCGGTGCAGCGGCGCCTCCAGCGGGGTGAGCGCCTCCGACCAGGGGGCCACCTGGCGGATCAGGGCGCGGGCTTCGTTCTTGGTGAGCGTGGTGCCCTGGCCGCGGGCCACCGCGATGAGGCCCTCGCGCCAGGTGTTGGCCAGCTTGCCGTGGCCGTTGTCGAGGATCCGGCGCAGCACCAGGTCGGCGTCGCCCTCGGGCCGCGGAAGGCGTACGGCGTCGAGACCGCCCTCGACGGGCGTGCACGTGTAGACGGCGGACAGCACCTCGGGCAGCGGGGGCAGGTCGGCCGGCAGCACCCGCACGTGACGAGCCCGGGTGGCGAGCAGGAGGCGCGGAAGGGCGGCCTCCAGGCCGGCGGGGATGGCGATGGCCACCCGGGCCGGCGCGGTCGCGTGGGGTTTGGCCAGCCATGTCGAGAGTTTTACCCGCGGCTGGGTGAGCTCCTTGGGCCACTCGCCGACCAGCAGGTCGGTGTCCACGGCCGCAGACGGGAGGGGAGCCGGGGCCGACTCGACCGACTGGGGCCCCTGGGTATAGATGGCGGTGGACAGGCGGTCGAGACGGGCGGCTACGGCGGGACGGGTCTTGCCGGTGGGGCACAGGAGGTAGAGGTCGGCCGCGGAGCCGATGGCCTCGGCCCCGAAGTAGCGGTTGAAGTCGGGATAGATGGCCTCGTAGACGAGGTTGAGGTCGGCCAGCGAGCTCTGCACTTTCAGGGCCAGTGCGGGGGTGCGCTCGCTGGCGCCGTAGGCCAGCGCGACGCGCCCGCCGGGCTTGAGGCCCTCGATCGCGCGGGCGACGAACAGGCCCACCCCCTCGGGGGTGTAGGGCGGGTCGGTGATCGCCAGGTCGTGGTCGGCGGCCGACGGCGGCAGGCCGAGCCGCAGGTCGGCCCAGCGGGTGCGGACGCCCAGGCCCTGCTCGTCGATGTAGGCCAGGATGCGCTCGTCGATGTCGACGACAGTGACGTCGGCCTCGGGGTGGACCAGTTTGACGGCCAGGGACGTCAGGTCGTGGTCGCCGACGCACAGCAGGCGGGAGCCCGGCAGCCAGAACCGGGCGCCGAGCAGCAGGGCCCTGCGCAGCACGGTCTCGGGCGTCGCCGCGACGTGGTCGAGGACGTGACGACCGCGCGGGGCCTTGGCGACCAGCTCCTCGAGGCGCTCCAGCACGTGGCGGTAGTGGGGGACGAGGTGGGCCACCGGATCCTCCGGCGGCGGGGCCATGGCCAGCAGGTGCTGGTAGCCGGGCGTGTGGGTGAGCGGCACCCGGAACCGGTCTCCGGACCGCTCCAGCTCCACCTCGCGCAGCAGGGCTTCGATCGTCCGCCGTGAGGTGGCCGTCTCGCGCACCAGATCGGCCAGGGCCCACCACTGACCGTCGCAGAGGAGTGTCAGCGCGTGCCTGAGCCGCCTGCTGTCGGCGCCGGCCTCGACGAGCAGGTGTTCGACGCCTCCTGGCTCCATGGAACCAACCCTATCGGGAGGAAGGCCGGGGAATTCCGGTCACATATCCCGGCGTTTGGAACATATAGGGCCGAATGTCGGGATGGCGGCAAGGTTCGCAATACGGACGTGGTGGGCACCATTCCGACAGGGTGATGTACCCTCTACCCACAACACGCAGCAGGGCCAACGTCGTCCCCGCCTGTAGAGCAGTCTCAGACAGACGATGACGACGGGAGGGATTCAATGCCTGCTGCCCACCTCGGGTTCCCCGAGCCTCAGGGCCTCTATCACCCCGCCAACGAGCATGATGCCTGCGGTGTGGCCATGGTCGCCGACGTCGCGGGCCGCCGGGGGCACGGGATCGTGGCGAAGGCCCTGACGGCGCTGCTCAACCTGGATCATCGGGGGGCCAAGGGTAGCGAGCCGGACACCGGAGACGGAGCCGGGATCCTCACGCAGATCCCCGACACGCTGCTGCGCACGAGCGTGGACTTCCCGCTGCCGGAGGCCGGACGCTATGCCGCGGGCATGGCCTTCCTGCCGATCGACGACGAGGCCCGCCGCATCGGCATCGAGATGATCGAGGAGATCGCCGCCGAAGAGGGCCTGCGGGTGCTGGGCTGGCGCGAGGTGCCGGTCGACCGCGCCCTGCCGGGGCCGAGCGCCCGGGCCGTCATGCCGCACTTCATGCAGCTGTTCGTGGCCGGTCCCGGTGACGAGTCGGGGCCGGAGCTCGACCGGCTGGCGTTCTGCCTGCGCAAGCGGGCCGAGCACGAGGTGGACGTCTACTTCCCCTCGCTCAGCTCCCGGACCATCGTCTACAAGGGGATGCTCACCCCCGAGCAGGTCGAGCCGTTCTTCCCCGACCTGTCCGACGAGCGCTACGAGACCGCGATCGCGCTGGTGCACTCGCGCTTCTCGACCAACACGTTCCCGAGCTGGCCGCTGGCCCATCCCTACCGTTACATCGCGCACAACGGCGAGATCAACACGGTCAAGGGCAACCGCAACTGGATGCGGGCCCGTGAGGCGATGCTGGAGTCGGCCCACATCCCGGGCGATTTGTCACGACTTTTCCCCATCTGTGACCCGGATGCGAGCGACACCGCCTCCTTCGACGAGGTCCTGGAGCTGCTCCACATCGGCGGCCGGAGCCTGCCGCACGCCGTGCTCATGATGATCCCCGAGGCGTGGGAGAACCACACCGAGATGGACCCCGCCCGGCGGGCCTTCTACGAGTTCCACTCCTCGATGATGGAGGCCTGGGACGGACCCGCCTCGATCACGTTCACCGACGGCACCCTGGCCGGAGCCGTCCTCGACCGCAACGGCCTGCGCCCCGGCCGCTTCTGGGTCACCGCCGACGGCCTGGTCGTGCTGGCCTCCGAGGCCGGCGTGCTCGACTTCCAGCCCGGTGACGTGGTCCGCAAGGGCCGCCTGCAGCCCGGCCGGATGTTCCTCATCGACACCGCCCGCGGCAAGATCATCGAGGACGACGAGATCAAGGCCGAGCTCGCCGCCGCCCAGCCGTACGAGGACTGGTTGCACGCCGGGCTGGTGCGCTTCGAGGAGCTGCCCGCGCGGCAGCGGGAGGTGCCCACCCACGAGGCGCTCGTCAGGCGCCAGCAGACCTTCGGTTACACCGAGGAGGAGCTGCGCGTCATCCTGTCGCCGATGGCCAGGACCGGCGTCGAGCCGATCGGCTCCATGGGCACCGACACGCCCGTAGCGGTGCTGAGCGAGAAGCCGAGGCTTCTGTTCGACTACTTCACGCAGCTGTTCGCGCAGGTCACGAACCCGCCGCTGGACGCCATCCGTGAAGAGCTGGTGACCTCGCTGGCCAGCGTGATCGGGCCCGAGGGCAACCTGCTCGACCCGGGGCCCACGTCCTGCCGCCAGCTCGTCCTGCCGTACCCGGTGATCGACAACGACGAGCTCGCCAAGATCATCCACATCAACGACGAGCACGACCTGCCCGGATTCCACCCGCATGTGGTCTCCGGCCTCTACCAGGTGTCCGGCGGCGGCGAGGCGCTGCTGCACCGCCTGGAGGAGATCCGCGCCGAGGTGTCCCAGGCGATCGCCGACGGCGCGCGGATCATCGTGCTGTCCGACCGCGGCTCCTCCGCCGCGCTCGCGCCCATCCCGTCGCTGCTGCTCACGGGCGCCGTGCACCACCACCTGATCCAGGAGAAGACCCGCACCAAGATCGGCCTCGTCATCGAGACCGGCGAGGCGCGCGAGTGCCACCACATGGCGCTGCTCATCGGCTACGGCGCGGGCGCGGTCAACCCCTACCTCGCGATCGAGACCGTCGAGGACCTGGTCGACACCGGTGTCCTGCAGGTCGACGACAAGCACAAGGCGGTGCGCAACCTGATCAAGGCGTACGGCAAGGGCGTCATCAAGGTCATGTCGAAGATGGGCGTGTCGACCGTCGCCTCCTACACCGGCGCGCAGATCTTCGAGGCGCTGGGCCTGAGCCAGGAGGTCATCGACGCCTGCTTCACCGGCACCACCTCGCGGCTCGGCGGCGTCGGCTTCGACGTGCTGGCCCGCGAGACCGCCGAGCGGCACCGCCACGCCTACCCGCGGGCGGCCAACGCCCACCGCAAGCTCCAGGTCGGCGGCGAATACCAGTGGCGGCGCGAGGGCGAGCCGCACCTGTTCAACCCCGAGACCGTCTTCAAGCTGCAGCACGCCACCAGGACCCGCCGCTACGAGATCTTCAAGGAATACACCGAGCAGGTCGACTCCCAGGCCGAGCGGCTGATGACGCTGCGCGGGCTGTTCACGTTCAAGCAGGGCAGGACGCCGGTCCCGATCGAGGAGGTCGAGCCGGTCTCCGAGATCGTCAAGCGCTTCTCCACCGGGGCGATGTCGTACGGCTCGATCTCGATGGAGGCGCACGAGACGCTCGCCATCGCGATGAACCGGCTCGGCGGCAAGTCCAACACCGGGGAGGGGGGCGAGGACCCCGAGCGCCTCTACGACGAGACCCGGCGCAGCGCCATCAAGCAGGTGGCCTCCGGCCGGTTCGGCGTCACCAGCGAATACCTGGTCAACGCCGCCGACCTGCAGATCAAGATGGCCCAGGGCGCCAAGCCCGGCGAGGGCGGCCAGCTGCCCGGCCACAAGGTCTACCCGTGGATCGCCAAGACCCGGCACTCCACGCCCGGCGTCGGCCTCATCTCGCCGCCGCCGCACCACGACATCTACTCGATCGAGGACCTGGCCCAGCTCATCCACGATCTGAAGAACGCCAACCCCGACTCGCGCGTGCACGTCAAGCTCGTGGCCGAGGTCGGCGTCGGCACGGTCGCGGCGGGCGTGTCCAAGGCGCACGCCGACGTGGTGCTCATCTCCGGGCACGACGGCGGCACCGGCGCCTCGCCGCTCACCTCGCTCAAGCACGCGGGCGCGCCGTGGGAGCTCGGCCTGGCCGAGACGCAGCAGACGCTGCTGCTCAACGGACTGCGCGACCGCATCGTGGTGCAGGTCGACGGCCAGCTCAAGACCGGGCGCGACGTGGTCATCGCGGCGCTGCTCGGCGCCGAGGAGTACGGCTTCGCCACGGCTCCGCTGGTGGTGTCGGGCTGCGTCATGATGCGCGTCTGCCACCTCGACACCTGCCCGGTGGGCGTCGCCACGCAGAACCCCGAGCTGCGCAAGCGCTTCACCGGCAAGCCCGAGTTCGTGGTCAACTTCTTCGAGTTCATCGCCGAGGAGATCCGCGAATACCTCGCCGAGCTGGGCTTCCGCTCGCTCGACGAGGCCATCGGGCACGTCGAGCTGCTCGACGTGTCGGCCGCCGAGAACCACTGGAAGGCCAGTGGCCTCGACCTGTCGCCGATCCTGCATCTGCCGGAGCTGCCGGCGGGCACGCCGCTGCACCGCACGGTCGAGCAGGACCACGGTCTGCGGCACGCGCTCGACAACACGCTGATCCAGCTCGCCGAGGGCGCCCTCAACCAGGGCACCCCGGTCACCCTGGAGCTGCCCATCCGCAACGTGAACCGCACGGTCGGCACCATGCTCGGCCACCAGGTCACCAAGCGCTACGGCGGCGCGGGCCTGCCGGACAACACGATCGACCTCGGGTTCACCGGCTCGGCCGGCAACTCGTTCGGGGCGTTCATCCCGCGCGGCATCACCCTGCGGCTCACCGGCGACGCGAACGACTACCTGGGCAAGGGCCTGTCGGGCGGGCGCATCACGGTCCGTCCGTACGACGAGGCCCCGCTGGACGGCCAGATCATCGCCGGGAACGTCGCCCTCTACGGGGCGACGTCCGGCGAGGTGTTCATCCGCGGCGTCGTCGGCGAGCGGTTCTGCGTGCGCAACTCCGGCGCCACCGCGGTCGTCGAGGGCGTCGGCGACCACGGCTGCGAGTACATGACCGGCGGCAAGACCGTGGTGCTCGGCCCGACCGGCCGCAACTTCGCGGCGGGCATGTCCGGCGGCATCGCCTACCTGCTCGACCTCAGGCCCGAACGCGTCAACCGCGAGATGGTCGCCATCGAGGAGCCCACCGAGCAGGACGGCGAGTTCCTGCGTGAGACGGTCGAGAAGCACTTCGCCGAGACCGGCTCGCCGGTGGCCAAGGAGTTGCTCGCCGACTGGCACGCCGCGCTCGGCCGGTTCGGCAAGATCATGCCGACCGACTACCAGCGGGTCCTGCGGGCCGCCGAGGCGGCCCGCCTCGAAGGCCGCGACATCGACGAGGCCGTCATGGCGGCCGCGGTCCAGTCATGACGCGCCGTGACGAGCCGCGCCGCGGCCCGCGCCGGGCGTCCTCAGCGGCAAGGGCGGCTTCTGCGGCAAGGGCGGCTTCAGTGACACGAACCATCTTCAGCGACAAGGGAGGCGTATCCGATGGCTGATCCCAAGGGTTTTCTCACGCACGACCGGGAGCTGCCCGCGCGCCGCCCCGTGGACGTCCGCATCGGCGACTGGCGCGAGGTCTACCAGGACTTCCCGCCGGACAAGCTGACCAAGCAGGCGGCCCGCTGCATGGACTGCGGCATCCCCTTCTGCCACAACGGCTGCCCGCTCGGAAACCTCATCCCCGAGTGGAACGACCTCGTCCACCGCGCCGACTGGCGTGAGGCGATCGAGCGGCTGCACGCCACGAACAACTTCCCGGAGTTCACCGGCAGGCTCTGCCCGGCTCCGTGCGAGGCGGCCTGCGTGCTCGGCATCAACTCCGATCCGGTGACGATCAAGCGGGTCGAGGTGGAGATCATCGACCGCGCGTTCGCCGAGGGCTGGGTCGTCCCGCAGCCGCCCTCCCGCAAGAGCGGCAAGCGCGTCGCCGTCGTCGGCTCCGGCCCCGCCGGGCTCGCCGCCGCGCAGCAGCTCACCAGGGCCGGTCACGACGTGGTGGTGTTCGAGCGCGCCGACCGCGTCGGCGGCCTGCTGCGCTACGGCATCCCCGAGTTCAAGATGGAGAAGCGGCACATCGACCGCCGGCTGGCCCAGATGCGGGCCGAGGGCACCGAGTTCCGCACCGGCGTCAACGCCGGCATCGACCTCACGGCCGCCGAGCTGCGCGAGCGGTTCGACGCCGTGGTGCTGGCCGGCGGCGCCACCCGGTGGCGTGACCTGCCGGTGCCCGGACGTGACCTCGGCGGCATCCACCAGGCGATGGAGTACCTCCCGCTGTCCAACAAAGTGCAGGAGGGCGACCTGCGCGAGTCGCCGATCTCGGCCAAGGGCAAGCACGTGGTGGTGATCGGCGGTGGCGACACCGGCGCCGACTGCATCGGCACGGCCATCCGGCAGGGCGCCGCGTCGGTCACCCAGCTGGAGATCATGCCCCAGCCGCCCGCCTCCCGGCCCGGTGGCCAGCCGTGGCCGACGTACCCCATCCTGTTCAAGACGGAGAGCGCGCACGAGGAGCTGGAGGACGCGGGCGGCCGGCGGGTGTATGCGGTCTCGACCGTGGAGTTCGTCGGCGACGCGTCCGGGAAGGTCCGCGCGCTGCGCCTGGTCGACGTCGAGGGCCCGCAGAACGGCTTCAGGCCCGTCCCCGGCACCGAGCGGGAGATCCCGGCGGAGCTGGTGACGCTGTCGATGGGTTTCCTCGGTCCCGAGAAGGGTCCCTTGCTGGAGGACCTGGCGGAGGTGGCCGGCGACGGCTTCTACGACGCCCGGGGCAACGTCTCACGCGACAAGACGTACATGTCCAAGGTCGAGGGGGTCTTCACGGCCGGTGACATGGGCCGCGGCCAGTCGCTGATCGTCTGGGCCATCGCCGAGGGCCGCGCCGCCGCCTCCGGCGTCGACCGCTACCTGACCGGCGAGACGGCCCTGCCGTACCCGATCCCGCCGACCGCGCGACCGCTCGTCTGACGAGCCGCCGCGAGCGCCCGCCTGGATTCTCTCCGGGCGGGCGTTCCGTGTACGGGCAGGGTGATCGTCCTGGTGCAGCCCCTGACGCCGGCGCGGGTCGTTGAACCAGACCGGTTCGCTCGGCCCGGCGCCGCGGGGCCCTCGGAAGGCTTGACCCTATCCTTGTTACATTCCTGATGATCTACGTCAATGTCAGCATTCTGTCAGCTCTGCCATAAATTGACAGGAACCGAACCACTCGGTTGCATCACCCGATGACTGTCGGGAAGATGCGCTTTTTTGTGATTGGCAAGGAATGGGGGAAGAATGCGGCGCGTCGTTACCTGCCTCGCAGCCGTGGCCACAGCGGCCTCGCTGGCCGGCTGCGGATCCACCGGCACCCCCGCCGGGTCGGCCGCCACCCGGACCGCCGCCTCGACCGGCACCCCCAGCGGCACCCCCACCGGCCAATCGGCCGGCACGCCGAACGGTGAGTACCTCGTCTTTTACGCCAACGGCAGGCAGGCCGACGCGCTCGCGGCCGTGAAACGCGCGGGCGGCGAGACCGTCGGCGCCGACGCCAGGCTCGGCTACGTCACGGCCCGCGGCGCGGGCGACTCCTTCGTGCACGCCCTCGGCTCCGACCGGGCCATCGTCGGCGTGTCCCCCGACCGGCGCATCGGCTTCGGCGGGGAGGCACCCGCCGCCCTCCGGCGTCGCACGGACGCCCGGCCGCGGATTCTCCGGTGGCCGCGCTCGTCCCGCCTCTGCCGCCAAACGTGCGACACGTGTCTAGCCATATGCGTAACATATGGCT